>JAFCCH010000035.1 GCA_017610265.1 Nitrososphaerota archaeon
TTCCTTGTAATGGGCGGCCCTCCAAGTGCTGTGAAAAAGAATTGCGAGGTTTCCTTTGGCATTGGCTTTGGAAAGACAAAAAGAAGCGATGCAGCCAAATCCATTTTAAAAGAGTTTGAAGAAAAATCAGGAAAAAACGTTGTCTCATTAGACGACATTATTTCGGTTTTGCCCGGAAGTTCGCTTGAAATTAGGAAACAGTTTTAATAGGTTTCAGTCAAAATATATTCCTTAAGGGGTTGCTTTAATATGGTGGATAAAAGTGTTGACTTAAAGGTTGCAGATCCTGATCCAACACATGTTGGCAGGAACATAATCACTTTGGACAGGGAAACCAAAAGGCACCTTGGAATAACAAGTGTTTGGCCTGCAAGGGCTGACGATGAAGGCAAGCTTCTTGTAAGGATGGATAGTTTTATAAGGCACAATGCAGATGTTGGTCTTGGGGAAAAAGTTACTGTTAAAAAAATCATTCCAAAAGAAGCCAAAAAAATTACTCTTGCGCCAACACAGGAAATTAGGATTATTGCATCTGGTTATGATCGAATTCTGAAGAAAAACTTTTTGGGCAGGCCTTTAACAATTGGTGACAGTGTCTGGATAAGTGTTTTTGGATCAGGCTTTGTTTACAAGGTTATTGACAGCAATCCAAGGGGGACTGTTAAAGTTACTGATTTTACCCAGATCATTTTGAAAGAAAAACCTGCCAAGGGAGCGGTTGAGTCAATTCCGCACGTTTCATATGATGACATTGGAGGCCTTGATGAACCACTTAAGAAAGTAAGGGAAATGATTGAGCTTCCAATGAGGCATCCTGAACTTTTTAGAAAACTTGGCATTGTTCCTCCAAAGGGTGTTCTATTACACGGCCCACCTGGAACAGGAAAAACTTTGCTTGCAAAGGCTGTTGCTTCAGAAACACAAGCCCACTTCAAGTCGGTTAATGCTCCTGAAATAATGTCAAAGTTTGTGGGAGAGGCTGAGGAAAGGATTAGGCAGATCTTCAAAGAAGCTGAGGAAAATGCCCCGAGTATTATTTTTATTGACGAAATTGATGCCATTGCCCCTAAAAGGGATGCTGTTGTTGGCGAGGTTGAAAGAAGAGTTGTTGCACAAATCCTTGCTTCAATGGATGGTCTGGAAGCACGTGGAAATGTAATTGTTATTGCCGCAACAAACCTTGTAAATAGCTTGGATGAGGCTTTAAGACGGCCTGGCAGGTTTGATCGGGAAATTGAATTTCCCGTTCCTAACAAAAATGCAAGAAAGGAAATTTTGTTAATTCATACAAGGGGAATGCCTCTTGCAAAAGATGTTGACCTTGATTATTTTGCTTCAATAACACATGGTTTTGTCGGAGCAGACCTTGCAGCCCTTGGAAAAGAAGCTGCAATGAAGGCATTGAGAAGATATCTGCCAAAGTTTGACCTTGAAGAGGAAACAATTTCACAGGAGCTCCTTGAATCATTAAAAGTCAACAAAAAAGATTTCTTAAACGGTTTGAAAGATGTGCAGCCATCTGCTTTGAGAGAGGTTGCAATTGAAATTCCAAATGTTAAATGGTCTGATATTGGAGATCTTGCAGAAGCAAAAGAGGAATTAAAACAGGCAGTTGAATGGCCTTTAAAGCATCCTGACAGTTTTAAGAAAATGGGAATAAAGCCACCCGCAGGAATTCTTTTGTTTGGCCCGCCTGGTTGTGGAAAGACATTGCTTGCAAAAGCTGTTGCCTCAGAAAGTGAGGCAAACTTTATTTCAGTGAAGGGGCCTGAATTGTTGAGCATGTGGGTTGGAGAATCTGAGAAAGGCATTAGGAAAGTTTTTAGAAAGGCAAGGCAGGTTGCTCCCTGCATTGTTTTCTTTGATGAAATTGACAGCATTGCCCAAAAGAGGGGTTCAAGTCCTGGTTCAAACGTAACTGAGAAGGTTGTAAATCAGATGCTTACAGAGATTGATGGCGTTGAACAAAACAGGGGCGTTGTTTTTATGGCTGCAACCAACAGGCCAGACTTAATCGACCCCGGCATTATGAGACCTGGTAGGATTGACAAGTTCATCAAAATAGACGCTCCTGACAAAAATGGCAGGCTTGCAATTTTCAAGGTTCACACAAAGAATGTCATGCTTGAAAAGGATGTTTCATTGGACAAGCTTGTGGATAAAACAGAGGGCTTTTCAGGGGCAGGAATTGAGGGGCTTGTAAGGTCTGCTGCATTAATCACTTTGAAGGAAAACAAGATGGAACCAAGTCCTGTTACTAAAAAGCACTTTGAAAAGGCGCTTGAAAAGGCAAAGCCAAGTATTACTTCAAAAGTTGAGGAATCCTACGATCACTTTGAAGAGCATCATGCTGAATTCAAGCCAAGCTATGTTGGCTAAAATTAATTCAATCTAATTAGAAAAAGCCAGGCAAAAGAAATACGCCTGCGGCTGCCACAGCTATTGCTGCAAACCATGCGCTTTTGCTCCATACAAATACTTTTTTTCCATCTAATGGTCCAAAAGGGATTAGGTTGAATAATGCCAGGAACATGTTTATCCTAAAACCCATAGAACCAATTACATCAGGAATGCCCCCAAGGTTTGCCAATGCAATCAACCCAAAAAGGCTTGCAACAACAATGTTTGTTACAGGACCTGCAATTGAAATAATTCCGTTTTGCTTCCTGCTAATATTTCCAAAGATGTAAACTGCACCAGGCGCCGCAAAAATAAATCCTACAAATGCTGAGAGGATTGCAAAGATAAGCCCGGCCTGCCAAGCTCTATACTCTGCGTGTGCGCCAAAATGCTTTGCAACACTTCTGTGAGCAAGTTCGTGTGCAATAAAACCTGCTCCTACAGTAACCAGTGAAATTGGAAACATTACAACAAAAGACGCAAGGCCCAAAAACCCGTCTCCCAGTAGTATGGCAAAGGCAATGCTAATCGTAATCCACGAAATCAGCAAATCGTTTCTTTCAGCACTTTCCATTGAATCCTTTAAGCCTGAAAAGAATTTAAAGCATTCCTTCAAGCCTGGACCTTCCTTCAAATTATGGCATTTCTTCATGGTTTCGCTTTTTGCCGAATTTTAAACAGTCTTTTTATTCTTTCTCTAAAAGTCTTTTTTTATGAATGGATTAAACCTTGGCAAAAAAGCCCAGATTTCTGTGGAATTAATAATCGTTCTTGCGGCCGTTGTAGCTCTTGTCCTTTTGCTTGTTTCGCAATTGCAAGAGACAAGTAAAGAGGGTGCAAAGGTCATTGAGGAAAAGAGCGGGAAGATTTTCAAGGAAATTGACAAAATTTAGGTAATTGCATGAATTCAGGCGGACAGCTTAGCCTTGAATATTTGCTGCTTTTGGCGGCAGCCTTTGCAGTATTTGCATTGCTTTTGCCTTTGCTCAATTTTGTTTTTGAGGCAAGTGTTTTCGGTCTTGACAGTGTAAATGCAAATAGTTTCTCCCATTCCCTGCAAAACCTTGTTGATGAAATGGGCTTTCAGGCAGATGGCTCTATTTCCTTAATCAAAGCAAATCCAATGCAAACCTGGAATTTTTACTCTGTTGACAACAACCTTATCATCGAAGTTGAGGGGAATAATGTTCAAAAAAAGTTCGAGGTTGCATTTCCAAACAAGCTTTTTTTCAAGCCTGTTTCATTTTCTGAGAAAAAGTTTTTTTCACTGAAGAAACAACATGGCAAAATTTTACTTGAACACAACTAACCTTATTTCATGCCTTTCCAGATTCTTGTTAAAGAAAACGGCTTTTGAGGAAACAGCTTTATTCCCCTTTTTCCCAATTTCTATAACTTGCCAGTCAACAATTATTTCTCCTTTTTTTTCAGGAAAAGCAAATTCAAATTCTTGTTTCATTCTCTCAATGTCTATGTAATCAAATCTTTTTGCCCAAAGCACCAAAAGGTCGTTTTCCTTTTGCAGCAAATGCAAATCAGAAAGGCTTGTTTTTTCTTGCTGCAGCGGCATTGAAATAAGCAGACCAAGCAAAGCAAGTGAAACAATTGCCTCAAAGCTCAAATAATATCCCCTATTTTTCACAAATAACTGCCTCCACAAGCGCGATTTCTCCTCCTTCAAGAACAATTCTGTCAAGGGCAAGGCATCTTTTTCCTGCTTCAACCTCAAACACTGTTTTGTTTGAATATCTCTTCCTTATTCCTGCCTTTGCTGCAAAAAAGTTTTCTCTTTCAAAATATTCTGCTTTTGAAAACAATGCTAAATCAAGTTCGTTTGCCAAAACCCTGTGCTTTTCTTTATTAAATTGGGCTGAGCCAAGCAAGGGCCTTTCCAAATCATTATTTTTTACCAATGAATCCAGAAGAAAAACTGTTTTGTGTTCAAGCATTGCCTTTTCGACAAGGTCTTTTTCCGCTTCTATTTGCATTTCAATATGGGCAAGCATAAGTGAGGCCATTAATAGCATTGCAATAAATGCCACAACTAAGTCAAGTGAGAACACAAATCCCTTATCTGTAATGGGCATTTAGTTCTACCTCCAAAAAGCTTTCATTGCCTGCCTGTGCAAGCCTTATTTCTCTTGCGATCGCAGTGCATCTTTTTTCCTTGCTTTCAATTATGTTTCCCTTGGAATTGCATTTTGTTCCTGTTCTGTAAATTCCTAAAAGGCCGTTGCTGTAAACAGAGTCTGCTATCATACAGCATTGTTCTGCTTCAGCTCTTGCTTCCATGGCAGAACTTGCCTTGCCTGCCTCTTCACTCATTTGGTTTATGCTGTTAAGAAAAATTCCCAGAATTGCCAGAAAAACAGCAAAGCAAATTATTGCCTCCAATTGAAGCTGGCCTTTTCTCATCCTAGAACAACCACTCTGATTGTGTATCCTGCAGGTATCTTAAATTCCTGTTTGGCGTTTTTTCCAAAAATCTTTGCTTTAACTTTTTTATCTTTCAAAAGCCCGCCGGTAAAACTGTATTCTGCTACTGAAACAAGCTCTTCTTTTTTTACAACAATAACTGAGCTGTTCTCGTTTAGAAATTTTTCTGAAAGGGATTCTTCCTCAAAGGAGATTGACGCCCTTTCATCTGAATTTTTTTCCATTTCGCTAAAAAGAAAAGCAAGCCGTTTGTTCACTGCTTTTTTAACTTCGTCTGGTTCAAGTTCTGCTTGCACTCCCTGCCTTAACCCTTCTTCTGTAACTGCATCCACTCCATTTTCTGCAATAGTCCTTGTCGCTGAAAGAATTTCTGCTTCAAACAAAACTTTTTCCGTTCCAAAAATCTTTTGCTTTGCAGCCGCACTTTCGTTTAGAAAGTTAATTTCCATTGCGGCAAACGCCAGCAACAACGCGAAGCAAAAAATTCCCTGTGTATTCATCTTCCTCAAAAAAAGGAGGCTATGGAAAGGACTTTAAAAATGCCCTCCTTTGCGTTGTTCAACGAAGCCTGCTATCTTGTTGCGATCTGCTTTGCAATTGTTTCCTCAATTGTTTTTTCAACTGCTTCCTGTATTCCTATGTTTGCAGCGTGTTTTGCTTTCATTCCGTTTGACACTTCGACCAATGTTGCAGCTATGAGTATGACTAGTAGCAGATCCTCCAATAGCAGTGTGTCGCTGAATGCACTGTACACTGAAAAGATGGTTCCAGCAATTGTCGTTATTTTTAGCAAATTGTATTTTGCGCCCATTTTTAACCCCTGTAAGTATTGCCTCCTACTACTATAAAATCTATTTTTCACAAACGCACCCTTTTTGGGCAAAAAAACAGTGCATTTTGGCAAATAATTAAATAAATTACCTCACATTATATAGTTAAGGTGTTTTTGGAGTGGAATTAAGTAAAATAGATCACAAGATCCTGGAGTTTGTTTGCTTCAACGGGGCACAGATGTCTGAGGCAGAGATTGCAAAAGAGTTGCGGCTAAAGCCAGCCACTGTAAGCTACAGCCTGAAAAAGATGCTTAGGGAAAAAATAATTCTTGGTTATAGATACAGGCTCAACTATGCAAGGCTTGGCCTTCCAACAATTGCCTGGGTTTTGCTCAAGGTAAACATTTCAAAAGTCAATTCTTTCCGGCTTCTTGACGATCTTTTGAAATTTCCTCAGGTTCACGTTGTCTCTTTTGTAACTGGGGAATTTGATCTTGCGATAAAGGTAATTGAACGCGATGTCTTTTGCGTTGATGAATTTGTCAGGAAAATTTCTGAAGAGTTTCCAGATCTTATCAGGGCCAGCCAGGTTTTGCTTGTTACAAAAAATTACAAGACCCACAATATTATTCCAAAAGAATTTGACTGCCTTGAATCCTTTGACAAAACAGATTTCAAAATTCTTGACCTAAAAACAAGATTTTCTAACAAAGACCTTGGAGAAATTGCAAAAGAGCTTGGCTTGCACAGAAACACTGTTGGCAAGCGCTGGAAAAATTTGTGGGATGAGGCTGTGCTTGTGAAAAAGACGCCTGTTGTCAATCCTGTTTTTTACAAAAATCTAAAGCTTGCCTTAAAGGCAACAGTACTTGTAAATGCTCCTCCTGAGTCAAGCGAGGAGCTTGCCCAAAATCTTGTAAAGATGGGCGAAGTTCACGAGCTTAACAGGATTCTTGGAGAATTCAATTTAATGGCAATAATCAGGACGGCTGATATTCCAAGCTTTCTTGATTTTATAAGGTGGATTTTGTTCAGGGCATGTGGGCCTGGCAATGTAAAAAAGTCTGTCTCAATAATTGTACTGCAATCAAAGCCGCATCCTCCAAATTATCTGCCCTCTCTTTTGGATTCAGGTATGATAAAATTTAGAAAGGGAAAAATCGTCTGTACCCATTCTCATTCTAGAAAACATTCTAGTCCCTAACTTTTGCAATAAGGTAGCCAACCAAAAGAGCCAATGCAACAATTGCAAGCATGAAAACAATTGTTTCGCCGCCAAACTGCATTACTGCTGGTATAACATTTGACATTACTGGCAGGGCCTCCGGGGCAAGTGTTGTGGCTCCCTCTGAAGCTGTGCTAACAACACTGTCTGATGCAACAGCTGAAGAGCCGCCGATAACTTTTTCAGCCGATTCTATAAATGCAGGCGCTCTTGCAAAATCATCTTGAACAACCATTGCGGTCTGCATTCCTGTAAGCATTGCAAAATAGTAAACCATCCCGACAAGCGCGAAAATACTTACTCCCAGAACAATTAGAACATTCACAGGAGTTTCGGTTGTGAACATGTTTTTGCCTTTTCTTGTAAGGCTGTAATATTTCCATTTTCTGCCCTCATCTAATTCCTGGATAAGTTCCGCTCCTTGGAGAACGCCCAAATGCTGTTTGACTGTTGGGGCTGCAAGATTTAGTTTTTTGCTCATTTCGGTAAGGGTGTGATTCCTTGTCCTAAGCAATTTTATTATTCCAGCTCTTGTGTCTGAAGCAAGTGCCTTAAATTCAGAGCTTGAAAGAAGTATTTTTCCATCCATTTTTTACACCACAAAAAACAAGACAATGCCTGCAAACAAAACTGTTGCAATTACCCTGTTGTAATATGCTACAACTGCCAGTCCTATTGGGGCCAACAGTAAATAACCGCCAAAATGCGAGAATTTTGGAACAATTATTGCTCCGAAAATTGCTCCTGTGCCGAACAAAAGGAACAAAAAGGCAACAAATGCCGAAATTCTTGTCCCAAGCCAGCTGGAAAGCTTTCCAAAATAATGGTCTGTTTTTCCAGGTTTTTCATCGCCCATGGCTAGTTATTCTAATATTCGACCTTTTTAAAAAAAGCTCATTTTTCTTAGGTTTGTCCCTTTTTTCAAGCCCAGCATAAAACTTTATATATTTCTAAGACACTCAATAAATAAATGGCCATTGATTTAAACGCATTTATTTACGATTTGCTGATTCCGGCGGCAAATGACATAATTACAAAGGCAATGCAGGGAGATGTAACCACAATTGCCTTGATTGGAATAGGTGCAATTGTTTCATTTGTTTTAATTGTTTTGCTTGTTGAACTGGCAGCTTGGCTGCTTGGTATAATCAAAAGGTTCTTCCTTTTCCTGATTGTTCTTGGCTCAACAGGGCTTTTCTTTTTCTCGTTCCAAAACAAGATTTTTTCACCAAATCCAGACATTGGCCTTGTAATTGCCGGATTAATTGGATTAGTTTTTGCTTTAATCGCACTTGCAATTTCAGCCCTTTCCTTGAAGAAAGAAATTCAGAAGCCGCAGGAAGAAAGGGTTTCTGATGTAAAGTCTGAAATGAAAAGGCTTGTTGTTGAACAGTTTGAGAACGAGCTTGACAATCGCATTACTACTCAGGCAAGGCCAGAAATAACTCCTACCCAGATTCAACCAACAAAGCTTTTGTCCAACCAGGCTTTGAATCCGTCAAGTATTCTTGCCTCATTCCATGACAGAAGCCTTTTGGCTGTTTTGAGTTACATGGTTGTTGCTGAATTCGGAGTAATTTCGGGAGTAACAATTTCTGCTCCAAACGAAAATGTTGGGCTGATCTTTTTTGCAATTTTCCTTATTGCGGCATTTGTCTTCATCAAAAGCACTTATCACAATTATTTAACAGGGCTAAAGCACTTGTTGATTGCCCTTATCTTTGGCGCAGTCTTGTCAGTCATTCTAAGCAATGTCTGGCTAACAGTTCCACTGCCAGAGCTTTTGTCACTGGCATACTTTAAGTCAAACGCACTTGTTGCACTGGTAACAGGGTTAGCGGTCAGCTTGTTCATGGGATCAAAAGGATAGCCGTCACGTCCGACTGGTACGAGTGCTATCTTCGCTTTGCTCGATAGCACACCTCACTTCGTTTGCAATCAAAGCTTTTTCCAGTATTTTTGCATCAGCAGGGCGCCGCCTTCGATGTCCGGACTCTCACAAATGATTCTGCCTGAAACCTTTTTTTTGTGCAGAGCTTCAAGCAGCCATTTGTACCTGAATGAATTTCCTTCTTCTTCAAAGTCCAAGTGGTTTCTTTCTCCTTTCGCAGAAAACCTTATACCTGAGGCATGCATGTAAAGCATTTTCCTAAACTTTTCCGGAATTTCTTCAATTGCCTTTTCAAAATCTTTTCTTTCCTTAAATCGGCCGTTGTCTCTTGCATGCAAGTGGGAAAAGTCAACCATTGGCAACAAGCCTTTGACCTTTCTGCACATGTAAATCGTTTCCTTCAAGGAGCCAAGCTGGCTTGCTTTTCCTGTTGTTTCTGGCGCAAGTTTTATTTTCCAACCCTGTTCTTCCACATACTTAACTAATTCTTCAATTACATTTGTTACTTTTTCAAGCACTTCTTTTTTGTCCTGCTTTTGGAAATAGGCCGGGTGAAATGTCACAATCTTTGCCCCTGCAATCTCTCCAATGCGAGCCGAGTCCAGAATCCGTTTCTTGCTTGCCACAAGCTTTGCCTTTTCAGAGGAATTCAAATTAATATAGTAGGGGGCATGCACACTTAGAACAATGTCTTCTTCCTTTGCAGTCTTGCCAACTTCTTTGGCTGTGGCTTCGCCCATATTAACTCCTCTTACAAATTCGAGTTCCATGGCCTGTAGGCCGAGCTCTTTAACTCTTTTAATGCCGGAAACACTATCCCTTTTCTTTGAGGAACCAGGAATTCCAGCTGTTCCAAAAAGCATTTTTAATGAGGCCATTTTACTCTAGTATTACTGCAATGGGCTTTTAATTAATTTCCTGCCTTACTTTCATTGGTTTAAATGCCTGGCAATATTTTTTCAAAAAAATCAAAGATTAACGAGCTTTTGAAGGACGAAAGGTTTCTCTACCCTGAATTTGTGCCTGAAAGGCTTCCTTTTAGGGATGCGGAAATTGACAACCTTGTCTTTGCCCTTCAGCCTGTTCTCAAGGGGAAAAAGCCGCAGAATGTTTTTGTTTGCGGCAAATCTGGAACGGGAAAAACTGCAACAGTAAAGTTTGTGTTAAACGAATTGCAGCAGTATTCTGATCGGGCAAAGGGTCTTTACATAAATTGCTTTCAGTTAAACACAAGGCATTCTATTTTAACGCAGATTGCAAATTTTTTGGGGGAGCCAACTCCAAGAAGAGGTATTGCAACAGATGAGGCCTATTCAAAGGTTGTTGAGGCCTTAAAGCATGCGAACTTTTTTCCAATTGTGGTCTTGGACGAGGCTGACCAATTGCTTCATGACAAGGAGGCAAGCAAGCTCTTCTATGATTTGCTTCGTGTCGTTGAGTATGGCCAGGGCCGTTTTGGAATGATTTTTATTAGTAATATTTCTGATTTTGTTTCATTGCTTGATGACAGAGTTAAAAGCAGCCTTGCAGAGCAAACCATTGCTTTTGAACCCTATTCTCCCCAACAGCTTAAGGAAATCTTAAAGCAGAGGGCGCAGTATGCTTTTCATTCAACTGCTTTGGACAAGGATGTCATTAACGTTGCTGCTGCTCATGCTGCAAAGCTTGGTGGAGATGCGCGGATTGCAATTGAGTGCCTTTTGAGGGCTGGGCGTGATGCTGAGAAAAAAAATGCTGAGAAGGTAACAACAGAAGACCTTAAGGGTGTTTTTTCAGAGGTTGATTCAAGGGCATTGCAAAAGGCTCTTGCTTACTTGAGCGAGACCGAATCAAAGATTCTTTCACTTATTCCTGCAAACAAAGACATTGCTTCAGGCGATTTGTTTGAGGTCTATGAAAAAGCCGTTGAAAAGCCTTTGAGCCAAAGAAGGTTTAGATCTCTCGTATCAGTGCTTGAGAGGATGAATCTTGTGAAAACAGAGGAAGCCTTAAAGAAGCCGCGTGGAAGAACAAGAATGGTTTCTCTTGCCTTTCCAAAAAGCCAGCTTAACTTGAAGAAAAAGAAATAATTCACTAAAAGAATTGACCTACTTTTTTCCCTGTCTTGTTCTAAG
>JAFCCH010000036.1 GCA_017610265.1 Nitrososphaerota archaeon
AGATTCTCTATATTGTCAACACTAACTAATGCAAGCTTCAAGCACAACCACTGTCAAAATAAATGTTGAACACTTATTTAAACTGGTTTTTCCCAGCTAAAGTTTGCTTGTGAGCTCTTCTGCAGCCTTTGTCTTGTCCTCTGCCTGGTAAATGCCGCGTCCAACAATGGCGTGCCATTTTCCTCCGGCTGCCTTTGCACTCTCAGTTACTTCTCCGCCTTGAGCCACAAGCCCTGGGCTGTAGAGAACTGCGTCAATGCTCTTTGAGTCAAACAATGTCTTGTACTCAGCAATCTTTTCAGGCTTGTTTCCTGGCACAACAAAGTCTGTTACTCCTGCCTCAATTGCAATCTCGTACATTCTCTTAGGAGAAGAATCATCAATAAATCCGTCGTCTCCCTTCAAATAACCAGGATGAGTCATTTCTCCTCCCACTATAACGCCAAGGCCTACTGCCTTTGCCGCCTCAATCCAGGCTTTTTCTGTAACAGGTCCTGCCTGCGGGAAGAAAATTACTGCGTCAACGCCTGCTTCACTGCAAACTGTTGCAAACTTTTCGCCCATTGGAGGGATGTCTGTTCCTGCCTTTTGGTGGTCGTAGATTATTGGCTTGTCGCTGTGCTTTCTTATTGTGCTTACAACAGTTCCAAGGCCAAATCCAAGTCCCAGAACAAATCCTATTTTGTATGCACCAATCTTTTTTACGCCAGCAGTTGCCTTTACAAGTTCTTCAAGTTCCGGCAATGTTGCGACATCGCAGGCTGGAATCACACTTTTGTTTATGTCAATAATGCTCATTCTGTTCCCTCCATTTTTTTGCTCCATCCTTCAGGATTTCCAAAGTATTGGTTGATTGAATCAAATTGTTCCTGTTTAATTTTTCCTGATGCAAGCAATGCGTTCAACAATTCTGAAATTTTCAAAACTGCGTGAAGGTCATAGCCTTTTGCCTTAAGATCTTCTGGGCCGCCTTGCTCTCTGTCAACAAGGACAACAATGTCCTTTACCTTCATTCCGGCTTCTTCCAAGGGAGCGATTGCCTCAAACTTGCTTCCACCCTTTGTGATTAGGTCATCATAGACAATAACTATGTCTCCTTTCTTGAATTCGCCTTCAATTACTTTTTTTGTGCCATAGCCCTTTTGCTCTTTTCTTGGGTAGAGCATTGGAAAGTTTCCCTCAAGGCTTACTGCTGTTGCAATTGGAATTGCTGCATATGGGATGCCCGCAATCCTGTCAAATTTCAATCCTTTTGTTATTTCAATTAGTTCTGTTGCAACCATTTTGAGCACAGTCGGATGTGAAACAAGCACCCTTAAATCGATGTATATTGGGCTAAGCAGCCCGCTCTTCAATGTGAACTTGCCGAATTTCACGGCGCCTATTTCAAACAGCTTGTTTGCTATTTCTTCTTTTGAACTCATAAAAAAATTCCTCCCGCTTCAATTTTTTAATGTTTTTTTAAACAATTGCTCCGTCAGACTGGCCTTTTTTGGTTTTCTTTCTTTGGGCGACCTCACTTTGCATTAGCTGTTTTGCCAAAGGGTTTTTTTCAGCTTTTGCAGCCCTTGCCAGTTTTTTTGTCTCTGCGTCAAAGGATTTGCCCAGCATTCTGTTAAATTTTCTTTTGTTCCACCATGCTTTTACTCTTGCTCTTACTGCCATTTACTCTAACCTCCCGTTTACAAATGTTCTCATAACCTTTCCCTTAAGTTTCCAGGTTGCAAAAGGGCTCCAATTGCACTTTGTTTGAAGTGTTCCATTCTTTACAGTTTGCTTGGCTCCAAGATCAACCATAACAAGATCTGCTGAACTGCCTACCTTTATTTCTCCCCTCCTAAGATTGTAAATCTTTGCAGGCTTAACACAGCAGAGCTGAATCAGTCTTTTCAAATCAAGCTTTTCATGGTTTACTGCATCAAGCATTAGCGGAAGCATTGTTTCAATTCCCGGAACACCGCTTGGCGCTGCCCAGTACTCTTGCTGCTTTTCCTGCAAAGTGTGGGGGGCGTGGTCTGTTGCAACAATGTCAACAATTCCCTTTCTAATGCCCTTCCACAAAGCCCTTACATCTTCCTTGCTTTTCAGGCTTGGATTCATCTTTGCAAGGTTTCCAATTTCTTCTGTTGCATCCTCTGAAAGAAACAAATGGTGTGGTGTTACCTCGCATGTAATGTTTTCCCTGTTTTCCTTTGCTGCTTTTACAAGCTCAAGGCCTTCTTTTGAACTCACGTGGCAGATATGCAGTTTGTTTCCAATTTCTTCCTGTAATGCAAGTGCTTTTTCAATGCTTTTTGCCTCGGCTTCGCAAGTGCGAATCTTTGAATGAAACCTTGCGTGATTCCATCCCCTTTCCTTTGCCTTGGCTGTGTTCTCTTTAATGATGTCCTCGTCTTCTGCGTGGACTGTAACAACAATGTTTCTTTTCTTTGCAATTGAAAAAATCTTTTTCAGGACAGGTTCACTTGTAACCAGGAGGTTGCCTGTACTGCTTCCGAGAAAAACCTTGAAGGAGGCTGCGCCTTGCACTGTCTTTAAGTCTTCAAGGTTGTCGTTTGCTGCACCAAAATGCATTCCAAAATTACACTGGCTGTCGCTTCCTGCAATTTTTTCTTTTTGGTCAAGGTTTACCTGAGTCGTACAGCTTGGATTATTGTTCGGCATGTCCAAAACAGTTGTGACCCCGCCTGCAAGCGCTGCCATGCTTCCTGTTTTCCAGTCCTCTTTCTGCCCTGCTCCAGGAATTCTAAAGTGAACGTGTGCGTCAATCAATCCAGGCAAAATTATCTGGCTTTTACAGTCAATCTTTTTTGGTGAAAAAAGATCCTGGCCAATTTCAGCAATCTTTCCATCTTTTACCAGAATACTTTTTGGAACAAGCTTGCTTCCGACAAACACCAGGCCGTCCTCTAACACAAAATCCATTATTCCTGCCTCCATTCGCCAAATTCTTTTGTTGAAACAACTTTTCCTGATTTTAACATTGCCTTTTTTCCAAAGTCTTCAATTCCCTTCAATTGTTCTCCTGTGAAAACAGGGCCGTCTTTGCATACAAGGAACTTTCCCAGAGCACATGCGCCGCATACCCCGAAACCGCATCTCATCCATCTTTCAAGGTTAAGCTGGCACTTCACATTTTCTTTTTCACACACTGCGTAGACTGCTTTCATCATGGGTTCAGGCCCGCAGCAGAAAACCATGTCAATCGTTTTTTCTTTAAGAAGCCTGTCAAGGATCCCTGTTGTAAACCCTTTTTCTCCAAGGCTTCCGTCGTCTGTTGTGATAAAAACTTTTTCTGTTGTTTTTCCAAGTTTTTCCTTGAACAGGCATTCGTCGCCTGTTCTTGCTCCAAGCACAATAGTTGTTTCGATATTGTTTGCCTGCAAATGTTCTGCCAGCAAAAGAATAGGGGCTGCACCGCATCCGCCTGCAACAATGCAGGCGTTTTTGACACTGTCTGTGTCGAATCCGTTTCCGTAAGGTCCTCTTATCCCTAGCTTGTCCCCTTCCTTTAGTTTGCACATTGCGTTTGTAAACTTGCCCTTGCACTGCGCCGTAATTGCGCACTCTTTTCCAACTGCTGTGAGTGTAAATGGCTTTTCGTCAATTCCTGGGAGCCAAACCATTGCAAATTGCCCTGGTTTTGCCTCCATTGCATAATCAAGATAATATGTCTTAATGCTCGGGGTCTCCCTAACAATTTTTGTAATTTTTGCTATGTGCGGCTTTTCACTCATTTCAAATCACTGTCCAAAGTTTCTATTAGTGCAGGCAGTTCTCCAATGTCTTGGAGAATGTAATCAGGCTTTGCTTTCTCAAGCTTTTCTTTTTCATCGTAACCTGACAAAACCGCGATACTTTTAACCTTTGCAAGCTTTGCTGTTTCAATATCGTGGACCATGTCTCCAACATAAACTGTTTTGTCTGGTTCTGCCTCATGTTTTGCAATAAGGTTTTTTATTTCATCTCTTTTGTCGTTGACGCTTGCGTGAATGGCATCGATAAATTTACTTACTTCATAGGCTTTTGCCTCTTCAATCAGTAAATTGCTATTGTGCGAACTTAAGATTACAATTTTTTTGTTTATTTTCTTCAACTCTTCCATTGCCTGCTTTGCATTTGGCAAAATCTTTACTAGATTGTAATACTTTGGCAAAATTTTTTCCCAAAGTTTCCTTTCCTTGTCCTCGTCTATAATCAATCCCAATTTTTTGTAAAAATTTATCCAGGGAAGCTCATACAATTCCTTAAACTTTTCTTTTGAAATTCTCTCATGACCCCATCTTTCAAGTACATCGTTGCCTGCCGCAACTGTTGCAGACCAGTCGTCGCTTACAACTCCTGACCAGTCAAGAATAACTGTTTCAATCATTGTCCCGCCCCAAAAGCCTTTGCAACTACTCTGTCAATTACTTCAAAACCAATTCTTGAATATTCAGGAAGATTTTCATACATGTGGTCAACAAGGTTTTCTCCAAGTTCTGCAATATTTCTAAGCTCTTTTCTGCTTCCTGGAGTAACGCTTCCCACAGACTTCCTGTCAATTTCATTTTTTAGTTGTTGGGCTGTTGCAGCAATGTTTCTTCCCTCAAGGCCAAATCCTTCTTTGAGAGTAGGGTCTCCCTTTGTTTCAATTGCGGCCCTTCTGAGAATTTCTGCTCCGTTTGCATACATTCTGTAAGCTTCTTTTAACGGAATTGCACTGTATCTGTTTTTCCAAATGGTTCTGTGAATCTCTGAGGAATCCCTTGCCATCTTCAATGCAATTTTTTCTTTTACGGTAAGCCTTTTGCCGTGCATTTCAAGATTTCCCAAAAAGCCGGTTCTGAGCTCTTCCCTCAAAATCTTTTTGCCTCTCTCGTTTGCAGGTATGTTGTAAACCTTAATTAGGTCCTGAGCAACTTTTGGGAGCTGCAATTTTGCAATCCTTGCCTCAATAGCCTGCTTTCTCTGGGTTGCTGCTTTCCTTGCAACCATTTTGGATTGGGCATGCCTTATCTTCTTCTCATTTCTCTTGCTTTTGAAGAACTTCCTTGCTCTTCTGTAGTTGAATGCTTTAACCATGTGCAACGCCTCTTATTTCTTCAAGGCTTTCAACCTTATTTGCCTTCATCCAGTTTTCCATTTCATTGCAGACCTTTTTGAAAACGTCAAAGCCGCTGTATAATACTCCTGAGCCAATACCAACAGTTGTTGCGCCTGCCTGAATAAATTCAATTGCATCTCTTCCGTTTGAAATGCCGCCCATTCCAAGGATTGGAATTTTTACCGCGTCAAAAATCTGATAAACACATTTTATTCCAACAGGTTTTATTGCCGGGCCTGAAACACCTCCAAATCTGTTGAACAAAACAGGTCTTCTTGCGTCAATGTCGATTACCATTCCTGCAACAGTGTTGATTGCACAAATTGCGTTTGCTCCTGCCTTTTCACATGCTGCGGCAATTGCTGCAATGTTGTAGGCTTGTGGTGTAAGCTTTGCAATCAATGAAATGTCTCCAATTTCTTTTTTCACCGCAGACACAACTTCTATTGAGGCATCTTCATTGACTCCAAAAATTTGCCCGTGTTCTTTTGTGTTTGGGCAACTGATGTTTATCTCAATTGCTTCCGGCTTTTTCTTTGCCACATTTTTTGCAACCAAAACAAATTCTTCAATACTTGCTCCGTAAATGCTTGCAATTAAGGGATAATTTCTTTTGCTTAGCCCTTCCCATTCTTCTTCCATATTTTCATAGCCTGGGGAGGGTAGTCCAACAGCATTTAGCATACCGTGCTCCCACTCAATTACTGATGGGTTTGCATGCCCCATTCTTTCTTCCGGTCCAATGCTTTTCATTGTTACCGCGCCTGCGCCGCCTTCTTCAACAACCCTTTGCATTAAGTCGGAGCCTGTTCCAAGAATTCCTGAGGCTAACACTGTCGGGTTTCGCATTTTTATTCCGGCAAAATTTGTTTCAAGCATGTTAATCACTTAATGGCCTTAAAAATATCCTGTTCGTTCATGATTTTTTCGCAGTAAAAGCACTTTGCCCTCAAAGGATCTTTCTTCAAAGAAAACTTGGTTGGCAAACCCTCGTGATTTGAAATGCATTTTGGGTTCAGGCATTCAAACAGGCCGGACGCCTTTTCCGGAAGCTCTACCTTAATTTTTTTCTTAACCTTTTTGTCCTTAATTATGTTGACAGTGCTTCCCTCTGCAATCAGTCCAATTTTGTCATATTCTTGTTTGTTAAGTATCCTGCCTTCAATAAACACAAGGTCTTTCTTGCCTTCCTTTCCGCTCTTGCTTTCAGTATTAATTGCAACAGTTACTGCGTTCTCTGGCTTCTGAAGGTTTAAAATCTTCAAAATCTTCAGGGCGGTTCCTGCAGGCAAATGATCCAACACAGTTCCGCTTGAAATTGGCTTTAGTCTAGCATCGTCTTTTTCCATATCTATCCCTTTTTCACATCTTTTAAGATTGAAAGCAGTGCTTCTCTTACTGGCAGTCCGTTCTTTGCCTGCTCAAAATACAATGCAGCATCTGTTTCGTCTAATTCCGGCTTTATTTCGTTAACTCTTGGCAATGGATGCATTATCTTAAAGCCCTTCTTGGTGTTCTCCAAAATTTCTTTTCCAAGAATGAAAACATTCTTTATCTGCTCATACTCAAATTCGTCAACAAACCTTTCCTTTTGAATTCTTGTGGCGTAAAGCACGTCAATCTCTGGCAAAAATTCTTCAAGCTTTGAGGTTTCCTTTACATTAATCTTGCCCTTAACATCTTCAATTATTTCTGCAGGCATTTTCAATGAATCAGGTGCAATGCAGTAAACATTTACATTGCCGTATTTCTTTAAGGCATACATAAGGCTGTGAACAGTTCTTCCGTATTTTAAATCGCCAAGCAACCCAATGTTTAGGCCTGAAATCTTTCCAAAAGCCTTTTTTATTGTATAAAGGTCAAGCAAGGTCTGGGTCGGATGCTGGTTTGCCCCGTCTCCGCCGTTAATTATTGGCTTGTCACTCACTTCTGCAGCCCTTCTTGCTGCTCCCTCAATAGAATGCCTCATTACAATCATGTCGGCATATCCTGCAAGAATCCTGATGCTGTCGCTCAGGCTTTCTCCTTTCTTTGTGCTGCTGACTTCTGCGTCTGCAAAGCCAACAACTTGTCCTCCAAGATTTTGAATAGCTGTTTCAAAGCTAAGTCTTGTTCTGGTACTTGGCTCGAAGAAGACAGAAGCCACTGTTTTGTTTGCCAAAACAGTGTTTTTCTTTGAAACAGGCAATTTTTCCATTTCTGCGGCCTTTTCAAGAACAAGGTCAATATCAGCACGCGAAAAATCGTTTATTGAAACAATATCTGTTAGTTTGAAGTCCAACTAAACCCGCTAATACTTGATACTGGTTCTTTTTTTAAAGATAGCGGCAAGGGAACAAATAAAAACAACCTTGAACTTGTTTACAGCACATGGATAAATGGATTTTTCTTATTTTAGCGCTTTTTTTGGCGATTGCATTCAGTGGATGTGTGCAGGAACCTACTGCGCCTTCTGGCGCCGATCCAGAGTATTCAGACACAATTCCTGAACCTTTGGACACAGTTTTAGGGCCGACCGGAGTTGGATCTCCTGAAGGAGGGCCTCCTTCCTGGTGGCCTCCGCCATTGCCTGAAGCAGACGCTCCTCCTTACCCAAGCTGGTATAACCTTTGTTCAAATGACAAGTATTCAACAAGCTATGCATATCATATTCCTACTCGAACATATGAGATTAATCTTGAAAATGAGCAGGACTTAATTGCAGCTTTGGAGGCTGAAGGTGATTCTGCTTTGCAGGAAATAAGCGACCTGGATTGCCTGGAATCCTTTGGTTTTTATGCAACAGAAACAGGTCCTGAATATCCAATTGCAGATATTTTTCCACTAAGCTCTTTAACCAACCTTAAGAATCTCTACTTGTCTGACACCCGGGTTTCAGACTTTTCTCCAATTGAAGGCCTTTCCAAACTGGAGCGCCTAAGCCTTGACGAACTTTCAATTTCTGATCTTTCTTTCATGCAGAAGTTAACCAAATTGAATGAGCTGACTCTTTGGGGCAATCCAATTTCAGATCTTTCTCCTTTGACCAATCTAACAGGCATGAAAAAGCTTAATTTGGGTTCAACACTTATTTCAGATGTCAGACCCCTTTCAGGAATGGATCTAATCCGTATTGTATTAAATCACCAGGACAAGGCTTATTGCCCTGGAGATTGCGATGCCCTGCAGGAAATGTTTCCAAACGCCGAAATTCTTTGCGGCCAGCTGGATCCTGAAGTTTATAATTCAGATGATGATTGCATTAGGCTGATAACAGGTACGGCTGTTGGAGGCGGATCACCTAGTTCTTCAGGAGGACTTGAAGGCATTTGCTCAAACGACATGTATTCTGCAGATTACCCTGACTGGACTTTTCCCGACGGTTCAAAGCTTGTGATGCTCACCACTGAAAGTGTTGACAAGCTAAGAGGAGAGATTGAAAAGAACGGAAATTCTGCATTGGACGAAATAAGTGACCTGGACTGCCTTGAACAATTTGTTTTGCAGGCCAATGATGCTAGTGTCATTACAGATGTTTCTGCATTAAGCAATCTTAAAAAACTAAAAAGGGTTGTTTTGGATTATGCTTCCATTTCAGACCTTTCTCCCCTGAGCGAATTACCCTTGCTGGAAGACCTTTTTCTCAAAGAAAACAATGTTTCTGATTTAAGTCCCTTGGAGAACATTGAAACCCTTGACGAGCTTGAGCTTTCCTCAAATCCTGTCTCAGACCTTTCTCCTCTGTCCGGTCTGCCTGGTTTGCGCTGGCTATGGGTTATTGATACACCGGTCTCAGATGTTTCTCCTTTAGCCGATGTGCCCCTGCGTTCACTTTATCTGAACAACACTAATGTTTCTGATGTTTCCTCTTTGTACGGAAAATTAGGATTCTTTACTTTGGATTTGACAGGAAGCAAAGTTCCGGCAGAAACCTGCAGTTTGCTTAAGGAAAACAAGGACAACCAGTTCTGGCCAGGTCTTGTAACAGTTGACTGTTAAATTGGTACAAGCAAAGTTCAAGACCCATTAATTCTTTCCCAAACTTCTCAAAAAAACAATTCATTCCTTCTGGAAAGCAATTTATACTACTTTACTGTATTAATAGCCGGTTGGAAGTGACTTTTCGCGAAAAAAGTAGTGTTACAACCAATCAGGTGGCCATTGGAGGTGAAGATGTAATGGAAGTCCAAAAAGGAATCACAAAATTGTTCAGCAAACTATTTGAAACGGTGATTCCACAAGAGACAATCTCAACGAGGGTTTCCAAAAAAGAAGCTACGTTCATCTGCAAAACAAATAGTAACAGAGTTGAGTTATGTAGCAGTCATTCACTTGCTTTTGCATGCCTTGCACTTCTCTTTATCACAGCTCTTCCAATGGCGTTTGCAATCTCTGAGGAAATTACTTTGCAGGGAAAGCTTACCAACAGCAATGGCCAAGCCCTAAGCGGCGACTACTCCTTCCTGTTCGAACTATTCGACAGCAACAGCGGTGGAACTGCTCTTTGGACAGAAACACATGGTCTGACAGTAACCAACGGAGTTTTTGCAGCAAACCTCGGCAGTAACAACAGTACACAATACTTGACTACATCTGATTTTAATGCAGAGAGATGGGTTCAGATAACAGTTGATGGTTCAACCCAAGTTCCAAGAGTAAAACTTAATTCACAGCCATCTGCCTTTGTGGCAAAGAAGGCAATGTCACTAGACCTAAACGCTTTCATGCAGTTTTCTGACTTTAACAGTTGGTATGCAAGCACATTTGCGCCAAATTTTACAGGAGACAGCAACTTTGTGAATGCCGGTTTTTCAGGAAACATCTACGGCGACGGCAGCACAGTAATTACAGCAGACAAATTTCAAAGCATTACTGGAACAGCAAGTGGAGCAGACGCAGTAGCACTTGGAGCAGCAACAACAGCAAGTGGAAATTATAGTACCGCAATGGGAAATAGCACAATAGCAAGTGGAATTTATAGCACAGCAGGAGGGTATCAAACAACAGCAAGTGGAACAGGAAGTTTTGCATCTGGATATAGGTCAAGTGTAAATGGTGGAATGCTTGCAACTGGATTAGGTTCTACTGCAATGGGCTATACATACAACCTTATAGCAGACTGGCCTTGGATTATTGCAAGCGGTACTGGTTCTTTTGCTTCAGGAGAATCACATGGAAATGCTGTAACAAATACTTATATAGTGGCAACTGGAGCTGGTTCAAGAGCACACGGTTATGCAAAAGGTAATGCAGGAATTACTGCAGAAGGAATCGGTGCAATATCAATGGGTTACTCTGACGCAAATCTTTCTGCAGCAGGAACAGGAGCAATTGCATTAGGATACAATGTTCAAAGCCTTGCAGAAGCAAGCGTAACATTGGGCAAGAATTTGACAAATTACAATGCCAATTCTGTGTTAGTGCAGGACTTTAATGCTCTGGGAGTAGCTGTGTTTGATGGA
>JAFCCH010000081.1 GCA_017610265.1 Nitrososphaerota archaeon
TTCCAAAACTTACTCTGTCAACCGGCAAAGTGTCTGCGTGAACTGCAAGAATTTCCGGGTCTGATAAAATTTCTTCAAGGCTTCCGTTTCCAAAGCCAACCGGGTTTCCAAGTCCTGATGTTCCGTAAACAATCAGTACTTTTGGAGCTCCTGTTGTGTAAGTTTTCACTCCCCAGTAAACTGAGCACCATCCCTCTCCCAGAATAGGGAGCTGGGCGCACTTCATTACTCCTGTGTAGGTTGCAACAAATAGAAGAATAAAAATTAGCCCAAGTAAAAAGCCTACGTTAATTGCATTTTTTATTATTTTTTCAGTGTCCATTGCCATAACAATTCAGTCCTTTTTACTTAAACTGTATGATTTTTATAGCTTAACCACTATTAAAATCTTTAGATTAAAGCTCAAATAGGGCTTTTTTTTGAGAGTGTTTTAAAATGGTTAAATTAAGTCATGGCCCAAAGGTTTCAGGGCCAAGCAGCAGCCTTGGAATCGTTCGATTCTTTGACGCAGACACGTCTGGGCCAAAACTAAGCCCTGAATTTGTCATTGGCATTGCAATGGCCTTAATTGCCCTTGTTTTGGTAATTAAGGCAATAACTCCTGTTTAAGCAGGCGTTTTCAAAAAAGCTAATTTTGTTAAAGTAGGCCTAGTTGTTTTCAAGTTTTTAAGGGCAAAATTCTGAATCCTGGTTGAAATAACTGTTTTCTGGTTTCATCTAGGAAAAAGTTAGTTGACTTATAACTCTAATAGTTTCAGGGCTGCAACAACAGGCATTTGAGTAATCCAGCCAGGTAGAACCAGTAGAACTATTAATGCCATATTGGCCAGACACATTTTGGTTAAAGTTTCTATATGTCCAATTACCACAATTTCTACTGGTGCCTGATTTTAACGCACCCGCTGAATTTGAACCACTCCAAACAAAAGTGTATGTCGTTCCTGTTCCATCTCTTTGGTTCATAAGAATACTTCCGTCTAACATATCGGCCCAATTGTTGGCTAATTTATACAATGTTTTTTGGTTATCATGCCACCAATAAATTGGAGCATCTGCATCATAACCGTAACGGGTTGGCATATCCCTTATTTCGTCAGAACTAGTGACACTTACAAATCCGTGAATATTTGTCGGAGTAAACCGTGATAGGTTGCTTGGCACTCTTGCCGACGCCCATGAGTCTATTCCTGCTCTTCCTCCAAAGTCTGCTGTCTTTCTTTCACTAATCGCATAGATTATAGTATACTGCCCTGCTTCTACAAGATTGCAACTGCCGTCTTCACAGACTGTGACACAAGTAGGACTTTCATCACAATCCGGATCGTCACAATCAAACAAGCCGTCGCCGTCCTCGTCTCCAATGACATCGCAGATCTCTTCACAATCCGAATCAGATGTATCAATAAAGTCGTCTCCATCGTTGTCAAATCCGTCTGAGCAGCTTGCTTCTGGTTGTTCGCATAAGAGGCCGTCTGGGTATTGTCCTGTCCCTGTTTTGCCAACGCAATCTGGGTCAAGGCAATCAATTGAGGCGTCTCCATCATTGTCAAAGCTGTCTGAGCAAAGATAATCAGTATTTTCTCCTGTTGGAGGCGCTGCAGCTATTGCTATCCCACCACCTCCTGAAATAAGAGTGTTTTGAATAAGTCCTGATGAGTCCATGTATTGTACTGCAACTTCTCCTTGTGCAATGTCTTCCGGAACTGTGCAAAGTATTTCCAACTCTCCTCCCGCCATAACAGTGTCGCTTGTGTTTGAGGCAAGGCAATTGTAGTAACCTGTACTTGAAATGCTTTGAACCTCTATTTCTCCACCTGTAATGTTTTGTAATTTAATTGTTGCAACACTGCCTTCTACGCCTGTTGTTTTTATCATTAATTTGGTTGGGTCAGAGCTTGAAAAAGCGCCTTCGTCTAATGGCCTTCCTACTATTAGAACAAGGGTTCCGATAACTGCTGCAACTAGGACAATTGCCCAGCCATAGGTTACAAGGTATTCTAATCCGGCTTGGGCTTTTCTGTCCATTTCCATTTAGAAAAAGGTTTTGTTTAATTTAATTGTTTCTTTTTGGATATCATTCAATTATTTCTGTTTCAATTGGCTCAAGGTCGCAGAATGTAGTTGGAAAGTTGTAGGCCCCTGCGTTTAGAAAAACAAGCTTTTGCCCGACTTTGGGTTCTTTTAAGTAAACCCTGTATCTAAACAAGTCCATTGAACAGGGTGTAATTCCCTTTATTATATAGGGGTTTCCTTCTCCTTTTGCAAGCTCTCCTTCAACTAACAGTTTTACAGGGACAATTATTGCGTCCAAATCACTGTTGTAAACTGATGCGTTTACAATCACCTTATTTTCGTGAATTCCTGCAATTGTTGTAACAAGCTTGGTTGCAGGAGCGGCAATAAACCTTCCTGGTTCAACCATTAACTTTATGCCATCCTGCTTCAGCCATTGCCTAAATTCCTTAATTTTTCTAAAAATGCTTTCGAGAACATCTGCATTTGTGTTGGCATACTCTGATGGAAGTCCTCCGCCAATGTTTACAATATCAATTAATTTCAGAACTTCTTTTTCCAAAATGTTTGAGACTGCATATTCCAGGTTCCACTCGCTCATGTTTTGTGTTTTTCTGTGAAAGTGGATTCCCAAACTTTTAATTTTTTCATTCAATTCAGGGGTTTCTCTGATTGCTTTAATTCTTTTGTTGATTGTTGCTGAACCCATTCCAAAGACAAAGTATCTTTCTGTCTTCAAGCTGTGCTCTTTTAATTTTGCCCTCAAAAGCAAATTTACCTTTGTATCATTTTCTTTCAGGAATTCTTCGAGTGTGTTTAGGTCTGGCTCGTTGTCTACTGCAAAAAATTCAATGCCTTGTTTTATTAGGCGGGCAATCTCTTCTTTTGTCCAGGCCTGTGCAAGGAAGATTGCCCTTGACTTGTCTTTAATGTGCTGTAATTCGTTTGCAAAATGCACACTGAAGAAACAGTTTGTTTTCTCTTC
>JAFCCH010000037.1 GCA_017610265.1 Nitrososphaerota archaeon
ACAAATGCCTTGCAGCTTCCACTGCCTCCACTTGCAACAGGACTTGTTTTTATTGCAATTGGAACAAGCCTCCCCGAACTTATGGTAACAATTAGCAGCCTGAGAAAAGGGCTTCCACAAATAATGATTGGAAATCTTATCGGAAGCAATATTGCAAACATTCTTTGGGTTGGAGGAATTGCTGCAATAATTAGTCCAATAGCAGTTGATATTTCAATAATAAACCTTGATTTTATTTTCCTAATTCTAATAACCTGGCTTTTCCTGGTTTTCCTCAGAAACGACAAGAAGATTACAAGAATTGAGTCAATGACCCTGCTTTTGCTTTACATTGCATTTATCGCAACAGCATTTGGACTAAGGCTTGGGATTTAAATGCTTGAAAAAAAGAATGTTTTGATTGCATATTATTCCAAAACAGGCAGTACTGAAAAGGTTGCCCTTGCATTGCAGGAAATTCTTTTATCAAAAAACAATTCAGTAAAGCTTGTCAAAATAACTCCAAAGCAAAATCTCAAGGCCTTTGAATACAAAAAGATTGGCAAAGACCTTCCTTTGAAAGACGCGCCTTTTGACGTAAAAAAATTTGATTTGATTCTTGTGGGCACACCTGTTTGGAGCTTTTGTCCAACCCCCATAATTCAGTCTTATTTGCGCAGCCTGAAAAACGCGCAGGGTAAAAGCTTTGCCTTGTTTGCAACCTGCACAGCCCTTCCAGGCACAACAATTCAAAGAATGGGTAGCATTATTTCAACAAAGGGCGGCAAGGTTCTTGCAAGTCTTACAATAAAAAGCGTGTTTGAATTAGATCGGAAAAAGATTGAGGAAGCCAAAAAGTTTGCAGAAGGCCTGGGTAAATAAAATGACTGTTATAATTAAGAAAAACGTGGATGTTCAGGCAACACTTGAAGCAAACCAATTAAAGTATCAGGTAAAGCGCGACTTGAGTGGGGATGTTCAATTTAAAGCAGCTGGCTCATTGCTTTCTGTATCAACTTATAACATTTCAGCATTTTATACTTCGCAAGACACTGGATTGGAAGGATGGAATTTTGTTAAACTTCCAAAAATAAAGGTTTCTGGGCCGGTAACAGATTCTACGAGTAGTATGCCTTATGCTCATTGGAGTGTTATCTTTAAAGTTAATGGAGTTCAAAGACTTCAAGAAACAGGAACAGCCGCAGGTTCTCCTTCAACTTACGTGAAAGTTTCTGTTACTGAAACACCTGCTCCAAGAACATTAACACAATCATTAGTTTCTCCAAATGCCCAAACATTAAGCCTTTACATTTATACAATTTATGCAGTTGGAACTCTTAAAGCACAAATGCTAACACAATTAAATGTTAATCAGAAATATACTGTGATGAAATAGCCCTGTAATAAAATAAATCATTTCTTTGAAATTTGGTCGGCAATTTCTTGGGCAATGTCAATCTTTTTTTGCCTGTCGTCTTTGGATTTTTTCTTTTTGCCTGTTCTCTTCTGGTCTTCAAGCAGTGAAAGGTTTTGCTTAAGCAAGTCCATTACTTTGGAGATGTTGGCGTCGTTGTACAATTCTTTAATAGTAGCCTCAAGTTCTATTAGCCTATGCTGGTTTTTTTGAACCAGATCCTTGTAAGTTTTTGCGTCAAGCTTTCTTTTCAAGTAGCGCTTTTCGGCAATGTCAAGCTCTTTTATCACGCTTTTCTTTTCATCCAAGAGGCCTTTGAGAATATGCCTTTTCTTTGCCTGCACGTCCAAAATGCTTTTGTCAGCCGGCTTTTCCTTGTCATATTGCTTGGCAATCATTGCCTCTACTTCAATTAGCTTTTTTTGCTTGTCTTTAAAGAGCTTGTTGAAATCTTTTTCACTGAGCTTTCTTCGCATATAACGCTGTTCGGCAATTTTAATTACTCTGAGAATTCTTTTCTTTTCTCCAAACAGTTTTTTCAAAGTGGGTTGCTTGTATCTCAGTTTTACCCAGATTAGAATAACTGCAAAAATCGCAAAGAGTGCAATCAGGGCAAACATTACTCCGCGCAGGATAACAAAGACTGTACTCCAGGCAAAAGCAATGACAATTGCCACAATGAGAACGCCTGCAATAATCAGTTTGTATTGCAAAATAAGTTCTTTCAGGGCCTCAATTCTTTCCAAAAAATCTGGCATTTTAATCAGTAAAGAAATAGCTTTACAAGAATAAAAATTTAATGCCAAAACCTACTTTCGCCAAATGCTGCTAAAAAGGTAAAGCAATCCTGCTCCAAAGACAAGAACGGCCAAAAGCACGTCAATCTTTGTATATCTCGTAAGAGCCTCGTAAACATACATAAATGAAGCAACCACAATAACCAAGGCAATAGCTGCCTCAAAAGTACTTCTTTCTTTTGAATCTCCCATAATAAACCTGCACCCTAAAGACTATTTAAATGTTACTTATAGCAGTTAATCCGTGACAATGTTTAGCCTTTGTGTTGTAGGGGTCCTTTTGCCTTACAAAAACAATAAAAATAAGAAACCACTTTATTTAATGGGAAAATTGCTATGACAGTAACTATCAAAAAGAACGTTGATGTTCAAGCAGAGCTAAAAGCAGACAAATTCAAGTTCCAGGTAAAACGAGACTTGTCAGGAGACGTGCAGTGGACTAATTGTACAAGTGTTGGAAACCTGGCTACTTCAAGATGGAACTCAGGGCTTTTTTCCACAAACACTCACACTGCAGCAACCAGCGCAACAACTAATCAGGGCTGGAATTTTTTTAAGGTTCCAAAGTTAAGAGCAAAAGCCAGGGTTACGTCCATGGCAACTATCTCTGAGACACAAAAAGCTTATGCTCTGTTTTATGTCAACGGCGTTAAAAAAGCATCAACAACAGCAACAGCAACCTCTGGAAATTATACGGCTACTGTCACCACAACTCCTGTTGGCATAACCTTGACTTCAACAAGACCAAACACTATAACTGTAAAAGTCAAAGGAAAATGGGCTGTTAATGGCGGTTTTCGGGTTGGTGGCACTGTATTTGCAAGCATGCTTTCAAACGCGCAGAGAAACGACAAGACAACAGTAATGGCAACAACCTAATTTCTAAATTGCTTTGAAATTATCTCTCTAAATTGCTGTTTTTGCCAACCAAATCCTTAATAACCATTAGTCCCTAAAAATTCTTTATTAACAGCTTTATGGACTCGTAGCCTAGTGGATAGGGCATCTGCCTTCTAAGCAGAGGGTCGCCGGTTCGAATCCGGCCGGGTCCGCTTTCCCTTTTTTTTTAGTTAAATTCAGGGATTGACAGAGTTGAATACAATGATTAGAAAAGCAAAAATGAGCGATGCAGGCAAAATAAAGGCCTTGCTTGAAGGCTATTCAAAAAAAGGCCTTTTGCTTAACAGAAGCCTGTTTGGCATTTATGAGTGCCTGCGGGACTTTTTTGTATTTGAAGAAAAAGGCGAAATTGTTGGCTGCGGTGCACTGCACTTTTGCTGGGAGAACCTTGCAGAAATAAGAAGCCTTGCAGTTGGCGAGGAATTTAAGGGAAACGGCATTGGAAAAGAGCTTGTGCAATCCTGCCTTGAGGAAGCAAAATCCGTTGGCATTGAAAAGGTTTTTACCCTAACCTATGTTCCGGATTTCTTTAAAGGATTAGAATTTGAAGAGATTGAAAAAGACAAATTGCCCCAAAAAATCTGGAATGACTGCCTAAACTGCCCACATTTTCCAAACTGCGATGAAACTGCAATGCAAAAGCAAATAAAATAGTTCACACTACTATTACTTGGTTGATTTAAATGGTTGATTTCAAAAAGGAACTGGCTCTTTCAATTGAAAGCGCTTTAGGAGGAAAATTTTCAGTTGCCGAAATAAAGGCATTGATAGAAGTTCCTCCAACTCCTGACATGGGCGATTATGCCCTCCCCTGCTTTAGGTTGTGCAAGGCCCTGAAAAAAAGCCCTGACGAGGTTTCAAAAGACCTTGCCGAAAACATGATGCTTCCTGAAGGAATTGAAAACCTTGAACCCAAAGGCCCTTACTTAAATTTTTTTGTTGGAAAGGAAATTCTTGCAAAAGACGTCTTGAAAGAAGTTTTGACAAAAAAAGACAATTTTGGAAAAAGCACTATTGCAAGAGGCCAAAGGCTAATGGTTGAATACAGCGGACCAAACAGCAACAAGCCATTGCACTTAGGGCACTTGAGAAACAACAGCCTTGGAATGGCAATTGCAAATATTGCTGCAGCAAATGGTTTTGATGTTGTCAAGGCAAACATTATCAATGATCGAGGCATTCACATTTGCAAAAGCATGCTTGCATATCAGTTGTTTGGAAAAGGAACAACTCCTGAAAAGCAAAATATAAAGCCAGACCACCTGGTCGGCCACTATTATGTTTTGTATAACCAAAAAGTTGAGAAAGATAAGAAACTTGAGGAGCAGGCCTATTCTCTTCTGAAAAAATGGGAGGCAAAGGACAGGCAAACAAGGGCTCTTTGGAAAAAAATGACTGGCTGGGCACTTGCAGGATTTAAGCAGACCTACAAGGAATTTGGAAGCAAGTTTGACGTCTGGTTTTATGAATCTGATTTTTACGACAAGGCAAAGCCCTTGCTTGCACTTGGCAAGAAAAAAGGCGTCTTTGAAAAAAATGAGGACGGGGCATTAGTAGCTCAATTAGAGAAACACGGCCTTCCAAACAAGACTGTTCTAAGGGCTGACGGAACGAGCATTTACATTACGAACGATTTGGCTGTGACAAAGCACAAGTTTAAGGAATTTAAGTTAAATGAAAGCCTTTGGGTTGTTGGTTCAGAGCAGGATCTTTACTTTAGGCAGCTTTTCAAAATATTTGCCCTTCTTGGATTTTCTTGGGCAAGGAATTGCAGGCACTTAAGCCATGGCATGGTAACTCTTCCAAGTGGAAAGCTAAAAAGCAGGGAAGGAAAGGTTGTTGACGCAGACGACATAATTTCCGAACTGGAGGAGCTTGCCGAAAACGAAATCAACAAAAGGGAAGTTTTGGTTGACGAAAAAGACAAGAAGAGAAGGGGAAGGGCAGTTGGTCTTTCAGCCTTAAAATTTCACATGTTAAAGGTTGCTGTGCAAAAAGACATTTTGTTTGACCCAAAGGAAAGCATTTCGTTCGAGGGAGAAACAGGGCCCTATGTTCAATACACTTATGCAAGGGCAAAAAGCATTTTGAGAAAAGCAGGGCACCAAGGCACAAAAAGTTTTGGCTTTATGAGGCTAATCGGGCCTGAAGAGCAAAAGATTATTAAGATTCTTGAAACCTATCCTGCAACAGTCCTAAAAAGCCTTGAGTATTTAAGCCCGCACATAATCTGTCAATATCTAATTGAATTGTCAGAGGCCTTCAACAGCTTTTATCACAAGCACAAAGTGCTTCAGGCAGGCAGTGAAGAAATAAAGCACGAAAGGCTTGCACTTGTGCAGGCAACCGCCCAAGTTATCAAAAACGGCCTTTCATTGCTTGACATTGAAGCAATTGAAAAGATGTAATCCCCCCTAAAAGACGTAATTCTTATTCCAGGAAAATTGCCGGCTTTAAAGGGAAAGCATTTTTTGCCTTTG
The DNA here is from genome assembly GCA_017610265.1 of Nitrososphaerota archaeon. Lineage (GTDB taxonomy): Archaea > Iainarchaeota > Iainarchaeia > Iainarchaeales > JAFCCL01. Next base: position 5,571 of record JAFCCH010000037.1, read on the forward strand.
GATGGCTGCTTTTCTCGGCAGATTCAATTTCAATTTTTCCACCAAAAAATGCTTCAAGACCAGGCTTTGCCTCTTTCAAAACACCTTGTTCGTCAATCTTTTCAGCCTGTTTAAGCAAGGCAATCCTTTGAACAAGTGCTTTTGCAAATTTAGGGGCTTCCTTGCCATGTTTTCTGATTTCAGAATTCTGTATCAGTGCCTTCATTGTTTTGCCAATGTCCGGCCTTTCCTCACATGCCTTTACTGCAATTGGAATAGCCTTCCACTTCCAGGCAGGAGCTGTAAAAAACACAATCTTCTTGGGCTTTTCAACCTTTGCCAAAAGCATAATTTGCCTTACATCTCCCTTAACGCTTTCAACAAAGTCTTCTGCTTGTTCTGCCTTTCGGTCAATCAGTTTTTCATTGCCTTTAGGCCAGGAACTTAAACTAACAAAGCCTTTTTCTTCAAGAAACTCCCACAGTTCCTCGCAAAGATGCGGGGCAAAGGGTGCAAGAAGCTGAATACAGCTTTTTACTGAGAAGCCAAACACGTTTTTGTCTGCATTCTCTATTTTGTAAATGCTGTTGAAGAGCCTCATCATATTTCCCAAAGCAAAGTTGAATTCAAAGTTTGCCATCTGCTCTGAAACAGAAATAATTGTCCTGTGGGTTTTGCTCAGCAAAAGCCTGTCCTTTGAACCAAGTTTTTTCACGTCAATCTTGCCGTTTCCAATTTTTGACTTGTTTTCCGAAACAAATTCAAAGAACTTTCTTAAAAACTTGAAAGAGGCTTCTGCTCCCTTGTCACTCCACTCAAGCTCTTTGGTTGGCAGTGACACCCCCATGATAAATGTTCTTGCGGTGTCGGCTCCAAACTTTTCAATTATGCCGCCTGGGTCAACTACATTGCCCTTGCTTTTGCTCATAACCTCTCCTTCTTTGAGAACCATTCCCTGCGTTAAAAGCCTTGTGAAGGGTTCGTCAAATTTAATCATCCCAATGTCCCTAAGGGCCTTTGTAAAAAATCTTGCGTAAAGCAAGTGCATGATTGCGTGTTCAATGCCGCCAATGTATTGGTCAACAGGCAGCCAGTAAGCAGCTTTTTTCTTGTCAAACATTGCCTTTCCGTTCTTTGAATCGGCATATCTCAAAAAGTACCAGCTGCTGTCAATAAAGGTGTCCATAGTGTCTGTTTCCCTTCTTGCATCCCCCTTACACTTTGGGCATTTAACCTTGACAAATAAATCAACCTTGTCCAACGGATTTCCTTCCCCTGTAAAAGGCGCGTCCTCTGGCAGAATAACAGGCAAGTCCTTTTCCGGAACAGGCACTGCGCCGCATTTCTCACAGTAGATAATTGGAATTGGAGTTCCCCAATATCTTTGCCTTGAAATAAGCCAGTCCCGCAGCTTGAAGTTAACGGTTTTCTTGCCAATCTTTTTCTTCTCAAGCCATTTGCTGATTTTCTCAATAGCCTTCCTGTTTACAAGACCATTAAATTCTCCGCTGTTAACCATTATGCCCTCGTCAACAAAGGCTTCTTCCATTGCAAAGGAATCAAGCTCTTTTCCCTTTGGCTGAATTACAACTTTTTTCTGCAGCTCATATTTTTCTGCAAACATAAAGTCTCTTTGATCATGTGTCGGAACACCCATTACCATTCCTGTTCCATATTCGAGAACAGCAAAGTCTGCTGCAAAAATTGGAACAACCTCGTTGTTCACAGGATTAATTGCATACTTGCCCAGGAAAATTCCCCGTTTGTCCTTTCCCTCTGCAAGCCTGTCAATAAGACTTTCTCCCCTAACCTCTTTGACAAACTGTTTTACGTCTGCTTCAAGTTCTGTTCCCTTAACAAACTCCATTACAAGAGGATGCTCTGGTGCAAACACAACAAATGTTACTCCAAAAAGAGTATCCGGCCTTGTTGTAAAGGTTGGAATAACTTTTCCTGAATCTTTTTCTTTAAAATAAACTTCTATTCCCTCGCTTTTGCCAATCCAGTTTTTCTGCATTGTCCTAACCCTTTGAGGCCAGTCCTTTAACTTGTCCAAATCTTTCAATAGCTCTTCTGCGTAAGCCGTAATCTTCAAAAACCATTGGTCAAACTCTTTTTGCTCAACCTCGTTATGGCATCTCCAGCATTTTCCGTCCTTAACTTGTTCGTTTGCAAGAACTGTTCCACAACTTTGGCACCAGTTGCTTTTTGCCTTTGCCTTGTATGCAAGGCCTTTTTTCAAAAGCTGTAAGAAAAACCATTGGTTCCAATGATAATAGCCAGAGTCACAGGTTGCAACCATCCTGTCCCAGTCATAGCTAAAACCTAAAAGCTTTTGCTGCTGTTTCATTTCCTCAATCTTTTCAAAAGTCCATTCTTTTGGATGTCTGTCATTCTTAATGGCTGCATTTTCTGCAGGCAATCCAAGAGCATCATAACCCATTGGATACAAGACATTAAATCCCTGCATTCTCTTGAATCTGGCTGTTGCATCTCCAATTGAGTAGTTTCTCACATGTCCCATATGAAGCTTGCCGCTTGGATATGGAAACATTTCTAGAACATAATATTTTTTCTTTTTGGAGTCCTCTTTTACCCTGAAAATTCCCTTTTCATCCCAGGAATCCTGCCATTTTTTCTCAATTTTTGCAAAATTGTAATCCATGCAATCACTCCAAAACAGCTTTAATTCTTCTGACTCCTGCGCTGACAGATTCCTCTTTTTTAATCCTTAAATGCCCTAATTCAGATGTGTTTTTTACATGTGGCCCTGCGCACACTTCTTTGGAAGCATTGCCAATGGTGTAAACTGAGACCTTTTCAGGGGCGTATTTTGCGTCAAAGAAAGCCAAAGCACCCTCTTTTTTAGCCTCTTTAAGGCTCTTTTCTTCTCTTTTTACCTCAATCTTGGCGTCAATTGCCTTATTTACCAGTTTTTCAACCTCTGCAAGTTGCTCTTTTGAAACCTTTCCAGGATTGGAAAAATCAAACCTTATTCTTTCAGGAGTGATATTGCTTCCCTTTTGCTGCACATGGTCTCCCAAAACCTTTCTCAAAGCAGAATGTAAAAGATGTGTTGCTGTATGCATTCTAACCGCTGTTTCTGAATTGTCTGCAAGTCCTGACTTGAACTTTCCAACAGTTGCTTTTCTTGAAAGCTCCTGATGCTTTTTAAATTCCTTTTCAAAAGCCTTTTTGTCAACCTCAATGCCTTTCTCTGCAGCCATCTCAACAGTCATTTCAAGAGGAAAGCCAAAGCTTTGGTACAGCAAGAATGCATCGTTTGCGTTAATTGTTCCAGCTTTTTTGAAATATTTTTCAAACATTTTAATGCCCTGTTTCAAAACCTTGCCAAACTTTTCTTCCTCTGCCTCAATTTCCTTAAAGACAAGGCCTGAATTTTCAGCAAGTTCCGACCAGTCCTCCTTGTAAATATCAACAACCTTTTTTGCAATTTCCTTGCAAAATATTCCTTCAATGCCAAGCAATCTTCCATGCCTTACTGCTCTCCTAATCAACCTTCTCAAAACATAACCGTGTTCAACATTGCTTGGCACAATACCCTTTCCTTCGGCAAGCACAAAGCAAACAGACCTAATGTGATCTGCAATAATGCGCGCGCTCTTTTCATTATAGGCCTTGCTGATTTCCTTAATCTTTTCCATTATCGGCTTGAACATTTCTGTTTCGTAAACAGTTGTCTTGTCTTGTAACATTGCAATTGTCCTCTCAACTCCCATGCCTGTGTCAACATTTTGCTGTGCAAGAGGTTCAAACTTTCCTTCAGCTGTCTTTTTGTACTGCATAAAGACATCGTTCCAAATCTCAAAATATTTTCCACAACCGCATCCTGGTCTGCAGTCCTTGCCGCAGGCTTTCTTGCCTGTGTCAAAAAATATTTCTGTATCAGGGCCGCATGGTCCTGTTTTTCCTGCAGGGCCCCACCAGTTGTCTTCCTTTGGAAAAAAGTAAATTCTTTTTTTTGGAATGCCTGCCTTTTCCCAGATGGCTGCACTTTCCTTATCCTTTGGCGCGTCAGAATCTCCCTCAAAGCAGGTTACAGAAATCCTGTTTTTGTCAAGACCAAGCCATTTTTTGTCTGTTAAAAATTCAAAGCTCCATTCAATAGCCTCTTTTTTGAAATAGTCTCCAAGAGACCAGTTGCCAAGCATAAAAAAGAAAGTCAAATGGGAAGAGTCTCCAATTTCGTCAATGTCTCCTGTTCTAATGCATTTTTGGTTGTCTGCAAGCCTTTTTCCCTGAGGATGAGGCTGGCCTAAAAGATAGGGAACAAGAGGATGCATTCCTGCTGTTGTAAAAAGAACTGTTGGATCGTTTTCTGGAACAAGCGAAGAGCTTGGAAGTATCGAATGCCCTTTTTCTTTAAAGAAGCGAAGATATGCATCTACGAGCTTTTTTGCAGTCCACATAATAAAAAACAAGGTTGAAAAGGTTTAAAAAAACGGGTTTACTGCCTGAAAAGAGTTCCTTTTCTAATCATATTTCCAATGCCTGAAATGCTTTCCTTACCCTGATCAATAACTGAAACAGCAAGCTTTCCCCTCTTGGTTCTACCCAAAACAAAGACATTTCTCATATGGGAAAAGTCTGGCACGACCTTTAGATTTGTTCCAAAGCCAGTTTTTGCCCCCTCCATTACATGCTTCAAAATCTCGGAGTCAAGCCTGTCAATTTCATTAAGATTTGCTCCCTTTGTTGTAGCAATAAAAATTTCTTCAACTGTCGGAGCGTTAATAAATTTTCTTACAAGAAGCTTTTCTGAAACAAAGTAGGTTGAAAGCGGCCTGATCTCATAGGTTTTTGTCGGCAGCTTTTTCAAGTAATTAAATACAAAACTGTTTGCAACAAACTGGGTAAAGCCATCTGGCTTTTCTTTCTTGGAAACACTTCCCCTGTAAACTTTTAAGACAACTGAAGGCAAATGTTTAGTTCCCTGTTTTTTTGCCGCAACAAACTGGGCTTCTTCTGCAGGAAACACTCTAAAAAGTTTTGCGTGAACTCCGTGTCCAATTTCTTTCGGATGCACATTGGGTCCAAAGCTAACCCTGTCTATTTTGTCAATCCTAACGCTTTTCAAAAGGCTTCCAAGTTTTTCGCCATGCCTTAGCCCAAGGTTTCGCCCATGCTTTGTAATAAGTAGGTTACTTCCAACAGGGCCTCGCTTGTGAACCATCATTCCAAAAGGAGTTTTCTGCCTCTTAAAACTAAAGACCATACAAAACTATTGCATTTTGAACTTTAAAAATATGTTACTGCAGCAGAATCTTTTGAAAAAAATGTTATTAGAAATAGCAAAAGAATTGCTGCAATAAATAGAAAGCAGGCGATGAAGCCCACTTAATTTTTTTTGATTGTTTGGTATATTTTTTGATTAAACTTTTTTTAAAAAAAGTTTAGGGCAGTGGAGAGTAAGCCGCCTTTTGTTACCCTGCCTCTTGCGAAACAGGCTACCAGCATTTGTCTTAGCCGCTCAAAGGCGTTGCACCCGCTTTTAGTTCCGAAGAACTAAAAGATTAACCAGAGGCGCGTTTCATTCAACCCAAGACCTTTGACAGTATTGGGATGATATCGTTTCTGTTCCTCTGGGCTCCCTCTCGGAAGCATTTTTGTGTTGTGGGAGGGCGGACTTTCCTCACTTCAAACCCCAAAGGGGAAGCGTTGGCCGGCCTTCCACTACCCTAAGATAATTATGTATACTAGAGCATTTAAAGCTTTGTTTTTGAATTTTTTGGCTTGATTGATTGGTTTTAAATATAAAGAAAGAGTATTTAATATTGAAGTAAAATGGACATTGACAAGCGAAAGATGCCTGACAGGCTTGAAAAAAAGGAATACCTTGGCTTTAGAACCTTTGTAAATGCTGCCTTGGGCCTTATTGTAGTAATTATTATTATTTCATCAATTTATACTGTGCTTGTTTTCAGGTTTTATTTTGGTCAGGAATCAATGATGTCAGGCTTGAAGGAATCACTTGGGGCAAATGACGAGGTAATTGTAAAAAATGGAGTTGTTATTGCAAGCCAAAGCGTTTATCCCGCAAGCTTTTTTGAACAGCCAACTCTTTCCTCGGCATGCATTTTCTTTGACGCAGAGGAAAGTTCAAACATAAATTTAAGCGACAACAAGAAACGAATTGAATTTATTGAAGAAGACTTTTTGGACGTTTACTTCCGGTGCAAGGGCTCTAATATGGGTGGGTGTCCAACTGTTTGTGAAATTTCTTTCGGAAAAGAACTAGAATAGACTTGTGTCTACTGCTTGTAAAAATAAAAAATAGAAAGGATTAGAAATCCGTACATTGGAAGCATTCTCCGCAAAACAAATAATTTTTTTTGCTTTATGTTATTTAGAGCCCTCAGGCAATTAGTATCGGTATGCTGAACAGGTCGCCGAAGCTCCCTGCTTACACAGCCAATCTATCAAACCGGTGTTCTACCGGCGCCCTCGTCCCTACAATCTACAGTCAAGCTGCAAACTTTCAGGAATGGTTGTCTATTTTCAGGGGATGCTTCGAGCTTAGATGCTTTCAGCTCTTATCACCTGCAGCGTGGCTACCCAGCATTGCCTTGTCAGACAACTGGTAAACTAGAGGCTACGACACCACGTTCCTCTCGTACTCATGGTATCTTTCCCTCAGACAACCGACAACTCCAACAGATAGGATCCAAACTGGCTCGCACCGTTCTTAACCCAACTAACGTAAGGCTTTGATGAGTTAACACCTCCACCCTTGGCTGCTTATGCACAACCAGGATGCCTTGAGACGACGGCGAGGTCGCAAACCGCGGGGTCGATGTGGACTCTCACCCGCGACCACTCAATTACCCCCAGGGTAAATTCACTGTTAGACCAGGGTCCCATTAACGAACACACTGGCGTTCGCTAGGCCCTCATTTCTGACCCACGTTCCGTGCTGTGAGGAACATGGTTAAGCCTGCTTTTGCCCTTGCACTCTACTGCGAATTTCTAACTCGCTTGAGCAGACCTTTGGGCGCCCCTGATATCTTTTCAGGGGCGTACCGCCCCAGTCCAACCGCCCATCAAATGCTGTCCCCTTTCAGGTTAGCGATACAGTTTTTAAAGGATGGTGTCCCATTGATGCTCCACAATTCCTAGCGAAATCACTTCGACGCTCCCATCTACTCTTCACTCCAAAAACTATACCACAACATCAGAATGCGGTAAATCTCCGTGGGGTCTTCTCTTCCCGTTGGAGTTCTGCGGCATATTCACCGCAAAGCAAGTTCATCAGGCTCAAGTTAGGGACAGTAGGAATCTCGTTGCTTCATTGGTGCAAGCCGGCATTAAACCGGCAAGGTATTACGCTACCGTGAGAGCCTCAGAGTTAGGCCCGCTCTTCACCAGCGCTTAGACCCCTTGAAAAGGGCGTTCACGTACTGGCAGTGAGCAGAAGTCAGCAGCTATACACATCCTTACGGACTAGCAGCCACCTGTGTTTTTGATAAACAGTCGGACTCCCCTTGTTATTGCAGCCTGCCCCCTGCGGAGCAGGCACCCCTTATACCAAAGATACAGGGCTATTTTGCCGAATTCCCTTAACTTGATTACCCTGACACGCCTAGGCCTTCTCGGCCAGGGGCACCTTTCTCGGTTCTTGGTACGGTCGTTTCAAATACTTTCTACTTCCATTTTCATGGGCTCCCGGCCTCAGCCAACTTCCTAGATTTAATCTCCTTCTCACTTTTACAGTTCTCCAAAGATTTATCCTAGTTAAGCATGCAGACAAGCATGCCTGGCTTAGCCCGAAACGTCTGAAAGTAAACTATCGTTGCCGAAAACGTATTGAAACGGTACAGGAATATGAACCTGTTTCCCTTTCGTTCTTGCCGCTTTACGGTAGAACTTAGGACCGACTAACCCTTAGCTAATGATTAGCGCTAAGGAACCCTTGCCCTTTCGGCGGAGTTGATTCTCACAACTCTATCGTTATTACTAGTGCAAGGATCCATATTTCCAACAGCTCCACAAGTCGTTTCCGACTTGCTTCTAGGCTATCAGAACACCTTTTTACTGGATTACTCTCAACAGAGAGTACCCTCAGGTATCGGCAACTGGTTTGAGCCCAGATTATTTTCAAGGCCCTCATCCATAGGTAGGTGAGCTGTTACGCACTCTTTGAAGGATTGCTGCTTCTAAGCCAACCTCCCTACTGTATTAGGACAAGGACACTTTTCGATTAACACTTAACCAGTATTTATGGGCCTTAACCTGAGTCTGGGTTGTTCCCCTCACGGACACCAAACTTACTCCGGCGCCCCGACTCCAGCCATCTACACAGCCAACAAATTCGGAGTTTGACAAGAAAGCGAGGTCTTTCGACCCCGTACTTCCTAATCAGTATCTCTACCCTGCTGGCATGCTCCGGCTGAGCTATGCTCAGACATATTTCAAAAGGAGCCTGCTATTACCAGGCGCGAATCACATATTACGCCTACACCCAGGTTACCCGAGCAGATAGACTAGCAACGGTTGCAGACCTCCACCACCCGGATGGGCGGCTTCATCTTACCAAGGCGTAGATCGCACTGGTTTCAGGTCGTAAAATAGTGACTTGAGCGTTTAAGCTTGCAGCCTCAATCTTGCAAAATGCGCTGCCTCGGTTTCCCTACGGCTTCTTCCCTAACGGAATTAACCTTGCCACTACTTCACATTCCCTTGCTCGTGCTTCAGGACGAACGGTCAAACCCTGATTAGTCTTATTCGATTGTCACGTTTCCAAGACTCACTTCATAAGACATCGTTTCTTTAAGGCCTGACCCGAATGTCACCACTTAGTTTCAAGCGCTTTTCAGCTCCCGTTAGGGATACTTTTCAACTTTCCTTCACAGTACTAGTACTCTATCGGTCTCAACGAATGTTTAGAGTTGGAACTTAATGAGTCCCAATCTTCTTGCGCAAGAACTAATGCACAATACTCTTGAACTCCAGCACTCATCCAATTAACTTCCGTCTACGAGGCTGTCACTCTCTACGGCAATTCTTTCCAAAACATTTCGACTTAGTCTTTTGGATGTAACTGGGTCACACCACATCTCCAACATGTTACCATGCCGGATTCAGTTTGCCCTATACTGCTTTCGCTCGCTGCTACTCACAGCATCTCAATTGATTTCTTTTCCTCCCGGTACTAAGATGCTTCAATTCCCAGGGTTACCAATCCTTTCGGATCAATTCAGGAATCCTTGGTTCAAAAACTGCATGCGTCTCGCCAAGGCTTATCGCAGCTTGCCACGCCCTTTATCGGTTGTTGAGCCTAGTTATCCTCTAAGTGGCTTGCACGGCTCCTATATGGAACACTAGCAAAAAATTATTTACTTGCATTGCGGGAATGCTTCCAATGCACGGGTCACCAAATGTAAAACAATCGCAAAAGCAATTGTGCTTTTCCCAAGGCGTTTGCCATGAAAAATGCTTTTTTACAATCTCTCCCTTCACTCCTGAAAAAACTCAGGACCTGCACCCTCAAAATGAGGGACAATGTATTCCAATCCCTGTCCCTTTGAAGGACAGTGACTGATGTATTTTGTTCAAACTTTCCGAGGAAAGCTTATGGACTCAACGGGATTTGAACCCGTGGCCTCCCGCTTGCAAAGCGGGCGCTCTACCAACTGAGCTATGAGCCCGTCGAGTGAACCTTTAACAAAGGTTCGCGAAAACTGTAAAATTTTGCAAACTTCTGCTAAAAGTTTGAAGATGAATGTAGGCTTGAGTGAAATAAATTTAATTTCAACTTGCGTGTTGTCCAATTTTTTTTCCCGCCGGCGGCCCGAAGGCCGCCAACGAGATAAATTGAAGGAGGTGATCCGTCCGCAGGTTCCCCTACG
>JAFCCH010000002.1 GCA_017610265.1 Nitrososphaerota archaeon
ATTAAAAAAGGTTTTTGAAAGCCGTTTTTCAAAAAAAAGATTTATATTGAATTAAACCATACTATTATCGTGAAATAATGACAGTAACAATCAAGAAAAACGTTGACGTGCAAGCTTCGATTGAAGCCAACCAGCTCAAATACCAAGTCAAAAGGGATTTAAGCGGAGACGTGCAATTCAAGAATGTTGGCGTTCCTTCAATAACGACCTCTTTTTCTGGAAGCACTACTAACACTATTTCAAATACTGCTTCAGCAGGCGAAGGAGCCAATTACATGGACAGAGGAAAATTAGTAGCAAAGTTAGTAGTAGTTGCAACTGCTTACACTTCAACTACTCACTCTTTGTCAGCAGGAGGAAGTCTTAACTTTGCAGTAAAAGTTAATGGAGTTACTTTACCACAAAGTCTTACTGTTAACCTCAACAACATTACTTCTGGAACAGGATTAATATCTGTAAGTACCTCCTCTACAACTTCAACAACAATAAACCCTGCACAAACAACTAGCGCAAGAGCGTTAAATGTTACAATAAAACAAATACTTACCGCAGTAGGTTCCTATTCAGGTTCTTATAAAAATTATTTAAGCGTAAATGCTTACGGATCAATGAATCCACTACCCAGAATTAACCAAAAATACACAGTAATGAAATAACCGCTTTTCTCGTTTGGAGTCAATTATTAAATACTTTCAGAACTTAATAGATACTGATTTTCAATGGACTTGGAGAAAAGAATTGAGCTAATTGGGCAGGTAGAAATCATTACAGAGGACTCTCTTAGGGCCTTGCTTGAGAAGAAGAAAAAGCCTGTTGCCTACGACGGCTTTGAGCCATCAGGCCAGGTTCACATTGCCCAGGGTTTGCTGAGGGCAATAAACATTGAGAAAATGGTTAAGGCAGGCTGCGGCTTCAAAATGCTTGTTGCAGACTGGCATGCAATGGCCAACAAAAAACTCGGCGGAAACCTGGACGATATTCAGACAGCAGGCAAGTACTTAATCGAGGTCTGGAAGGCAACTGGCCTTGATACAAAAAAAGTAGACTTTGTCTGGGGATCAGACCTTGTAAAGGATCCTGATTACTGGAAAACAGTTATGCAGGTTGCAATGAACAATACAGTGAAAAGAATTACAAGATGCAGCCAGATAATGGGGCGGTTAGAGTCAGAGGCCTTGAGCGCTTCACAGATTTTTTATCCATGCATGCAGGCAGCAGACATTTTCCACTTGGGAGTTGACATTGCACAGCTTGGAATGGACCAAAGGAAGGTCAACATGCTTGCAAGGGAAGTCGGCCCAAAGATTGGTTTCTGGAAGCCTGTTGCAGTACACCATCATATGCTGATGGGATTGCAGCAGCCAAAGACAAATGCAGAGGGAGTTGACAGGGCAATTGCCTTGAAGATGAGCAAAAGCGTTCCTGATTCAGCAATCTTCATGACCGATTCAGAGGAAGAAATTAAGAGAAAGATTTCAAAGGCCTACTGCCCTGAAAAACAGCTTGAGGAAAATCCGGTAATGGAATACTGCAAATTCATTGTGTTTGAAAAGCAAAAAAAGCTCAAAATTGAAAGGCCAGACAAATTCGGAGGCAACATAGAGTATAGCAGCCTTGGAGAGCTTGAAGCAGACTTTACTGCAGGAAAACTGCATCCAATGGATCTCAAAAACGGCACTGCAGGCGCAGTAAACAAGATGCTTGAACCTGTCAGAAAGCATTTTTCGAAGGGAAAGCCAAAAAGCCTTTTGGAAAAAGTTCAGGCAATGAAAGTCACAAGATAACGCCTTTTTGGGGGGCGCGTTAGCTTTAAATATTCCAATTTCTTATATATTGCAGACATGAACATAAACATTCTAAAGCCATCACAGGCAATTGAAAGCGCGTTTGAAAAGCCAAACATTTTGCTTGCTTTGATTCTGATTGCAGTTCCAACATTTATTTCTCTTTTGGGCAGAATAGCCTTTGGAGCAGACATTCTTTCAACTGCCTTAGACGAATTTGTAATTGCGTTTGTAACATTCTTTGTATTGCTAATTGTTGTATTCCTTTTAGGAATGGTTCTTGACGTGAAAAAGGCAAGAGGAAAATTCCTGGGCCTTTTCTCAGCATTGGCCCTGCTGCAAATAATTGCATTAGTTGTCGTAATTCTGTCAATTTTAACCATTAGCTTTGCTTTTTCACCGGAAGCAGTTCAGTTTGCAGTAAATTCTCAAAATGTTGCAAGCATTGAAATAATGTCAGCACAAACAACCGAATTCCTTGACACAAACCCTGACGCAGTAAACCTTCCAATTTTTGGACTGTTTATGCTGATCGGAATTGCAATAACTGTTTGGGGCATTTATCTTCTTTTCTTATGCATTAAGAAACTAACAGAGGGAAAAACCCTTACAGCACTAATTGTAACAATTGTAACCCTGATAATAATGGGTGTAATTCCACTCTAAAAACACCTTTTTCTCCCAAAAAAACGCATTTCTGGGCAAATTTAGCAAAAAAACACATTGATAGCTATCACAAATAAACTTTAAAAGGATTTAGGGTGGAAAAAAATCTTACAGAAAGCCCTTCAAAAGGCTTCAAAAAGGGATTTTTTATGAAAAAAGTAAGATGCCCGGACTGCAACGAAAGGTTCGAAATAGAAATGCAGGACTTTGACGAAGGAGATTTAATTAATTGCCCTGAATGCAACCTTGAACTAATTATAGAGGTTATGGAAGGAAAAACCAAATTAAGGATTGCCAGAGAAAAAGTCATGGACGAAACAGACTTTGACGAATTCTACGAAGAATAAGAAAACCCTGCGAAAAACCTAGGGCGTTCCAAGCAAAACCTTTTCAGAAACCTGACCAGGCCTTGCGCCCTTTCCACTCAAACTAATTCCGGCAGCCCTGTTTGCAATTGCAGCACAATCAGGCAAAGCCTTTCCTTTGATAACTCCATAAACAAAAGCTGCAGCAAAAGCGTCACCTGCGCCTGTTGTGTCAAGAATTCTTGCCTTAACAGGCTTAACCACAAAACCCTTTCCATTAAAATAAACAAAACAGCCCTCTGACCCCAAAGTAACAACAATTGTTTTAATCAGGCCAGCCAAAGACTTGCAGGATTCCTCAACATTGTCCAAACCGGTTAATTTTTTTAAGCCACCCCTGCTTGGGAAAAAGAAGTCAACGCCGTCAAGCAAATCCCTTAATTTGTCAACTCCTCTTTCAGCCAAAATATGCCCTGGGTCAAGGCTTACAAGAACATTGTTTTCCTTTGCAAGATTTTTTGCCCTAACACACGCCTTAAATGCAGAATCAGATGAAAGGCTTGTAATGTGAACAAGCTTTGCAGAGATAATTGCCTCCTCTGTGACCATTTGCTTTGACAAAAGATTGTTTGCCCCAACAAAGGCAGCCATTTCCTTTTCTCCAAGATCATTAACAATAATTACAACCCTGCCGGTCCTTGCCTTAATTCTTTGAACTAAGGAAGTGTCAACATTTGACTCATTAAATTCGTGCATTAGTTCATTGCCCTCAGAGTCTAGGCCAACGCAGCCCAAAAAGCGCGTTTTCAGGTTTAGCTTTGCACACCCCACAATAAAATTGGCCGCACTCCCTCCAAGCTTTTTGTCAATTGAAATTGCCTCAACTTCTTCATCAGGAACAGGCAGATTTTTCACATGAAAATAGAAATCCGAATTAGCGGCACCAATTGCAAGCACATCAAACATTTAACGCAGTCTCGCAATTTTCTTTGACCTAACCCTTGCCCTAAACAAAGCAGACTTTTTTGCAGCCTTTGCAACCCTTACACCAGGCCTGAAAAGAAAAGGGCGTCCAACCATTGACATTGGAATGCCAATTGCTCTTCTCATCTTAATATTTCTGTCAACAATCTTTTTCACGCCAGAATGCCCTCCCAAAGAAAAGGCATTTATTAGGCCCAAAGCAGGCCTAAGGCTTCTGCCTGCATAAATAACGGTTGGATTTCGCTTTAACAGGTCATTGTTTGCATTGAAAGCAATTCCAAGGCCGCCTCCTTTTATAACGCGCTCCATCATTCCAATGTCAGTAATACTGTCTCCAACAACAGCCATTCTGCTAAGAGGAGTCTTGGTTGCAGTTGAAATCTTGTCAACAACAGCTGCCTTGTGAATGCCACCACAAGCCACCCCCCTTGTGCCAACAATTTGCCCATTTTCAACCTTTAAATTGGTGGCAAAAACATTTGCTTCAGGAATGCCAAGCCTTTTTGCAATCACGTCAGCAGCAGGCTTGTAAGTTGTGCTAATGATAAAAATATCCTTAACATTTTTGTTTGCTTTTAAGGAAGCAATCAGACTCTTGCTACCCCTCATAAGCTTTGCTTCAGACGCAAGCTTTCTTATTTCAGCTTCTGAAATCTTTGTTCCAAACCTTAAAGCCTTGTCCATTACAAACTTTACTGTCTGGCCAGCATAGGCCTTTTGCCCGTTGAAATCCTTTCCTGCATTAACAGCGTCTGCAATGTCACTACTTAATCCTTTGAAACGCTGGTCCCAACCATGAGCCTTAAACAAGTCAAAGGCAATATCCCTTGTAGCAAGAACTCCGTCCAAATCAAATAAAACAGTTAATTTCTTTGTACGCATTGCTAAAATTAGGTTGAAAAAGGCTTATTAAATCTTTTTCAGCAGAATACTTGAAATGAAGGACATTACCAGAATGAGAAACCTTGCAAAAAGGAACAGCCTCTCAAAAAACGAGGTTGAAGCAAAAAGCAGGCTAATTTGGGAAAAATTAGGGGCATTGCCAGAATTTCAGAAAGCAAAAACAATAATGTTCTACTACAGCGTAAACAATGAGGTTCAAACAAAAGGTTTGATAGAAAAGGCCATTAAAGAGGGAAAGGTTGTGGCACTGCCGGCAACAGAATTTGAAAAAAGAAAAATGATTCCTGCAAAAATTGAATCAGTAAATGATGTGGAAAAAACTCCACAGGGACTTTTTGAGCCAAAAGAAAAAAAAGAAATTAAAACAAAGGAACTCGATTTAATAATTTTGCCAGGAGTTGCCTTTGACAGACAAGGGCACAGGATTGGAATGGGAAAAGGATTTTATGATTCGCTTCTCAGAAAAACAAGCACAAAAATTTCATTGATTGGAATTTGCTTTGACGAAAATTTTGAGGAACTTATTCCGATTGAAAGCCATGATGTAAAAATGGATATAATTGTTACAGACCGGCAGGTTGTAAGATTTTAAGATTAGAACTTTTCTAAAACCAGACCGTCAACTTCTGAAAGGCTTTTCAACAAAAGCCCTGCCTTTGAAAAGTCTCCCTTCTCAGTAAACTTGTTTGGAATTGCAATGCAGTTGCAGCCGGCAGAAGTTGCGCTCTGAACACCTGTATCAGAATCCTCAAGCACAAGAACATCTTTTGCCGCAAATCCCAGTTTTTCAACAGCCTTTTGATAGGGCTCAGGATTTGGCTTTAGAAAAGCACAGTCCTCTGCTCCAATCACAAATTCAAAGTTTTTTTCAAGGTCAAACTTTTCCAAGCCATATCTTACATTGTAACCGTAATTTGAGGAAACAACCGCCAAAGGCAAATTCTTTTTCTTAAAGAAAGAAATAAGGTCAGCTGCCCCAGGCATTAGCGCTGCATCTTTTTCATAGCGTTCCCTGAAATCAATTCTTTGCTCTGCCAAAAGCCTTTCATAATCCTTTTCAAGGCCGTGAATTTTTGCATAATATTTAGTACCCTCTTTGCCTGTTTCAGGAGAAACCCAAATGTCAATAAACTCCTGCAAACTAGGAGCAATCCCATATTTTGCAAAAGCATCTTTTTTAACATCAAAGTTTATCTGCAAAGTGTCGCAAATAATGCCGTCAAAATCAAAAATAACCGCTTTCATTGAATGAAAGAAGGAAGGTAAGGATTAAAAGATTTTTTGCATTTTAATGGCTTTAAGGGGGTTTTTTTATGAAAGTATTGATTGTTGGAAGTGGAGGACGCGAACACACTATTGCATGGAAGATTGCACAAAGCAAGGCAGTGGAAAAAATTTTTATTGCACCAGGAAACGCAGGTTCCGGCCTTGTTGGAACAAATGTTGACATTAAAGTCAACGAATTTGAAAAGCTTGCAGAATTTGCCGCAAAGGAAAAGATTGGCCTAACCATTGTCGGACCAGAGGATCCCTTAGTAAACGGTCTTGTTGACTTCTTTGAAGAAAAAAACCTCAATGTCTTTGGTCCAAGCAAAAAAGCAGCCATAATGGAGGGCAGCAAAACATTTACCCGCGATTTGTTGAAAAAGTACAACATCCCAAGTGCAGAATATGCGGCATTTGAAAACGCAGAAGAAGCAAAAGCCTATTTGAAAGAAAAAGGCGCTCCAATTGTTGTAAAAGCAGACGGCCTGGCAGCAGGAAAAGGAGTTGTTGTAGCAGAAACAATTGAAGAAGCAGAACAAGCAATTAACGAAATGATTTTAGACAAAAGGTTTGGAGGAGCAGGGGCAAAAATATTGCTTGAAGAAAAGCTTTTAGGAGAAGAGGCAAGCTACTTAATCTTTTCAGACGGAAAAAACATTCTTCCAATGGTAAGCAGCCAAGACCACAAAAGGATTTTTGACCAGGACAGGGGGCCAAACACAGGCGGCATGGGGGCTTATTCCCCTGCACCGATTGTGACAAAGGAAATGGAGCAGCGTGTTCTCAAAGAAATAATGCAGCCAACAGTTGACGCAATGGCAAAAGAGGGAAGAACCTTTAAGGGAATTCTTTACGCTGGATTAATGATTACAGAAAACGGGCCAAAAATTGTTGAATTCAACGCCAGGTTTGGAGACCCAGAAACACAGGTCATTCTTCCAAGGCTAAAATCAGACCTTGCAGAAATAATGCAGGCATGCATTGACGGCAACCTCAACGAAAAGGAAATTAAGTGGGGTGAAAAGGCCTGCTGCTGTGTTGTCATGGCTTCAGGCGGCTATCCTGGAAAATATGAGAAAGGCAGGGAAATAACAGGTCTTGAAGAAGCAAATTCATTGCCTGAAACAGTTGTCTTCCACGCAGGAACAAAAGAAAAGGAAGGAAAAATCCTTTCCAACGGCGGTCGTGTTCTCGGAGTCACTGCCTTAGGAAACAGTATAAGAGAAGCAATTGACAACGCCTACAAGGCAGTTGAAAAGATTTCATTTAAAGGCGCGTTCAACAGAAAAGACATTGGGCAAAAGGCGCTTGTAAAGAAAGTCTAAAGATTTTTTTTAATCTCTTCAAGCTGTCTTTTGGAAAACTTTATTTCAGAGTTTATTTGATTCAAAAGCCGGTGCCCTGCATTCCTTTTCTTTGCAAAGGCAAGAAAGCTCTTCCAGTAACGCAGCTGCCTGGACTCGTTCTTCAAATAAGAAGCCTTAAGCAGTCTAATATAAGCATCACTTTCCGGTTTGAATCGGAAATTCCTCAAAAGACCTTTTGCAATTTTGTTGGAACTCTTAATGTTGTTTATAAGAGCACTGCCAACCTTGCTTGCGTCAAACTCCTTGTAAAGATTGGCATGTCTTTTCTTTTGAAAAAATCGCATTGCCTTAATCCTTTTGGCAGCAGAAATGTTGCGCTTTCCAAAAGAGATGAAAAACATTGTTTATCGTCCTCTGCGCCTTTTTGACTTCTTGCCCAAACTTTTTGGATTAAGCTTGCTTAACACGCGCTTAACAAGAGGTTTCTTTTTTGGCTGGGCTTGTTCAACTCTGACATACATTTGCTCGGTCTTGTGAATCATTTTGTTAAGATACTTTAGCTGGCCTGCAGAAATGCCCCTGGTAAAAGCATAGGGTCCAAAATATTGCCAGTAAGCCAAATCCACAGCAGCCCGCTTGAAAGAAAGTTTGTTAATCTTGGCCGCGTTTTTTGCAACATCCTTTGCAACCAATTTGTTTATTTTTTTGTCAACACCGGCTTTTTTGCCAAGCAAAAACTTGCCTGTGCTGGTTTTGTCAAACTCTTTTTGAATTGTCTCAACAGGATTGCCAATAATAGCGTCTGCAAGCTCTGCCGCAGAGGTAAATACCTGAATTTTCTGACCACGGCTCTTAGCCTTTCCTCTAGGAGCATCTTTGCCATAAGAAATGAAAATCATACACAATATGCATTTTTGGGAAATTTAATCCTTTCCCCTGATGTTTTTTCCAATTCTTTTGCAGGCTATCCAAAATCCAGAACCATGCCTTTTCGAACGTCATTTTTTTCAATACCCTCCAAACAAATGCCAACATTGTCGCCAATGTTTGCAACCTGTAGCTGCTGGTGGTGCATTTCAATTGACTTAATTTTTGCAACCTTGCCATTAAGAGTTGTAGTTTGGCCAACAGAAATTGTGCCGTTTAAAACCTTGCCGACAGGAATCAAGCCTACGCCCTTTATATTGAATACATCCATTACCTGAAGAGAACCAGAACCACCGGATGAAACATGAATATTGACCTCACCCTGCTTTCCCTCTTTCTTTCCAAAAAGTCCTGACAAAAAACCCAAAACAAATCACCGCAGAAGTAAGGGCATTCAAATATTTAAAATTGCCTTTTGGAAAATCAGTGCTTGAAATGCCTTACACCGGTGAAAACCATGGCAATATTGTGCTCATCAGCGGCCTTAATTACCTCTTTGTCACGGAGGGAGCCACCTGGCTGAATTATGGCTGTTATCCCTGCCTTAGCAGCAGCATCAACATTGTCCCTGAAGGGGAAAAAAGCATCACTTGCAAGAATCGCATCTTTGTGCTTGCCATTGCTTTTGTTAACGGCAATTTGCGTTGAATCAATTCTTGACATCTGGCCTGCTCCAACTCCAACAGTTGCAAGGCCTTTGGCAAGAACAATTGCATTGCTCTTAGCATGCTTTGCGGCCTTCCAGCCAAACAAAAGACCCTGCATCTCTTTCTCAGAGGGTTTTCTCTTTGAAACAACTTTCAACAAGGAATCATCCAAAAGTTTTGAATCATAGTCCTGAACAAGAAGGCCAGAACCCACAGACCTTACCTCAAGTCTTGTGTTAACTCTTTTTTCAACAAGTTTTGGCAAAAGAAGAATTCGTAAATTCTTTTTTGTTTCAAGAACTTTTAAAGCCTCTTTGGAAAAAGAGGGTGCAATAATTATTTCGTTAAAGAAGGAAACGATTTGTTCAGCAGTTTCCTTGTCACATTCTCTATTCAAAGAAATTACGCTTCCAAAAGCGCTTGTACTGTCGCACTCAAGTGCTTTTTTGAAGGCAATAGCAAGCTTTTCGTCAGAGGCAACACCGCAAGGGTTTGCATGCTTAATTATTACCACAGTGGGCTCGTCAAATTCTTTTACAAGCTCAACAGCAGCGTTTGCGTCATTAACATTGTTAAAGCTCATTTCCTTTCCATGAACCTGCTCTGCGTCAACAATCCCCTCTTCACCTGAAAGAGGATGCCTGTAAAAGGCAGCCTTCTGATGCCAGTTTTCTCCATACCTTAGATCCTGAACTTTTTCAAATGAAAGGCTTAAGCTGGAGGGGAATTGCTCCTCTGGCAAGAACTTATTATGTAGAAATCCGCTTATGGTTGTGTCATATGCAGCGGTTGACTCAAAGGCCTTTGCAGCAAGCTTTTTCCTTGTTTCAAGCGAAATTTCGTTTTTTTCCTTGAGCTCTGCCAAAACCTGTTCATACTGACTTGAAGAAGTTACAACAGCTACTGCTTTGTGATTCTTTGCTGCAGCCCTTACAAGTGTCGAGCCGCCAATGTCAATATTTTCAATTGCATCCTCCAATGAAACATCTTTCTTTGCAATTGTTTCCCTGAAAGGGTAAAGATTTACGACAACAAGGTCAATTGGCCTGATTCCCTGCTCTTTGATTGTGGACATATGGTCTTTTTTAGACCGGTCTGCAAGAATGCCTGCATGAATCTTTGGATGCAGTGTTTTTACACGGCCATCAAGCATTTCAGAAAAGCCTGTAAGCTTTTCAACCGGCGTAACTTTTACACCTGCTTTCTCGATTGCTTTTGCAGTTCCGCCTGTTGAAACAATTTCAAAGCCAAGGCCGTCAAGGCCCTTTGCAAATGCATCAAGCCCGGACTTGTCTGAAACAGATATTAAGGCAATTTTTTTGTCCACTTAAATCAACTCCTAAAGAAGGTGTTTTTCTTTTAACTGTTGCTTTTTCCACTCGGCGATTTGCCTTGTCTGCATTTCGATCTTATGGGCAACTCTTTCAGCTTTCTTCTTTGCATCCTCGACCTTGTCAGCTGTTGCAAGAACAACACCCATTCTTCTTCCGACATGGGCCTCTGGCTTTCCAAAGAAAAGCAGTGAGACTCCAAGTTCGTTGGTTGCATCATAAACATTGCCAAGCATTGCGTCATAGCCTTCACTTGGACTGGATATAACATGAGATGCTCCCGGTGTCAAAGCAGGAATCTTTCTAAAGCCCCCTTCCTCAATTGCAGGAACAGGCAATCCAGTTATTGCCCTGACATGCAAGCCCGCCTGGCTAAAACCAAGCTGGTGTGTCACAAAAGTAACCATTCCAGTGTCATGAGGCCTTGGGCTGCATTCGTTTGCGTAAACTTCATCTCCTTTTACAAAGAGCTCGCATCCAAACAATCCAAGCCCTCCAAGTTCGCCAGTAATCTTCCCAACAGCTTCGTAAATTCTTTTCTCAGCAAGCTCACTTACTTCCGCCGACTGCCAGCTACTGTGATAATCTCCATCAATTTGGTAGTGGCCAACTGGCTTTGGAAAACTTGTTACAATTTTTCCATCTTCATTAAAGTGCCTTACAGCAAGTTCAGTTACCTCAATGTCAAAGTCAACGTGCTCTTCGATAATAATTCTTGCTCCTTTAACACGACCTTCCTCTGTTGCAATCTTGAAGGCTTTTTCAATGTCTTCAGGACCTTTAACAAAAGCAGAACCGTGTCCAGAACTTGACATCATAGCCTTTGCCCAGCAAGGATAACCAACCTTTTCACAACCCTCTTTTAATTCGTCCAAAGATTCGGCGTAAGCATACTTGGAGGTTTTAACACCTGCATCTTCTGCAATAACTTTTCTGATTCTTTCCCTTTGCATTGTTGCATTGGTAGCCGCTGCATTTGGAATTACGTTAAAGCCCTCTTTTTCCAATTCAAAAAGTAAGTCAAGATTAATTGCCTCAATCTCGGGGATTATTACATCAGGCTTTTCTTTTTCAACTAATGATCTAAGAAAACCAGCATTAGTCATGTTTCCAGTGTAAGACTTGTCTGCAACCTGCTGTGCAGGTGCACCCTGATACCTGTCAATTGCAACAGTTGTAAAACCAAGCCTTTTGGCTTCTATTACAACCTCTTTTCCAAGTTCTCCGCTTCCAAGAAGCATTAATTTTACTGCGTTTGCTGCGTTTGGTGAAGTTAATTGTTCAAGTTTTTTTCTCTCCATGTAAAAATTCCTCCAATGAATTAAATTGAAAACAAATAAAAATGAATCATTATTCCTTGGCTACATAAACCCTTTTTCCCTCAACTCTCAACTTTCCCTGCTGAAAAAGCTTTAATCCCTCAAGAATTGCTTCCTTTTCAACTGTTTGAACCCTTTCCTTCAAGGAGTTCACATTATCAGTTTCAAGAACTGGAACAGCCTTTTGAAGGATAATTGGACCGCCGTCCGGGTCCTCGTCCAAAAAATAGAGAGTGCAGCCTGTTTCCTTGACATTTGCTTCAAGAACGTTTTTGTAAACATCCTTATACCACCCCTTGAAGGCAGGAAGAAGGCTTGGATGAATGTTTACAGACCTGTTCTTAAAAGCCTCAAGAAAAACACTTGTCAGAAATTTGTTGTAACCAATTAGCTGGACAAATTCAACATTTCGCTTGTTCAAAATACGAACAAGCTCGGCGTCGTATTCTTCGCGCGAGACAAATTTCTTTGGATCCAAAAAGATGGCTTCAATCCCGTGCTTTCTTGCCCTTTCAAGCGCAAAGCAATCTTTTTTGTTGCTTGCAACGCATGCAATCTCTGCCTCAAGCTCACCTTGCTCAATTGCGTCAATTACCGCCTGCAAATCAGTTCCCAAAGTACTTGCAAGCACTCCTAAAACAAGCTTTGTCAAACAAACAACTCCTCAAGTATTTTTAAATCAACAATTTATTAAAAACCCGACTCTTTTTGCACCCCCCCCTCAAAAAAAACAAATATATTAATCCAAACGACATTTATTATTCAGAAAAATGACTGTTACAATCAAGAAGAATGTGGATGTTCAGGCAACACTCGAAGCAAACCAGCTTAAATACCAGGTCAAGCGCGATTTGTCAGGAGACGTGCAATGGGTTAATGCTGCAAATGCAGGAGCACTTGCCATTAGTGCTTCAAGGTGGGGGGCAGGATTGACAACAGATACTGTGCAGACTGTTGGATTTAATTTTATTAAAATTCCAAAAGTCCAAATACAAGCCTATGCTTATTCCGGGAGTTCAACAAGCATTTCAGTAACAGTGGAAGGAAAGTTGAAAGTTAATGGTGTTACCAAAGTATCAAGCATAATAACTGCAGCTACTACTAATGATTATACAAAAACAGTTACTAGCACCATTACACCGACTACCGTTACTCAAACAATTACTGGCGCTTCTCCAAACACTTTTACTGCATGGGCTTCAGTAAAGTTAAATAAAGGTTTTTCAGCCGATGGTTTTGCCAGAAACAAAAGTGCTTTTCAAATAAACGACAAGGTAACGGTAATGAAGTGATGATTAAATAGGTTTCGCAACTTCTTTTCAGATATGAGTGTAATTGTTTATAATATAACAAACTGCCCAAAATGCGCTGCGGCAAAAGCATTGCTTAAAAGAAAGGAAATTCCGTTTGAAGACTTCAATGTCCAGGAAGACCAGGACAAAAACAAGGAAATGATTGAAAAATTGAAAGCGGCAAACCTGCTGAGAGACGAAGTAAACGCACCAGTCTTAGACATTAACGGAATAATCATTGAAGGCTTTGACAAAGAAAAAATGCTTGCGGCATTCAAAGAAAAAGGGCTTTTGAAAGAATAACTACTTTGCCTGCACAGCAGAAAGCTTTGAAATGTTCTGCATAAGGCAAGCCACAGTCATTGGCCCAACCCCACCCGGAACAGGAGTTATCTGACCTGCAACCTCTTTTACTCCAGCAAAGTCAACGTCTCCAACTGTTTTGCCGTCTTTTTTGGAAATGCCTGCATCAATTACAATTGCGCCTGGCTTAACCATTTCTTTTGTTATAAGGCCTGGCTTTCCAACCGCACTTACAATAATGTCAGCCTGTTTTGTGAAAGAAGCAAGGTCTTTTGTAAAGGCGTGACAGATTGAAACAGTTGCGTTTCTGTTCAAAAGCATTTGTGCAAGAGGCCTGCCAACCACGATACTGTGATTTACAATGCAAACATTTGCACCCTCAATTTTCACCTTGGTACTTTCAATAAGCTTCAAAATTGCCTTGGCAGTGCAGGAAGCAATTTCTTCCTTGCCGTGGTCTAAAAGACCAAGGTTGAAAGCAGTAAAGCCATCAACGTCCTTTAATGGAGAAACCATGTCAAGCAAATTCATTGTCTTGAAATGTTTTGGCAAAGGCAGCTGTATAAGAATTCCATTAATGCCAACCTTGTAATTTAAAGCAGTTACAAGAGCCTCAATTTCACCTTGCTTTACATTGTCAGCAAATCTGAAAAGGTCAAAGGTTATTCCAAGGGCTTCGGCTGCAATTTTTTTCTTCTCAACATAAATTTCTGAGGCAGTGTGTTTGCCTACAAGAATTACTGCAAGAGTTGGATGAATTCCTTTTTTCTTAAGGTTGTCAACAACCTTCTTTGTGTCCTCAAGAACAATTGCAGCAAGCTTGTCGCCCTTGATTAATTTTGCAGCCAATCAAAACACCTTTATTTATAGAACGGAAACTGGTCGCAGAATGCCTTAACATCCTTCTTTATTGCAGCAAGCTTTGCCTCATCAGAATGAGCATCCAATGCCTTTACAATAAAGGAAGCAACCTCTTTCATTTCACTTTCCTTCATTCCCCTTGTTGTAAGAACAGGAGTTCCAATCCTTATTCCAGATGGATTCCAAGGGCTTCTTGTGTCAAACGGAATTGTATTCTTGTTACAGTAAATGGCAGCAAGTTCCAACGCGTGTTCAGCGTCCTTTCCTGTAATTTCCTTGCTTTTGAAAACATCAACAAGCATTAGGTGATTGTCTGTTCCGTTAGAAACAAGCCTTAGCCCCTGACTCATTAACTCTTCTGCCAAAGTTTTTGCATTTTTTACAATCTGCTTTGCATATTCCTTAAACTCTGGCTGAGCTGCTTCTTCAAAGGCAACTGCCTTTGCCGCAATCGTGTGCTCATGCGGACCGCCCTGCAGCCCTGGAAAAACGGCCTTGTCAATCTTTTCGGCAAACTCTTCCTTACACATTATTACCGCACTCCTCGGACCCCTCAAGGTCTTGTGAGTAGTGGTTGTGACAACATCAAAATAGGGAGCAGGGTTTTCGTGAACACCTGCAGCGCACAATCCTGCAATATGAGCAATGTCTGCCATGCAAAAAGCGCCAACCTCGTCACAAATTTCCCTAAATCTTTTGAAATCAATTTCTCTTGGATAAGCAGTGTAGCCACTCAAAATTAATTTTGGCTTTACTTCCTTTGCCTGCTTTAAAATTGCATCATAGTCCAACATTTCAGTTTCCTTGTCAAGCCCATACTGAACACAATTATAATATTTTCCAGAAAAGTTTACAGGATGCCCGTGTGTTAAGTGACCCCCCTCGGTTAATTTCAAGCCCATGAAGGTGTCGCCGTAATTCATTAATGCATAATAGGCAGCCATGTTTGCAGGACTTCCAGAATTAGGCTGTACATTTGCATGCTCTGCTCCAAAAAGCTTTTTTAGTCTGGCAATTGCCTCAGATTCTATTATGTCAATGTGTTCGTTTCCACCATAATATCTTTTGCCTGGATAACCCTCACTGTATTTGTTAGTTGGAATAGAACCCATTGCCTCAAGTACCCCTTGACTTACAAGGTTTTCACTTGGAATAAGTTCAATGCCGTCCATTTGCCTCTTTTTTTCAGCCTCTATTGCGTCAAAAATTAGCTTGTCGTGTTCTTTCAAATAGTTCAAGTGCATTTCATACTTTGCATCCATTCCAAAACCCCCGCAAAAAGTAATGTATGAAATAGTGCTTAAGAAATTAAAAGGCTTTTGTTAATTTGTCCTGCTGTTCTTTAGCCATTTTACCCCAAGATAGCAGAAAGGAGTGTCAAACAAGGCAAAACCAACCTTTACAAGCCAGTAAGGGATAATTAAGGCAAAAGTGTATTCAACAGTGAATTTTGGAGTCAAAGCGTAAAATGCAAGGAACATGAAAATGGTTGTGTCCAAAAATTGGCTTACAATAGTTGAAGCATTGTTCCTAAGCCAAAGGTGTTTTCCCTTGGTTTTTGCCTTCCAGAAATCAAAAGCCCAAACATCATGCAACTGACTAATAAAAAATGAGATAATTGAAGCTGCAAAAATTCTCAAAGTTGTTCCAAAAAGGTTTGAGTAGTCCTCTGCAGAAATAAAGCTTCTTTCAGCAGTTGGAAGCAAAACAGCAATGGTTGTAATCACCAAAATAAAAACGAGAGCAATTAATCCAATGTAAACAAATTCCTTTGCCCTTTTCTTGCCGTGAACTTCTGCAACAACATCAGTTATTAGAAAAAGAACCGGAAAAACAAGAATTCCAACGCTTGCCTCAAAGAATCCAAAAGTTGCAATCTTAAGGCTAATCAAGTTGGCTGTTACAAGGCATGCAACAAACAAGCCCAGCAAAAGGCTTGTCTTCTGTTCAATATTCCAGTTCAACAAAAAGAATCACTTCAAACGATTTTGAAAGAAAGAATTATTAAAAAGGTTACGCTACGCGGAAAAGAGTTGCAGTGCCTCGCCCACAACAAAGCAACTGCCGGTAACCAAGACAATATCTGCCTTTTTTGCAGCTGAAAACGCAGCCTCAACCGCTTTTTTGACAGAAAAAGCCACTTCAACCTCAAAACCCTGTTCTGAAAATGCCTTTGCAACCTTGTCCAAAGTCATTGGCTTATAGCCCGCGCCTGAAACAAACACTTTCCCTGCAATTGGAGCAAGGGCAGCAGCCATTTTCTTAACGCGCTTGTCTTCACTAATGCCCACAACAAGCAATGCCTTTTTTCCAGGAAACTTTTCCCTAAAAGACTTTGCAAGCACAACACAGCAGGCTGGATTGTGAGCACAGTCAACAATTACAACAGGCTTTTTCTTCACAATCTGAAAGCGACCAGGCCACTTAACCTTTAACAGGCCTTTTGCAACAGCCTTATCACTTATCTTAAAGTCCCCTTCATTCAAAAGTCCGATTGCCTTGACTGCAAGAGCCGCATTCCACTTCTGAAAAGAGCCAGACAAACCAATCTTTTTTGAAAAAGGCTTTTTCACAATATACAAAGGCGCATTTTTCTCCCTGCACTTCTTTCTAAAAACGCGAAGAACTGATTCCTTCCATTCGGCAGTAACAACAGGCTTTCCTTTCTTGATTATGCCGGCCTTCTCTCCTGCAATCTCAACAAAAGAGACCCCCAGCCTTTCCTCATGCTCTCTTTCCACGTTTGTGATAACACTTAGAACAGGATTAACCATATTGGTTGCGTCAAGCCTGCCGCCCAAGCCAACTTCTATAACTGCAATCTCAACTTTCTGTTTTGCAAAATGCTTGAAGGCCATTGCAGTAACAAACTCGAAGTAAGTTAAGTCTACATCGCTTTTCTTCACCTGCTTTCTTGTTTCTTTAACAAGAACCAACAAGGTGCGGTCACTAATGTCTTTTCCATTAACCCTAAATCTTTCATTAAAGTTTACTAGATGGGGACTGGTGTAAAGCCCGGTCTTATAACCTGCTTCTTGTAAAATACTTTCAATCATTGCAGCAGTGCTTCCCTTGCCGTTTGTACCTGCAACATGCACTACCTTAAACTGCCTTTCAGGATTTCCTGCAAATGCAAGGAATTTTTTTATTCTTCCAAGCCCAAGCTTGATTCCCTTGCTTTGCAGTTTATTCAAGAAAGCCATTGTCTGCCTTTTGTTCATAAAAGAAAAAGAACTAGAAAACCATTATTTATGTTTCTAATTTATTCCTGGCCGGTCATTTTCCGCATTTCGGCAGAGGCCTTCAAAAAGCTTGAAACAAACTTGTCTGCCTTTGACCTGGATCCAAATTCGGTCTTTAGCAAGCCCACTTGTTCAACAACTATAACATCTTTGAACCATGTTGGCCTTGTCCCAACCGCTGCAAGCCGTTTGACAAGGGTTTCAGTGATTTTGTGAATTCTTTGCCTTTTTTCACTGTCCAAAACACCCATTCTATCCAAAGAGTTCTTGACAGCCATTCTTCTGTTTACCTGATTGGCTTTTTGAAAAAGGTCTGCTCGACTAAAATTCCTTGCCATCTTTGTAAGGCCAACTGCAGTCCTAGCCAAAATTTCTTGAGAAATGCCTTGCTTGCCCCTTGCAATCATTTTCTTCTTTGCAGCCCTTTGCCTGCGAAAGTTTTCTATACCTGGCCTGCTTGTTTTTCTTGCAGGAAACTTTCTTTCAATTGCCATAATAGAAAAGGGAGCTTTTTAGTATTTAATTCTGCCCACTCAGCAAAGAAGCAATTATGAAAGCAATCCAAGCAAATTGCCCCATATTGCCCTCGCATTGAATACTACAGGTAGATTAGTGCAGCTGCTGTCACAGGAACCGTCATTATTGCAGACATCAAGGGTATTTCCGTCTGCGTCGTCACATTCCCCGTCAATTGAACAGGTTACAGCGCATTCTTCTACAGGAGGCTCTTCTACCGGCAGATCCTCTACAAGAGGCTCTTCTGGCACAGATTCTTCTTTAACTGGAGGATCTTCCTCAACTGGAAGCTCTTCCACAGGTGATTTTTCAACCAGAGGTTCTTCTACAGGAAGATCTTGCACTGATTTATTTTTCTCTTCAGCACACCAACTATGACTATTGTCTTTTGCACACAATTCATCCAATTTAGCGCTTAACTTTTGGTTTTTTTCATTTAGTGCTTTCACTGCTTCTGTAAGCATTGTTATTGTTGCTCCAAGGTCACGTCCTATTGTTGCTTCATCTACTTCCACCGCGCCAGTTGAATCTGTTACTGCTATTGTTATCATTGTGGTTGCCTTCATTGGTCCGCCTCTTTGATCTACCTTGCTTTCCTTGCCTGGCTTTGTGTAAGGCAATTTTACCCTTGTGAATTCCGGCAACGAACTGTGATCAATTTCTCCGTCTTCCCCTGTTTCAACTAACAGCAATTGTTCTAGTGCTTCCTGGCTGCTTCCTCCCCATCCTGGTGTGTGGTCTACGTGAATTGATGCAAATGACTTGCCTGTTATCATTAGGTCTCCAAGGAAGTTACTGTCACCAGTGACTTGCAGGCTACCATTTATGTCTAATGCCACTGTTGGAGATGAACTTATACCCAAACCTATTCCAACAAAGCCGCCGCTTTTGGCTAGCAAAATATTTCCAAAAGAGCCATTTGCATTGTTTCCTATACCGCCAGATCCTGTTGTTAAACTAATGTCTCCACCATCTCCTCCATCACTCGGGATGTGTACACCCGCAGTTGATTCTCCACCCGCTCCTGTTAGTAATTCAATGTCTCCGCCGTTTCCTCCAAAACTAGTATCCCCAATAAATGCGGCTCCTCCGATTCCGGTTGTAATACTAAACAATCCTCCGTTTCCTCCAAAACTATACTCTGCGTCTTTGACTGCTCCGCCTTTTCCTGTTATTAATTCAATTGGCCCACCTGCTCCACCATAATTGATTCCGCCAGCAGAGCCATTGTGTCCTCCTGGTCCTGATGCTATTTTTACTCCTCCTCCAATTCCGGCATTATCTGTCATATAATCAGCACCTGGCCCACCTACTCCGCCATTTACGTCCAAAACGCGGGCAGCGTTTTCTATATATCCAATCCCTAGTTGGCCAAATATCTTTGTTGCTCCGGCAATGTTCAAATCGCTTCCAATTTCAAGAGGACTTCCACCAAACAAGGTTCCTGAAATCTCTATATTAACAAAGTTTGCATCACCCAAAACGTTTAGGTCCTGCACCAAAACAGAGTTAGCATTGTAGTTTGTCAAATCCTTTCCAAGCGTTACTGCTGCTTCTGCTAAAGATTTAACATTGTAACCCATAGCAATTGCTCCAGCTCCAACAGTGAAGGAATTGCTATCACTGTAACCCATTGTTATGCTGCCTTGTCCTGTTGACTTCAGTTCAGATCCATTTGCAGCCATTCCAAGAGCAATACTTCCACTATTAGTAGAATATATTTTACCCGCGGTTCCTGTGCTACCCATTGCAATGCTTCCTGATCCAGTTGAAAAGAGTTCCCCTGACTTTCCAACAGTTCCCATTGCAATTGCCCCTGTTCCACTTGCAATAAGTTGTGCACTAGTAGAGTTTCCCATTGCAACAGAACCATTTGCTGTTGATTGAATGTAGGCAATATCCCACTTTCCATCAGAATATCCGCCTGCCATTGACCCCTTTCCACTTGCAGTTATGAATGCATTATCTCCATTGTTATAGCCATATCCCCAAGCAATAGCCCCCATATTTCCTGTACTGTTTTCTCCTGAAGAAGTTGTATTTCGCCCAATTGCAAGACTTCCGTTAGTATCATCCCAAATAAACTGGTTGCTTCCAGATATACTATACAATCCTCCTGAAATTCCCACATTTACAAAGTTGCTGTCGCCTGTTACGTTAATTCCGCCATTAATGAAACTAATCCCACTCACAGTGAAATTCGCAACATTCAAATCACCCAAAACGTTTAGGTCTTGCACCAAAACAGAGTTGGCATTGTAGTTTGTTAAATCTTTTCCTAATGTTATGCTTGCTTCTGCAATGCTTCTGACATTGTATCCTAATGCAATGCTTCCTTTTCCTTGTGTGGCCATATTTGAATCAGAGTAACCCATTAAAACTGAGCCTTCTCCATAAGACATTAAAGATCCTCCTTGCGATTGTCCAAAGGCGAAACTTCCAATTCCTATGCTTTTTAGTTGATTTGGTGATGACCATCCTCCTGCAAAACTATAATTTCCTTGTGCTACTGGATTACTTCCTATTGCAAGAGAAGCGTCCCCGAAAGCATCTGTTCCTCCTCCAAAAGCAACTGCTCCACTTCCTCTTGCAGTTACATCATTTCCTGCTGCAAATGATTCTGACCCACTTGCTGCTGAACTGTTACCCATTGCCACAGAATATTGTCCACTTGCTGTTGTAAAAGTTCCAAAGGCTGCTGAACCACTTTGAGATGCTGTTGTATTCCAACCTTGTGCAAAAGAATATTGCCCACTTGCCTTTGTGGTATTTCCTACTGCCATTGAGGTATCTCCCCATGCCATTGCATTGTTTCCTGCTGCAAAAGAATAGTCTCCTCTTGCTCCTCTTTCGTTTCCTGCTGCTTTTCCTGTTACAAAGGAACTTGTTCCAAAAGCAGTTACTCCCTCTCCAAAAGCTAAACTTGTATCATTACTACTATTTGCATCTGCTGATTGTAGCCCTCCTCCAATCTTAACTGGACTTCCGCCAAAGATTGTTCCAGAAACTCCAATGTTTGCAAAATTACTATCTTCTGTTACGTTTAGTGTTCCTTTTATGTTTACAATTGTGTCTCCTGCTACTATGTCTTGTATTTGATATTGGCTTGCGTTCATTGTTATTAATTTTGCTGCTCCTGCGCTAATTGTTATGTTGTCATTTGCGTTAAGTTGGAAGGAACTTGATGAACCCATTTGAACTGCTGCTGCACTTGTAACAAATGACAACTGCCCTCCATGTGTTCCTGTAAAATTAACTGTGTCTGCTGCTGCTGCTTCTGATGAGAATGTTAGTGAGTCTATTGCTCCTCCATCTCCATAATTTATTTTTGCTGCGTTGTTTGAAATCCAAGGTTCTCCACTTATTCCAATATTTGTAAAGTTGCTGTCGCCTGTGAAAGTTGGCGCAAACGTGCTTGCATACCAGGAGTTGAAGTCAGAGAATTGCATAAATGCGTTCAGATCGATTGTCATTGCCTTTTTTGCGATGAAAGCTGAGGGGTGTGAGTTAAGTTTTACTCTTGGAACCTGGGTTGAACCGTCGACTGTTATCTGAACCCATCTTTCTGCATTGAAATCAGAAGTTGTAAGATACTGTGTTAAATTGTTGCTGCCGAGGTTTGCTGCAAAGACACCGTTGGTTACAGTTAAGCCATGGGTTTCAGTCCAAAGAGCAACTCCGCCGCTGTTGCTGTCAAAGAGTTCGAAGATAAATGTATAGTCACCTGAGAGGGCCTGACCACTGCTGTTGGTAAGCTTTCCCTGTAGAGTAATTTCCTCCGAGATTGCAAATGCGGCCGGAAGAATGGAGAGGAAGAGAATTGCAAGGCTTGCAAGCGCGAAAAGCCTTGTGAAGTTAATGGACTTATTATATATCACCCTGCTACATAATCTCTCCTTATTACTTGTGACTTTGCAGAGGAATGTAACTTCTTTTTCGGAGATCTCCTTTGAACTTGTTTCTTGAGGAATCACCTTACTTAGTAGAGTGTTTGCTATTGCGATAATTCCCGATATTTTGGAATCCCTCATGTTTCTCGTCACCTCCGATGGCTATTAAGTTGGTTGTAACACTACTTTTTTTCACGAAAAGTCACATTCCAACCGACTATTAATACAGTAAAGTAGTATAAATTGCTTTCCGGAAGGACGCCATTGTTTTTTTAAGGCAACAAAGCAGACATATTGGTTTAAATTTTCTTTAGCTCAAATGATTTAGGAGTTTTTTGTGGGATTACTGGTAATTTTCGGGTCTGATTCAGACAAGCCTGTTTTTGAGCCATTAATGGACAAATTAAAGGCAAAGGGAATTGAAGCAAAGCTTGAGATCTGTTCTGCCCACAGGCAACCTGAAAAGCTAATGAAAATTCTTAAGAAAAGCAAGGAAAAGCTTGTTATTGGAGGCGCAGGACTTAGTGCTGCCTTACCTGGCTTTGTTGCATCACACTGCGACAAACTTGTAATTGGAATGCCTGTAAGTGCAAACTACAACGGCCTTGACGCATTTCTAAGCGTTCACCAAATGCCAAAGGGCTTTGCCGTTCTTGGAGTGGGAACAGAAGCAATTGACGAAGCTGTTGAGGCAGCTGAAAAGATTGAAAAGGGCAGGGAAAAAGTAATTATAATTAATTCAGAGCCAAGTGAAGAGGCTTTGAAGAGAATGGACGCATGCAAAAAGCAGTTGAATGCAAGCGGAATTGCTTTTGAATTGCAGGAAGACGATTCTTACACAGATAAAAAAGCAGTTTACATTGACTTCATTGAAATTGACGAAGTTGAAGCAGTTGACTCAGAAGGCCAGCTGGTTATTTTTGTTCCAATAAAAAAAGGCAGTGACAAACAAGACGCTTTGAAGGTTTCTGCCCTTGCAGGAAAAGGGCTTTGGGTTGGGCTTGGCCGCGGGGAAAACGCCGCGCTTTGTGCAGCAAAGATTCTTGGGAAATAATTCTAAAAAAATTTAGGAGAGTGGAAAAAATGGGAAGTGTAAAAGATTTAACTGTTCAAAGTAAAGCAAGTGAAACTTTGGAGGGCATAGGAGTATTCAAATTTACTGATGATTATTCTGTTTTTGATTATGGAAAAATGCCTGACACAATTCCAAGCAAGGGAGAAGCTCTTTGCAGAATGGCCTCATACAATTTTCAGGAACTTGCAAAGCTTGGAATAAAAAGCCATTTCAGAAGGCTTGTTTCAGGAAACGAAATGGAAGTTGACATTGTACAGGTTTTGTTTCCACAGAAAGGAGAGCTTAAGGCAGGCATGACAAATTACCTTGTTCCACTCGAGGTAATTTTTAGAAACTCTTTGCCTGACGGAAGCAGTGTCTTCAAAAGGCTTGCAAAAGGACAGACAACACTTGAACAGCTTGGATTAAGCGCCCAGCCAACTCCAGGAGAAAAAATGGCAAACCCCATAATGGATGTCAGCACAAAACTCGAGCCAACAGACAGATACTTGACCTGGGAAGAGGCTGCAGACATTGCAAAGATGAACCCGGCAGAGATTGCAGACTTAAAGGCAAAGGCTCTCGAAATAAACGACTTTTTAACAAAGAGAGCAGAGCAAATTGGATTAGAGCACGCAGACGGAAAGGTTGAATTTGGAATGAACCCGCAAAGAGAACTCATTCTAGTTGATGTTTGCGGAACCCTTGACGAAAACAGATTCTTGCACCAGGGCGTTCACGTAAGCAAGCAGATTCTGCGAGACTATTACAAAACAACGCCTTGGTATGATGTAATCGAGGCAGAGAAAGCAGAAGGAAAAGGCCACGGAGAATTTACAGTTCCAAGCCCGCTTCCTGCA
This sequence comes from Nitrososphaerota archaeon, assembly GCA_017610265.1. Taxonomy (GTDB): domain Archaea; phylum Iainarchaeota; class Iainarchaeia; order Iainarchaeales; genus JAFCCL01. The sequence goes on from JAFCCH010000002.1 coordinate 23,458, forward strand.
GAGCTTATTGAAATAACTGCAAACATGTACAAATCTGTATGTGAGGCATGGACAGGAGAAAAGCATTGGAATGTGCCAAGCATTGAGGAAACAATGAATTCCTACAAGGCATTCCTGGAGAAAGGTAAGTGACTGAAATGGGCACCTTTGACAATATTTCCCCACTGGATTACAGATATGGCAGCGAACGCCTTTCAAAATATCTAAGCGAAGAGGCAAGAATAAAGTATCAGGCAAGGGTTGAAGCAGCCCTTGCAACAGCTCTTGCAAAGCAAGGAGTTTGTGACAGAAAAATTGCCGAAGAGATTGCAAAGGCATCTGAAAAGGTTACTGCCGCAGAAGTCTACGCTGAAGAAAAGATTACAAGGCATGATGTAAGGGCCCTTGTAAACACGATTAGGGAGAAAGTAAGTGATGAAGCAAAGCCGTTTGTTCACTTTGGAGCAACCTCCTACGACATTGTTGACACATCAAACGCTTTGAGATACAAGGAAGCATGTGAAAAGCTTGTTGTTCCAAGCCTTGTAAAGCTTGAAAAGACTTTGATAACTCTTGCAATGAGGGAAAAGTCAACTTTGCAGATTGGAAGAACTCACGGACAGCATGCAGAACCAGTAACATTTGGTTTTGTCATAGCAGGATATGTTAACAGGCTTGGAAACAGGATAAGGGCAGTTAACAATTCAAAAGAAGGGCTTGAAGGAAAGTTTTCAGGCGCAGTCGGAGCTTTTAATGGAAGCAGCCTTTTCCTGAAAGACCCAGAGGCATTTGAGAAAAGCATAATGCAGCAGCTTGGACTAAAGCAGTGCATGCACTCAACACAAATTGTTGCACCAGAGTCATTGCTTGACTTGCTAAACGCACTTGTTGGAGCATTCAATGTGCTTGCAAACTTTGCAGACGACATGAGGAACCTGCAAAGAAGTGAAATTGCAGAGGTCGGAGAGGCATTTGGAACAAAACAGGTTGGAAGCTCAACCATGCCGCACAAGAGAAACCCAATAAACTTTGAAAATGTTAAAAGCATGTGGAAGGCATTTATGCCGCGTGTTGTAACATTCAATCTTGACACAATAAGCGAACACCAAAGAGATTTGACAAACAGCGCTTCGCAAAGATTTGTGCCAGAGCTTTTGGCAGCACTTGTTTCAAGCGCAGACAGGCTCAACAGGGTTTGCGAGAAAATGGTTGTTGACAAAAAAAACATGCAGAAAAACTTTGACAAAAGCAGGCAGGGTATTATTGCAGAACCGCTTTACCTGCTTCTGGCAGCAAAGGGACATCCTAACGCACACGAGTATGTCAGGGAAAAAACTCTTGAAGCAGAGAAGACAGGAAAGACTGTGATGGAACTTGTGCAGGCAGACTCTGACCTGAAAAAATTCTTTGAAAAGATTAGACCACAGCAACTTGCAATCTTAAACGATCCTGAAAAATACACAGGCGTGGCAGAGAAAAGAACTGTTTCAGTCTGCTCTTACTGGAAATCAGAATTCAAGCTTTGAAAAAGCATTCAGGCCCTGAATCAGAATTTGGGCTTTAGCGAAATGCTAAAATAGGGCAAGCGCCACTAATTTACTATGCTTAGAAAGCCAATGCCCAAATTGAAAAAGATTGGAAAGCCAGCCGCACTAAAGATTGTTGGAAAGCCCCTGGAAGTGAAGGCAGATGCTTCGCTGAAAAGAATTTATCCAAGGGCAAGGCCAAAGTTTTTTAGGGCAAAAGGAACGCATGTACTTGCAATTGGAACAGCACCAGCAATGGGGCCCGCAAGTTTTGAAGCAGTAATCTCAAAATTTGTTCCTGAAAAAGGCCTCTTTAAGAAATTTGCAAAATGCACTTTTAAGAACACAAACGAGGGGCTTGCAATAATGAGTGTTGGAAAAATTCTAAAGGGCGGCGGGGTAAATGTCAGCAAACCGCAAAAAACAGGATTTAATGTTTTCAGGCTTTTTTTAAACGAGGCAATTGCCAAGGCAAAAGCCCTTGGAAGCAAGGAAATTCTAATTTACACCGCAAGTGAAAAGCTTGGGAAATACTATGAGGGCTTTGGCTTTACACCGGGAAAGCCCCACTATAAATTAAAGGTAAAATAAGGGGCAGTCGGAAAAAACAATGCTTTTATTATTCTTTTAATTCATTAATTAATTGGTTAAAATGCTTAAATTATACAACACTTTAACAAGGAAAAAAGAGGAATTCAAGCCGTTAAAGGGCAAAAAAGTAAGTCTTTACACTTGCGGCCCAACTGTTTACAATTATATTCACATCGGCAACCTCAAAACATTCCTGACAGAAGACATTTTGAAAAGGTATTTGCTTTACCTTGGCTTTAGCGTAAATCACGTCAGAAACATTACCGATGTCGACGACAAGACAATAAGGGATTCCCAAAAGGAAGGCGTTTCCTTGAAAAAATTTACCCAAAGATATGAAAAGGCGTTCTTTGAAGACCTTGAAGCAGTAAAGATAATGCCTGCAGACTATTATCCAAGAGCAACAGAACATGTAAAGGAAATGGTTGCGCTTGTCAAAAAATTAATAAACAAAGGCCTTGCATACAAGGCAGACGACGGAAGCGTTTACTTCAGCGTTGCAAAATTTAAGGGATATGGAAAGCTCGCACATATTGACTTTAAGAAATTGAAGACAGGGACAAGGGTCAAAAACGACGAGTATGAAAAAGGTGAAGCCCAAGACTTTGCTTTGTGGAAAGCATGGAGCAAAGACGACGGAAAAGTCTTTTGGGAAACCGAAATTGGAAAGGGAAGGCCTGGATGGCATATTGAGTGTTCTGCCATGAGCATGAAATACCTTGGCGACAGCTTTGACATACACGGTGGAGGAGAAGACCTGATTTTTCCACACCACGAAAACGAAATAGCGCAAAGCGAGGGAGCAACAGGAAAGCCGTTTGCAAAATACTGGGTTCACAATGCGTTCCTCCAGGTCAACGGCGAGAAGATGAGCAAAAGCCTGAGAAACTTTTACACTTTACGAGACTTGAAGGACTACAACCCAATTGCAATCAGATACTTAATGATTTCAAGCAGCTACAGGCAGCCTCTGAACTTTATTTTTGAGGGATTGAGAGCCGCACAAAACAGCATTGACAGGTTAAACGAATTAATTTCAAGATTGAAAGAAGCAGAGGGAAAAGATTCAGGAGAAGAAAAGAAAACAATTGCAAAGGCCAAAGAAAAGTTTGAAAAGGCAATGAACGACGACCTGAATACAGCTCTTGCATTTGCAGCAGTTTTTGATTTTGTAAGGGAAACAAACGCCCTTCTTGACGCAGGAAAGCTTGGCAGAAAAGATTCAGAGGAAGCAATTGAATTCCTTAAGAAAATCGACTCAATTTTTGCAGTAATGGACTTTGAACAAAAGGCCGATATCTCAAAAGAAGACCTTGTATTGATAAAGAAAAGGGAACAGCTAAGAAACGAAAAGAAATGGGAAGAATCAGACAAAATAAGAGGCAAATTAGCCGAAAAGGGCATTGAACTTAAAGACACGCCAACTGGCACAAAGTGGAAGCTTGCAAAGTAACAAAGCCAATACACAAGCTTTAAATAGAAAAAATCTGTTTTAATTACCTGATAAGCATGGCCGACTTCACCCTATTGATAGACCTTGGAATGATTGTTGTTGCAGCAACACTCTTTGGGTATATTGCACGATTATTGAAGCAGCCAAGCATGCTTGCATACATTCTTGCAGGAATCGCAATTGGACCAATCGGCCTTGGGGCAATGAGCTACTTCTTTGGAGGAACACACATTGGAATATCAGACGTTGACAATATCAGGGTTTTATCAGAATTCGGCATTGCAATTCTTTTGTTCAGCGTTGGAGTTGAATCAGATTTTAGAAAATTAATAAGCATTGGAAAAGTTGCCGCAATAGGCGCAACACTGCAGGTGGCAGCAGTAATTGGAGCAGTACTATTGTTCAGTTATTTGTTTCCAATCCTTAGCTTTGAACAAGCCATTTACCTCGGAGTAATTCTTGCATTTAGCTCAACAATGGTTGTAATAAAACTTCTTGGAGACAACTACCAAATCAATACCTTGCACGGGCGATTGTTAATTGGATTTCTTTTGATTCAGGACTTTTTAGTAATTCTTGCGATCCCTCTCTTGAAAGACATTGGCTCTGCATTTGCACCAAACTTTTGGGCGTTAGTACTTGTAAAAACATTAATTCTAATTGCGGCTGCGGGAATAATCAACAGGCACATTCTGCCAAAACTGTTCAAGTTCAGCCTCAACTATCAGGAAGAATTCTTTTTGGCAGCACTAAGCAGCTGCATGATCTTTATAGGCCTTGCATACTTTTTGGACATGCCAATTGCAGTCGGAGCATTCATTGGAGGCTTGGCTTTGTCAACCCTGCCATACAATACAGAGATCTTCAACAAGATAAGGGGAATTAGAGACTTGTTTGTAATTGTTTTCTTTGTCTCGCTTGGAATGCAGCTCCAGTTCTCTTTTGCAACAGTGCCAATTGGACTAATCGTTTTCATGATTGCAATAGTTTTGCTTCTAAAGCCAATAATGTACTATGGAATAACACTGTTTTCAGGATATGGCAGCAAGGTAAGCGTGCTTGTAGCCCTGGGGCTGGCAAACGTAAGCGAGTTCAGCCTTATAATTGCACAGCAGGGCTTTGATCCCCTCAATCCCGAAACAAGCATTCTAAGCACAGAACTTTTCTCAGTTATAATTCTTACAATAACTATTTCGATGGTTATCGCCCCATACCTCATGAAGTCCTATGGAGGGATACACAAAGTATTTGAAGAAATGAGCAAGCACATTCCAAAAAAGCTGAAAAGAAAAAGGTTTAGTGCAAGGCTTTCAAACCTTGAAGCAGTGCCAAAAAAGCTCAGTGACCACATCCTGATTATTGGAGGAGGCACAATGGGCTTCAATATAGCAAGGACAATGTACAAGCACTTTCCAACCCTGGTTGTAGACCAGGATTCAGAGGTTGTTTACAGCTGCATAAGGCAAGGCATTAAGGCAACATACGGAGACGTAGAAGAAACAGAGGTCTTAAAGAAAATAAACACAAAAAAAGCAAAACTTATAGTGCTTGCAATTCCAAACATTAAGGCAACACTAAGAGCGCTTTCATTTATCAAAAAAGAAAACAAGAAAACCCCTGTTTTCGCAAGAGCCCACTACTACAGAGACGCACTTGCACTTTACCAAGGTGGAGCAGACTATGTTTTCATGCCATATGTCATTGGAGGAAATGTTTTCCTAAAAGACATTGGAAGATTCCTGGATACAGGAAAGCTTTCAACAGTCATAAACCTTCAAGACGAATACTTAAAGTATCTGAAAGAAAAGGCAAAAGAAGAAAAGCAGCACTTTGGCTTCTGAAAGCCTTCAAACTAATTCCAACTAAAAGTTTTATTTCAATTACTCTGAAAAGTCTTTTCCGCCAACAGCCTGATTGGCAATATCGTCACTCATTCTGGCCTTCTCCTCAGGGGTCTTTGGCTTTTCCTTTTTTTTCTTCTTTTTGGCTTTTGGCTTTCTCTTTTTGGGCTTTGGCTTCCAGCCATGCTCTTCCAAGACCCTGTCCTTGTTCTTAATCTTAAACCTTGCCTTGGAAAGTTTTATTTCTGTCGCCATTGCATCGGTCTTGGCCTTAAAGAAACTATAAACAGCAAACAAAACAGCTGCAATAAGCACAACAATTACTCCAATTGAAAGATACATGGAGAAGTAGTCAATTGTAGGTTCAGGTGTCTGAGGATCGGAAGGCGTTGGGTCAACCGGATCAACAGGACCAGGAATAATCGGAGTTGAAGGATTGGCGCACAAGCCGGTGTCAGGATTTACGTTCTTTGACTTGCATTCCTCTGGGCTGCAGGCAGGCTTAAAACCGTCTTCCAAAGAGCCCTTGGTTACACATCTTGTGTTGTCAAAGCACTGTGTTTCGGTTATTGAATCACACTCACAATCGTTGTTGAAACAAACAGGCAAACTGTTGCACCTGTCATTAATGCAGTATCCGCCACTGCAGTCAGAGTGAATTGAACAAAAATCCCCGTCTTTTTTGCTGCACTGCCCTGTGCTTAAATCCACAAAGCCAGACTTGCATTCGTCCACACTGCAAATTGGTGTTGCCCCAAGATCCAGGGAATCACGCGTTACACATCTGGTATTGTCAGAACATTGAACCTCTGTTACTGAATCACAGCCACAATCATTGTTATAACAGACTTCTGCAGCAGTGCATTTGTTGGCAATACAATAATTTCCACCACACTCTGCATTCAACGAACATTCAGCTCCATCGTTGAGGCACTGGACACCGAGGCAAATCGAGCACTCTGTGATATATTCATTTACCTCCTCTGTTTTAACAAAAACATCATTGTTGTCAATGAAATAAAATTCAAGCGAGGCAGGCAAAATCTTGAAGGCAGTCTGCAATCCAATCAATTCCTCTGAAATTTCCAATTCACCTTCTGCAGGAATCTCAACCTCTTCTCCCACACTAACCTGTTCCTCTACTGCATAGGGCAGCCTGTAAACGTAATCATAAGAAAGCACTATTGTCAAAGGAAGTTCAGCAGAATTGCTTATTGTGAAAGAATTTGAGTTAACCGGAATTCCCACGCCCTCAAAGGACAAGGCGTTTTCGTCCGACACAAGGGAATTGTCGTCCAAATTATAAAAGTTCACAACATCTCTTGTGTAAAGATTCCCTACTTTGTACTGGCAACCCAGGTCTGATTCAGCATCAGCAGCAAAAACAGCCTGTGCCAAAAACAGGAAACAAACCATTGCCAAAAAAGCTTTTTTCAAATCCATTCATTCACCTTCAAACACTCTAAAAAAGAAACAACTTAGAGGTATTTAAGAGTTTCTGGGAGGCATTACTCAAACCTTTTGGGGTAGACCAGCCTTTCAAGGGTTAGGCTTTTGTCGCCTGTGGCTTTCTGCATTGACTCAATCAAGACCCTGTTCTTCATAAGAACACTGCCCCTTTCCTGCGCCTGATACATTAAGCCAAGTGATTCTTTCAAGGCATCCTGACCATAGGTTTCAACAAAATTTTTGACAACAAAGTTTACATATCTGTAATTGATATTGTTTTCAATTACATCATCAACAAAAAAAGGCTCAAGATTTTCAATGCCTTCAACATCCCTTACAAGAGAAGTATCCCTGTTAAATGCAACATCAGACATGTGCTCTGCAAGCCCTTCCTCAAACCAAATAGGCAAAGGAACTTCTTCAAGCGCACTGTGAACCATCTCGTGAACAATTGTGTACTGAAGGCCGGGAGCAGCAATCCCCTGACGAGTAAAAGTCATGTTCCCATTTCCGGAATACCATGCAATAAACCTTGGATCACTCTCAAAGGAAATAGTGTAATGCGGTTTTAATGGAAAGCCAAGACTTTCCTGAATTATTATTGCCTTTTCACAGGCAAGATCTACCTTGTATTCAAGCTTTTCAAAAAGCTCTTCGTCCTCAGGATCAAACACAAAAAGGCACTCCCAGTTTTCATTGAGATCAGGCAACTTGAAAGCAGGGGGTTTTGGAGGAGGAACGGTTGGTTCAGAGCATTTTCCAAAAACACAGTTTCCACCTGAGTCACAGGCTTTGTCAATGAAACCAACATAGTTGTCACAGCATTCAAGGGCGCAGTTAACATCCCCGGCAGGTTCAGGCGTAACAAGTTCAAATGGATTAATGCAGCCACTTAATGCAACGAGAACAAAAAGCCCTGCTAAAACCTTTCCAAGCATATGGCAAATAAAGAAGAAACTTATATTTAATGGCTTCTGGATTAATCAAAAACAATGTCTTTGGGCTTTATAGCAACGCTTTTCTCGCCTTCTCTTACTACCCCAAGGTCAAAAGCTTTAATGCCATGGCGTCCCTGCTTTTCTGGGGTGCAATGACTGCATAGCCAAGGCCCATATTCCAAGTAAAGTAAGCCTCTTTGTCAGTAACCTGGCTTTTTTCAACAAGGAACTTAAATAATTCAGACGGTTCTGGAACAAAGTCAATCTTGTAGGTAAAAGGCTTTTTTGCCCTCATGATTTTTTTCCAGCCGTGACCAGTAATCGGCGAAAGGTAGTTTACCTTGCACTTTGCAAGAATGTCCATCAAAACACGAGTGTAAAGGGTTGTGGGAACTAAAAGCTCTTCCCCAAAGACTTTTCCTGAAGGCAGTTCGGTAAAATAGCCGTCTGGCAAAGTTTCGGCAACCCTTCTTGCAAGGGAAACACCGTTTGAGTGAATGCCTGAACTTTCAAGGCCAATAATTACGTCTGAATCGGCAATGTCTTTGCCATAGACAAGATTTTCCTTTGGCTTTATGAGGCCAACAGAGGCTCCGGCCATGTCAATTGTGTTGTCACAAACAACTCCCTTCAATGTAGGAGTTTCACCGCATGGAATTGCAAGCCCTATTTCGTTGGCTGCGTCGCCAAATCCCTTCAAAACAGCTTTTGACTTGTTAAAGTCTGCAAACCAATTGCTGTCACCGCTGCTTATAATGTCTCCGTAAACAAATGCATCTGCTCCGATTGCCGCAAGATCATTGGTTGACATTGCAAGGCAGTCTTTTCCAACGCTTTCATAATAAGAAACACCTTTTCCCCTTTTGTCTTCAAACATTGAGTCTGCAATCATGTTTTTTGTGCCAAGCCCTTCCACATTAAAGGCAAGCATAAAGTCTTTGTCTGGAAAGTCAAGCGCGATTGCCGGCTCACCCATTGTTTCAGTAACAACTTTTATTCCAAGCCTTTCAGAATTCTTTGTGCTTCCCGAAAAGCTTTCGATTGCAGCTTTTTTGACAGGGTCAAGTTTTTCATAATCAACTATATCGCTGTATTTCATAACATCACCTAAAAAATTCCACCGCATTTCTAAACAATTTCAAGCCGTCGCTTTCAATCGGCAAGGCTTTTCCTTCCCTCTTAAGCTTTTCAGCCTGCAAAGTCCAATCATCCTGCTGTGTAAAGAAAATGTTTCTCTCAGGATGAGGCATCATTCCAAGAATTCTGCCTGTCTTGTCACAGATTCCTGCAATGTCTTCTGCTGAGCCATTTGGATTCAAAGGGAATTTGCCTTTTGCAAGTTCCTCCGGATTTTTGGCATACCTGAAAGCCACTTGATCTGATTCGTTTAACTGCTTGATGGTTTCTTCAGAAGCAGAAAACTTTCCTTCACCGTGAGCAACAGGCATTCTAATGAAGTCAATGCCCTTTGTAAAAACACATTTCTTTGAAAAGCTTTTAAGCGAGACCCATCTGCACTCATATCTTGCAGAATTGTTGTGGCTTAAGGCAACTGTTCTCATAGGCTTTCGGTCCTGAATGCCTGGCAAAATTCCAAGGTTGGAAATAACCTGGAAGCCGTTGCATATTCCAAGAATGAGCTTTTCTGCCTCAGTAAAATCGGCAATTTGCTCCCACAAATTGTTCCTTATCTTGTTTGCAAGGGCGTTTCCTGATCCTGTATCGTCTCCATATGAAAAGCCACCTGGAAATGCAAGAATTTGAGCTTCCTCAAGCCTTTTAGGAGAGGCAATAAGGTCGTTTACGTGAATAATCTCTGTTTCAGCCCCTGCTTTTTTGAACGCAAAGGCAGTCTCTTCCTCGCAGTTAATGCCATATCCAGTCAAAAGAATTGCTTTAACCATCAATAATCCCTCAGTGTCTTTTTGTATGCCTCTTCAAGGTCAACAAGGCCCAGGCTAACAACATTGTTTCCCTTCAAACAGGTCATTTCAAGCTTGTTTCCGGAAATTACTCCAACTTCAGCAAATTCACTGCCTTCAAGGGCCTTTTCAAAGGCTTCCTTGTTGTCCGGCGCAATTGTTACAACAAACCTGCTTTGGCTTTCACTGAAAAGCATTGTGTCATTTCTGTCAAGACCCACATGCGGAACCTTTTTCAAATCAATTTTTGCGCCAAGCATTCCTGCAATGCAGGTTTTTGCAATAGCAACAGATAAGCCGCCAAGGCCAACAGGCTGGACAGATGCAATAAGCTTGTTTCCAATTGCGTTTGAAAAACTTTTGTATAATTTTGATGCCTTTGCAAGGTCAACCTGTGGAACAGCCCCGAGAATTTCGTCCTTGCTTGTTTTTTCAGCGTTCATCCTGTAATATTCTGATGCTCCAAGCTCGCCTTTTGTCAGGCCAAGCACATAAACAAGGTCTCCTTCAATCTTTGCATCCATTGAAACACATTTGCTGCTGTCCTCAATTGTTGCAAGAGACGAAATAAGCAAGGTTGGTGGAACAGAAATCTTCAATGCATTGTTTTCCTCATCAAAGCCCTTGAAGTCGTTGAACATACTGTCCTTTCCCGAAATAAATGGGGTTCCGTAACCGGTTGCATAATCATAACAGGCTTGTGCTGCCTTTTTTAACTGCCAAAGCCTTTCAGGCTCGTTGCTTGAGCACCAGCAGAAGTTGTCAAGCAATGCAATGTCTTCAAGCTTTGCTCCAACAGCAATAAGATTTTTAACAGCTGAATCAATTGCGCATGCAGCCATCCAGTAAGTGTCAATGTCTCCGTAACCAGGGTAGAGAGAGTGAGAAACTGCCGCGCCCTTAATGCTTTCAAGAGAAGGCCTTACAACCCCTGCTTCTGCGTTTACCCTGCCTTTTCCCTGCAATGGCTTTAGGACAGAATTCCCCTGAACTTCGTGGTCGTATTGCACTGAAACAAATTCCTTGCTGCAAATGTTTAATCTTGAAAGCATTTCAAGCAAGGTCTTTGAGAGATTGCCTGGCTCGTCAAATGTTGGGTTTTTCAAATGAATTTTCATTGGCTTTGTTTTAAGAGTTTTTTTGGGCAAGCCATCGTGCAAGAATTCCATGTCAAGGTCAACAATTGTTTTTCCGTTGGCGTTTACAATGCACCTGCCTGAATCGTTGAATTCTCCGATGATTGTTGCTTCAACCCCTCTTCTGTCCATTAAGTCAATGAATTTGTCTGCCTTGTCCTTTGGAATTGACAAAGTCATTCTTTCCTGGCTTTCAGAAACCCAGGTTTGCCAGGGAGCAAGGCCTGCATATTTTACTGGAACCTTTTCCAAGTCAACAGTGCATCCACCGCATTCCTTTGCCATTTCGGCAACCGAACAACTTAGACCGCCTGCCCCGTTGTCTGTAATGCTGCTATAACTATTTATGTCACGCGCTTCTTTGACAATTGCGTCGGACATTTTCTTTTGGGTAATTGGATCACCAATCTGTACAGCTGTTGCAGGGCTTCCTGAGGAAAGTGCTTCTGAGGAAAAGGTTGCGCCGTGAATTCCGTCAAGGCCAACTTTGCCTCCAACCATTACAATCTTGTCTCCTGGCAAAGCTTTTTTGTCCTGCCCTGGCTTTCTGTTAACAATTTTTGGCATTAGTCCAACTGTTCCAACAAAGACAAGGGGCTTTCCCTTGTATCTTTCATCAAAGTACATAAAACCCATCGGGGTTGGAATGCCTGAACAGTTTCCGCCAACATTTACGCCGTCGATTACTCCAAGCATTATTCTTTCAGGCGGCAAAATTGAATTTTGCTTGTCTTTTGCCCTGTACAAAAGTTTTGCGTCCCTTGGATCCGCAAAGCAAAAACCATATCTGTTAATTACTGGTTTGGCCGCCATTCCAAAACCCATTGTGTCACGGTTTACTCCAACGATTCCTGTGATTGCCCCTCCGAAAGGGTCAAGGGCACTTGGGCTGTTGTGTGTTTCAACCTTGTCAGTAATCATTAAGTCAGCATCAAAATCAATTGCTCCGGAATTGTCAACGAAAACAGAGAGACAGTTGTCTTTGTCTCCCTTGTCTGCCCTAATTTTTGCGGTTGCGCCCTTAATCAAAGTTTTGTAAATGCCTTTTTCCAATTCATCCATCTTTGCGGCAAAGATTGTGTGCTTGCAGTGCTCACTCCAGGTTTGGGCAAGTGATTCAAGCTCTATGTCTGTCGGCTTCCTGCCCTCTTTTTTGAAATAGTCCTGAATTATTTTAATTGAGGGAAGATCCAAAGCAAGCGGGCCGCGCCTTATCTCTGAACCGTCTTTTTCAACGTGGTCAAGAATGCCTGCCTTGCCAATTTTTACAAGCTCTTCATCAGAAACATTGAGATTAATTGGCTCTGCTTTAAGTTCCTCATGCAATTTTACAATTGGAGCAATGGCGTCCATGCCTTTGTCTGCCTCAAATTGTTTCCTGCTTTTAATGTAAATACTTTGAATTAAAGAATTTGCAAACATTTCACCAATGTTTTTAGCACCTTGCTCTAAAAAGTTGCCTTTTAGAAAAAATTCCTGCGAACTAAAAACTTCAATGCCTTTTGCTTTTTCTCCAAAGAAATCTGAAAGGGTTTCAGCCGCTGTTTTTCCAACATTGTCTGTTACACCTGGCAAAAAGCCTATTTCAACAACCCAATCAAAGTCTTTGGCTGCAAGAGGTTTTCCAACAGAAAAAGACTGTGTTACAGGATTGTGAAGCAAATCAGCACATTGTGTTAATTCTTCCTCTGAAAAATTGCTTGAAATAGTGTAAACATCATTTAGGGAAACGGCTTTAATGCCCGAAAAACCGGCTTTTTCAAGGTTTTTCTTAGTTATTTCTGCCCTTGCGTCTTTTTGGAAAGATACCTCTATCCTTGTAAGCCCCAAGCCCATAACATTAATTTAATTGGAAAAGGATTAAAAGGCTTTTTTAGAGAAAAAAAGGCAAAAAAATGCACAATCTTTAAAAAGAACAGAAACAGAGGTTAATTATGAGCTCAAGAAGGGATTTACGGATTCGTCCATAAGTTTTCTCTACTTTTAACTAATTTGAGCTTTGAAACACTTTTTGAAAGGAGGCAAAGCCATGAAAAAAACAACTATTCTTGACACAACATTAAGAGATGGAGAACAAACACAAGGGGTTTCATTTACCCCAAAGGAAAAGCTCAGCATTGCAAAAATATTGCTTTCAGAAGTAAAAGTTGACTGGATTGAAGTGGCCAGCACAAGGGTTAGCAAAGGAGAACTTGCAGCAGTGCAAAAGATTTCCAAATGGGCAAAAGAAAATGGGTTTCTTGAAAAATTAAGTGTTCTTGGATTTGTTGACGGCAACAAAAGTGTTGACTGGGCAGTTGAAGCAGGAGTTGAAACAATTTGGATTCTTGCAAAAGGAAGCCTGCTTCACATAAAAGAACAATTGAGAAAAAGCCCGGAAGAGCATCTGAAAGAGCTTGGCAAAACATTTGATTATGCAAAAAGCAAGGGTTTGGAAGCCAACCTCACAATAGAAATATGGAGCAATGGAATGCTTGAAAACAAAGACTTTGTGAAAAAACTTGTTGAAACAGCCAAAGAAAAGGGAGTGAAAAAAGCAAGCCTCTGTGACACGCTTGGGATTTTAACACCGGAGGAAACAAAACAACTTGTCGAAGAAATGGTTTCAAACTTTCCAGACATGGCATTTGAGTTTCATGCACACAATGATTACGGTCTCGCCGTTGCAAACAGTCTTGCAGCAACAAAAGCAGGCTGTGCCACAATACATGCAACAGTGAACGGCCTGGGAGAACGGGCGGGAAACACACCTTTGGATGAATTGGCCGTTGTGTTAAACGACAAGACAGAGTTTGGCTGCAACATTGAAGAGAAAATGCTTTCAAAGGCAAGCAAAGTTGTTGAAACCTTTTCAGGAAAAAGAATTTCTGCAAACAAGCCTGTTACAGGAAGCAATGTCTTTACTCAGACAGCCGGAATACATGCAGACGGAGACAAAAAAGCAGGGCTTTACAAAAGCAAGCTCAGACCAGAAAGATTTGGAAAAGAAAGGCAGTACGCTTTAGGAAAGCTCAGTGGAAAAGCAAGCATTGACCAAAATCTTGAAAAGCTTGGATTAAATCTTGGCAGGGGAGAAAAGGAAAAGCTGTTGAAGAGAATTGTTGAATTGGGAGACAAGAAAAAGGCTGTGACAGCAGAAGACCTTCCATTCATTGTGTCAGATCTTCTTGGAACACCAGAGAAAACTTTTTACAGAATTGCCAACTGTCAAGTCAGTTCAGGCACTGGAATAAAGCCAACTGCCTCATTCACACTCGAAGCCAATGGAAAGGAATTCAGTGAAAGTGCAGTGGGAGACGGCGGCTACAATGCATTTATGAACGCCCTTGCAAAAGTTAGCAAAAAGGCAGGAATTAAACTGCCGAAACTTTTGGATTACGAAGTAAGAATTCCCCCAGGCGGAAAAACAGACGCCCTTGTTGAAACAACAATCACTTGGAAAAACAATGGCAAAAGCTTTTCCACAGTGGGAATTGATTCAGACCAGGTTATGGCCGCAATAAAGGCAACTGAAAAAATGATGAATATTGTTGCAAGAAAAAAGGAAAAAGGGCTTTAACAACCCTTTTTCTCAATCCTTTCCAATGCAATGCCGTCTGCAATCTCTGTTGTTGGACTGTTTTCTGCCTCAGAACGCTTCAAAATGTCCAGAATTCTGTCAAATGTTGCGTCAGTTCTCTGCATTACCTCCTTCTTGTTGTAGGCTGAACCAGTTACAACTACCTCATTGGCAACACTTATCAGTCCGCCGCAGTTTATGACATAGTCTGGAGCATAAACAATATTCTTTTCATGCAAGACACTGCCCATTTCAAAGGAAGCCAATTGATTGTTTGCAGCCCCTGCAACAATCTTGCACTTCAAGTCCTTTACAGTGTCTTTGTTTATTATCTCTCCAAAGGCACAGGGAGCAAAGATGTCGCAGTCAACGCCAACAATTTCTTCAGGCTCAACAGACCTTACATTAAAACGCAAGTTAGCCATTTCAATCTTGGCTGGGTTAACATCTGAGACAACGATGTTTGCACCTGCCTTGCCAAGGTAGTGTAAGAGGCTGAAGCCAACATTTCCAATGCCTTGAACAGCAACAGTCTTTCCCTTCAATGATTCAGAACCAAAAACTTGGAAACAACAGGCCTGCATTCCTCTAAAGACACTAAAAGCTGTTACAGGAGAAGGGTCTCCTGCCTCGCCTGGCACTCCTGTCACAAAGTCTGTTTGCTTCCGAACATTGACCATGTCTTCTTCATTTGTGCCAACATCTTCTGCAGCAATGTACTTTCCATGCAATTGATCAATTGCTTTTCCAAACCTTTCAAACAACAGGGCTCTTTGGCCTAGATCCAAAGCAGCCGGGTCAATAAGAATAACGCTTTTTCCTCCACCCAGGTCCAAGCCAGCAACGCTTGCCTTAAAAGTCATGGCCCTGGCAAGCCTTAGGGCATCTTTTTCTGCAGCTTTCTCAGGCGAAACACCGTATGAATTTGTTTTGTAGTGAAACATTCGAATTCCACCAAGAGCCGGACCCAATGCATTACTGTGAACCGCAATGAAAAAGCGCGCTCCTGTTTCCTCGTCTGAATTCACGTCAATGAACTCAAACCCTTCAATTTCTCTTTTCATCAAATCACCTCATTTTTATTGCCTTTAACAATTTCATTAGCAATCGCAACAATGTCCCTCTTTCGGACACTTTTTTTCACGTCCGCAACCTGCTTTATCCTGGCAGTGACTGCATCAAGCTCTTCTCCTGAAAAAAAGAAGCCCATTTCTTCAAGCACAGCTTTTGTGGCATGCTTTCCTGAATGCTTTCCAAGCACAAGCTTTGAGATTTTTCCAATTGTTTCAGGTTTCATTATTTCATAAGTTCTCGAATCAGCAAGCATGCCGTGCTGGTGAACGCCTGCTTCGTGGGCAAAAGCATTTTCTCCAACAATTGCCTTGTTTCTCTGCACAGCAATGCCTGTAAAGTTTGAAACCATTTTTGAAGCCGGATAAATTTCCTTAAAGTTAATGCAGGTGCCTGTTTCAAAAAACTCTTTTCTTGTGAAAAGATTCATTGCAATTTCTTCAAGTGAAGCATTGCCTGCCCTTTCACCAAGGCCATTTATTGTGCATTCAACCTGCCTTGCCCCGTTCATTATAGCAGCCATGCTGTTTGCAACAGCCATTCCAAGATCATCATGGCAATGAACACTGATTGCCGCAGCCTCAATATTTGGAACATTTTCTTTCACATGCCTTACAAGCCTGCCAAATTCATTAGGCTGGGAATAGCCAACAGTGTCCGGAATATTAATTGTTGTCGCCCCTGCATTGATGACTGCTTCAAAGATTTCGCAAAGAAATTCAGGGCTTGACCTGCTTGCATCCTCTGCGCTGAACTCAATGTCCTCACAAAAGTTTTTTGCAAAGCCAACCATTTCAACAGCCTGCTTTTTTACAGCAGCCTTTGACATTTTGAGCTTGTGCTTCATATGAATTTGAGAAGTTGCAATAAATGTGTGAATCCTTGGCTTTTTTGCAGACTGCACTGCCTGCCAGGCTTTCTCAATGTCCTTTTCGAGGGTTCTTGCAAGCCCGCATACAATTGGCTTTCTCACAGTTTGAGAAACTGCTTTTACTGCCTTAAAGTCGTCCTGGCTTGCAATTGGAAAACCTGCTTCTATAACGTCAACATTCAGGCTTTCAAGCTTTTGTGCAATCTCAATCTTTTCACCGTGGGTTAAGGTTGCCCCAGGGCTTTGTTCCCCATCCCTAAGAGTAGTGTCAAAAATCCTTACCCTGCCATGGCTCTTAAAATTTCCGGCAACCGGGCCGACGGATGTCTGGGTTCTCAAAAAGCACATCTCCATCAAAGAGTTTATAGTTGCTAGAGATGGCTTACTCTAGCAGCAACAAGGTCAACAGAAGCAAAGCTGAAAGAACTGTAACAGATTTCTTAAAATTTACTGCTTTGCTCATTTTGATATTCACCTATTAATGTTAATACCTTTATTTTCCATTATTTATATTACTTGTGTTTGAATCCAAAATGCCTTTTTTAAAAATTAGGGAGTTTAACAGTAGTTATCTGCAGGCAGAGTAAAGGCTGTTTTCTTTGATATAATTTACTACTTTTGAATCAAGAAAATTTGAAACATCTTCACATTTTTTCAGCTTCCCCCTAACCAGGGTACTGCTTAAGTCAATTTCATCGGCTTTTACCCTAATTGGATTGCTTGAATCGATAAGCTTGCTTTTTGCACAACCTTTGCCAGGAACAGGGAACAGGATAAGTTTTACTTCCTGCAAAATTTTTTTAGGATTTTTCCATATAGAAAATTCCTCCATAAGGTTTGTGCCCATAAGCCAAAAATACTCATTTTTGAGAAAAAACTTTTTTGCCTTGAGAATTGTGTCAAGAGTATATGTTGGATTGTCATTTAAGTCAACAACCTTTAAATCGGGCTCGCCCTCAATTGCAAGCTTAAGCATGTGCGCTCTGTGCTCCAAAGAAGTCAGAAAAGAATTTTCCTTAAAAGCATGCCATTGAACAGGAATAAACCAAACCTCGTCAACAATTCCCTGCTTTAAGACTTCTAAGGCGGCATTTACATGGCCATTATGAACAGGGTCAAATGTTCCTCCAAAAAGTGCAATCTTCATTTAAATCACTTAATTAAATCCA
>JAFCCH010000003.1 GCA_017610265.1 Nitrososphaerota archaeon
AGACATTCAAACAAAATTCAAAAGGATTCAGCAAGGAGTTGATCCTGCGCCAAATGGCCTTGCACAAGACCGAATTGATTCAAAGCACAGGATGATTATTCCAAAGGAAATGGCACTGCAGCTTTTGAAAGAAGCTAGGCGAAGAAAGAATCTTCCAAGGCTTTTGGAAAGAGGAACACTTATACCATTGTCAAAGGTTGCATTAAGCCTTGGGCTTTCGGGAAGATCTTTGCATGGCAAGGCAGGAATTAACAGCATTAGAGTTGGCAACGGCCGCTATCTCTCAAGGGCTGAAGCGGTAAGGGTTACGGAAACCTACAGGCAGAGCAGATTAAAAAAGAATGCAAGGGCAGAGAAGCCAAAGAAGCCTGCCAAAAAACCAAAGCCTGTTGAAAAAACTGTTAGGAAGCCGATTGAAAAACCTCTTAAGAAACCGGTTGAGAAAAAGCCGGTGGTGAAAAAAGAATTGGTTGAAAAGCCTGTTGAGAAAAAGCCTGTTGAAGAAAGAAAGCCCAAAAAGCCTGTTGTTGACACAGGCGAGAGGGCCGCAAGAAAATGGATTAAATTAAACGCACGCTTTGCAAGTGAGGGGCAAAAAAAGTTTCTTGAAAGGGTTGCAAATCAGGCAAAAGGCCTTTCGCTAGAACAATATGAAAAAGAGATTCTTCCACTTCTTGAAAGAATCCTTTACAGATAAAAAAAAGAAATTGGGAAGAGTTATTTTTCAAACTCTTCCGGCTGAACAACTGGCTTGCCGTGTTCTTTTCTAGCTTCCTGCAACCTTTTCTTCTGTTGCTCAAAGTGATCCCAGAAAACCTGTGGAATGTCCTTTTCTTCCTTGAAGATTTTTTCAATCCTGTTCATCTTGTCAAGATATTTGTCAAGCCTTACCGAAAACTGCTTGTTGTATGCCTGCTTTGAGTAATCTTCTTCATTGTTTTCTTTAAACAATGCTTCGAGATCCTCATACTTTGGAATAAGACCTATTGGAGTCTCTATTGCTGCATAGTTTCCGTGTACTCTCCCTTCCATCCAAAGAGCCCAGATCTTTTTGTCAAGCATTCCGTTAAGGTATTTGCCGTCCTCTTTTAGGAAGTAATTTGTTGAAAATATTTTTATTGGCTTGTCAAGGTGGTCTCCGAAACGAAGGTGACTGTTGATATATGTTGACAACGGCACGGTTAGGAAATCAATATTTGCCATTGGGTTGTGCACAAGCTTTCCCTCTGCTCCAAGAGTTGCAGCAGTTGTTTCGCTTTCAAGGATTACTCCAAGGAAAACACCGTGTGCCCAGCTAAGAGATTCTGCTACAGGAACACTTGTGTCAGAATTTCTGCCACCGTAAATAAATCCACTTACAGGAACCCCTTTTGGATCGTCTGCGTGCGGGTCAGCATTTTCAAGGTCACTTATTCTGATGGTGTATCTGGCATTCTTGTGAGCAAGAGGAATTTCTTTTCGGTCCTTTCCCTTTTTGCCCTCAGTCCATTCGCCTAAAAAGTTTACTCCATCTTTTGGAGTTTCGGTTCCCATTCCAAGCCAGAAGGGCTTTCCGTCCTTAATTAAAACATTTGAAAAGATTATTTCCCTCGGCGTTGTTAGAACCTTTTGAATTATTGGATCGTTCTTTTTGTTAACATCCCTTATAATTCCAAAAATCCCCTGCTCGATGTTTACTGCATGGGCAATTCCTGCTTCATTAATTCTAATGTAAGCAATATCGTCTCCGATAATTGTCTGCCCTGACATCATTGCAGTGCTTGTCTTTCCACAAGCTGAAGGGAATGCCCCTGTAAAGTATGTAACTCTGTCCTTTCCCTTTGGATGAATTCCCATTACAAACATGTGTTCTGTCAGCCAGTTTTCCTGGCTTGCCTTCTTGATTGCAAGCCTTAAAGCAAGCTTTTTTAGGCCAACGCTGTTTCCTGCATACTGGTTGTTAACAGTTAGAACACGGTTTTCCTGTAAGTCAACGTAGATTCTTCTTTTGTCAACATTTTTTGTGACACTGCCTTCCATTTCCCCTGCAGAGTGAACAAAGTAAAAGAAGTTCTTTGGATCCTTCAATTTCTTAAATTGTGAGAAGCCCTGCCTGTAAAGAATGTCTTCTGAGTGGCAGACATATGTTGAATCAGTCAACTGCAAAGCGGCAATTGAGAATTTGCTGTCTAGTGGGCCAAGGCAGAAAAACCTTACAAACAGTTCCTTGCCTTTCATGCACCCGTTCATTATGTCAAGAACCTCTTTTAGGCCCTCTTCTCTTGCAACAGTGTTAATCTTCTTTGAAATTTCCGTTCCTTTCGGAAGTAAAATCTTTGTGTTTGCCTTGTCTCTTGCCTGGTCCTTTGGCCCGTCAAAGTGAACAGTGTGACCTTCAAGCGCAAGCTTTGTTTCCTCTTTGTTTTCAATTGACTTATTTCTGATGTATTCAACATCTTCCTTGTTGTCAGACAAGACTGTTACCTTTTCAGGCTTACAGAGGCTAACAAACTGCTCAATTACTTTCTCAACATTTTTGTTGTTTATTTCTTTTAGCGTATCTAAACTTTTTTTGTCCAAAATTTTTTCCAAACTCATTTTCATCACTCCTTTTTTAAAATTCGATCCAATTTTTCATCGGACCTTTATTTGCCCTTACATGCTTTGTAGACATTGTCAAACAATTCGTCCAGCAAAGGGAACGGCGTTGAAGAGAAAGCAATTCTAAGAAGCTTTCCCATTGCAATAAGGCCTGTGTTGTACTCTTTCAAAAGAGTTTGCCTTACTTCTTCTGCTTCCAGGTCCTTTAACTCAAGGCACATAAAATAGCCTGAGTTGAATGGCAGTGGCTCAAAGAAGTCATTGTATTCAGGGTGCTTTTCCAGAATTTCCTTAACTTTGTCATACCTTTTTTTCAAAGTGCCAAATTTCTCAGCCTTTTGCGCCTGGTAATCCGGATCGTTGAAGGATTTCAAAATCAATGACTGGGAAATATGAGGAGCATTGGAAATGTTTCCTCTTACAGCTCCTGATGTCTTGTCAGCCAAGGCATTGTACAATTCTGCATTGCCTCCCTTTATTGCAAAAGTAATAAATCCAACCCTAAAGCCCCAAACATAGTCTTCTTTTGTGGCTCCGTCAACCTTTACTGCCAAAACATTTTCGTGAATGTCGGCAAGCTTTGAGAAAAGGGATTCTTTGAAGATCCCTCCTTTGTAAACAAGGCCAAAATAGGCGTCGTCAACCAAAACAATAATCTTTTTTCCGTTTTCAGCAGCTTCTTTGACAACAGAGACTATTTCCTTTACCTCTTTCTCTATAGGAGTATAGCCTGTTGGATTATTAGGAAAATTCAGGAGAACAACTTTTTTCTCACCCTCTGAATTAAACTTTTCCTTCAAACCCTCAAGGTTAAAGCCCTTATCTTTGAACAAGGGAAAGCCAGCTATCTTGGCTCCAAAACCGTTTATAAAAATCAACTTGTAATTTTCCCAAAATGGTTCTGGGACAATCAGCTCTTCTCCCTCGTCAAGGAATAAGTAAGCATTTATTGAAAGTGCATGGGTTAATGCATTAGCAACAACAGGCAAACTTGTTTCAGCCTTTAGAGAAGGATTCTTTTCAAAAATTAGTTTCTTCCAGGCTTCCCTCAATTCTTTCTTGCCGTAACTTGGTGCATAATTAAAAGCATCTTTTTTGTCCAGCTGAACAAGTTTTGAAATTGTGTTAAGGGCAAGGGGGCTTCCATCGTCCTCTAAAGCCATTCCAATTGACGCATTTATTTTTTTGCCCCTGGCATCTGCAGCCTGGGCTAAAATCCCCTTTTTTGGGAAAAAAATGGCTTTGCCTTTCTTTGAAAGCAAATCTGCCACTGTTTTAGAATTCTTTGAAATTGTTTCATTAAGCTCTTCAGCTTGTGCATTTAACTGCATTTTTAACTCACCTAAAAAATTAGAAAGAATTTGTTTTTAAAACAAGAAGCCTTGAAGAAAACGTTAAATTCCGTCAAAAAGGCTGCTTACAGACTCATTTGAGTGAATTCTATTAATTGCCTTGGCAAAAAGCCCTGCAACGGTCAAAATAGACATTTTTTTGCTCTTGCCGCCCTCTTGTGGAATGCTGTCTGTTACAACAACTGCGTCAATTCCGCTTTTTTCAATTCTTTCAAAGGCAGGGCCTGAGAAAAGACCGTGGGAGGCACAAACAAAGACTTTTTCGCTGCCATTTTCCTTCAAGGCATTTGCGGCGGCACAAATTGTTCCAGCTGTGTCAATCATGTCATCAAACATTACACAATTTTTTCCCTTTGCATCTCCAATTACATGCATTGCCTCTGCAACACCTGCCTTTGGCCTTGCCTTGTTAATTATTGCAAGCTCTGTTCCAAGGGCCTTTGCAATCTTTGTACCGTTCTTTGCACTTCCAGCGTCTGGCGCAACAACAAGCAAATTTTCAAGGCCTTTTTCCTTAATGTGCTTTATTAGTATTACAGAACCTGTAAGGTTGTCAACAGGAATGTCAAAAAAGCCCTGAATTTGATCTGAGTGAAGGTCCATTGTCAGAACACGGTCTGCTCCTGCCTTTTCAATAAGGTTTGCAACAAGCTTTGCGCTGATAGGCTCACGCGACGCCGCCTTTCTGTCCTGCCTTGCATATCCAAAATAGGGCATTACGGCAGTAATTCTTGCAGCGCTTGACCTTTTGGCTGCGTCAATTAAAATAAGCAATTCCATTAAATTTTCTGAAACAGGCTTGCAGGTGCTTTGCACAAGAAAAAGGTCTGTTCCGCGAACATCCTCCAAAAAGCGGACATATTGCTCCCCGTCGTTAAATCGCTTTAATTCAACCTTTCCCAAATCTGTTCCAATAAATGAAGCAATTTCCCTTGCAAGCGCCGGATTGCCACTTCCTCCAAATACCTTGAGATTGTGATTGTTCAAAAAAGACCCCCTATGCTAAAAAGGAAGCACATTGTTTTTAAAAAAAGAATTGAAGTTTAATTAATTGAAGCAAATGGTAAAAGATTTGATTAAACAGCAGTTTAGAGCGCTTGAAGCAATTGTCGCAAACCCTAATTTGCCTGTTGTTGACAAAGTAAAAGCAATGAGGATGTATGAACGGTTTTTAAGCAGGCAAACAGGCATTACCCTAAGAGCATTAAAGGAAGCAGGCCATATTGTGAGATACAAAGGCCTTTCAAAAACACAGGTTTTGAACGAATTAAGGGCTCTTGAAAATATTTTTGTTGAAGGCGCATTGAAAAGTGCAAGGGAAGTTGGAACACCCCTTACAAGGGCAGAATGCAGGGAAATGTTTTCAAATTACGTAGACCAGCATTTTAAGATAAAAATTGGAAGGGAATTGAGGAAAAAAAGAATTGAAACCATTGCAAAAGCCAGAAAGGCAAAAACAGGGCAGGCAAAGGTCGCAAAAAAGGTTGTTAGAAAACCAAGACCAAGAAAATTAAGACCCTAGAATAGATTTTTAAACTAGTTTAAGATTTAATAGAATTAAGAGATTTTTTTCAGTAGGAGGAAAAAGAAATGGCAAGCGAAATTAAAAAAGTTTTTGGAAGGCAGGTTTTGGACAGCAGGGGAAATCCAACAGTTGAAGCTGAGATTCACATAGACAAGGGAATTTTTACAGGAATTGTTCCAAGCGGCGCAAGCACAGGCGCAAACGAGGCCCTTGAGTTAAGGGACAAAGGCAATTCATTTATGGGAAAGGCAGTAACAAAAGCCGTTTCAAATGTTAACAAAAAGATTGCAGGCAAGATTATTGGAATGGACTGCACCTGCCTAAAGGAAATTGACCAGGCGATGCTTGAATTGGATGGAACAGACAACAAGGAAAACCTTGGCGCAAACGCAATTCTTGCCGTTAGCATGGCAGCATGCAGAGCAGGCGCGGCCGAAAATGGATTGACACTTTACGAGTACATTGCAAGTGTAAGCAAGAACAAGGGAATTACTTTGCCAACTCCTCAAATGAACATAATGAACGGCGGAAAGCACGCAGGCCTTGAAGAAGACATTCAGGAACAGATGATTGTTGCAAGCGGGGCAAAAACTTACAGCGAGGCAGTGCAAGCAAGCGTTGAAACCTATCATACTTTGAAAAAAATTCTTAAGAAAAAGTTTGGTTCACAGGCAACCCTTTTGGGAGACGAAGGCGGAGAAGAAGCAGGTTATGGCAACATAACAAACCTTGCGATTGACGCAGCTTCATCAGAATTTTTCTTAAACGGAAAATACAAGCTTTACGGCAAAGAATATTCGCCAGGAGAGCTTGTGGATTTTTACTCAGACCTGATTGGAACATACAAAAACATTATTTCTTTGGAAGACGGCATGGCTGAAGAAGACTGGGAGGGATGGCAAACCCTAACAAGAAAAATTGGCGGAAAAATCCAGATTGTTGGAGACGACCTTCTTGTAACAAACCCCAAAAGAATTGCAAAAGCGATTAAGGAAAAAAGCTGCAATGCTTTGCTTTTGAAAATAAACCAGATTGGCTCAATTACAGAGTCAATTGAAGCAGCAAAGGCAAGCAAGGACGCAGAATGGGGAGTTGTAGTAAGCCATAGGTCAGGTGAAACAGAAGATTCGTTCATTGCAGATTTCCTGGTAGGAATTGACGCCGGGCAAAGCAAGCTTGGAGCACCTGCAAGAAGCGAAAGAAATGCCAAATACAACCAGCTGCTCAGAATAGAAGACAGTCTTGGGAAAAAAGCCGTTTATTATGGCAGAAACGCCGTTAGGAGCCAGTAAAGGTTTAAAAACCACGAGAGCGTTATTTTTCTCATGTTAGAGCTAGACTTGATTTTTTTGGCAGTTCTTCTAGTATTAAGTGCATTCTTTTCAGGCACTGAAACAGCACTTGTTTCAGTCGAAAGAGTAAAAATAAGGCAGCTTGTAAAAAAGAACAACAAAAGCGCAAAGCTTGTTGAAGAATTTCAGTCAAACCCGCAAAAAATGCTGACAGCAATTCTTATTGGAAACAACCTTGTCAACATTGCAGGCGCGGCAATTGCAACAAACATTGCAACCCAAATGTTTCAAAACTTTGGAATTGGAATAGCAGTCGGAGTAATGACCTTTCTCGTCCTTGTACTGGGAGAAATAACGCCAAAAAGCCTTGCTGTCCAAAACGCGGAAAAGGTTTCGCTCATTGTCATCAGGCCAATTAAATGGCTTACAATGGTTTTAAGCCCAATTATCTGGTTCCTAAACGGCTTTACCCATGTTATAATCAGAATAATTGGCACGACCGAAGTAGACGGCATGACAGAACAGGACATTAAAACAATGGTTACAATGGGAGCAGAGGCAGGGGCAATCCACGAAAAAGAAAAGCAAATGATTCACCGAATTTTTAAATTCAACGACATAAGCGTTGAAGACGTAATGACTCCGAGAAGTGAAATGAAAGCAATTCCTGAAACAAGCACTTTGGAAGACATAAGTGAAGTTCTTGCAGACACACCCTACAGCAGGCTTCCGGTTTACAGAAAAACACCTGACGAAATAATTGGAATTTTTTACTCAAAGGATGCATGGGATTATTTGGCAGAAGGAAAAACAGGCACGCCTGTGAAAAAATTGATAAGACCTGTTTTCTACGCCCACCAAACAAAAAAGATTGACAAGCTATTGGCAGAATTTCAACTGACAAGAAACAACATGGCAATTGTTGTAGACGACTACGGCGGAGTGCTTGGAATCGCAACACTTGAAGACCTCTTGGAAGAGATTGTTGGAGAAATTGTTGACGAAACAGAAATTCCAAAGGTTACAGCTCTGGAAAACAATGTCTTTGAAGCAGACGGAAAGGCCTCCCTGAGCGAAGTCAACCAGGTTTTGAAAACCAAGTGGAAAAGCCAGGAGTTTAACACACTCAGCGGATTTATAATTGAAAAGCTTGACAGGCTTCCAATCCAAAACGAGGAAATAACGGTTGGACGATATATCCTAAAGGCAGTCAATGTAAAAGAGCCAAAGATTATCAGAATAAAAATAATGCGAAAGGAAAGCGCAAAAAAAACCTAAATCCCATGCTGGCTTCTTGCCTTGAAAATGTCTGCAACCGTAATCATTTCCTCAGCCTTTTCAAAAAAGGCAGGGCCTCTTTTTCTGTAGAGTTCAGATGAAGCAGAATAAAGCTTTGAGATGGTTAGAGCATGGCTTGGATCAGGCATTTCATGCCTTAAGAATTTTAATTCCTGCTTGTTTGCAAGGGATTCAAGGCTACTGGCAATAATTCCGGAATGGCTTTTTGGAGTGTCGGTAACCAAGAGATGAATAAGTATTCCTGCATTTTTAAAATGCTGTTTTGAAATCTGTTTTGAAAGATTTTTAAAATTTGTTTCAGCCATTTGAGATGCATTGGAAAGATTGCGCTTTTGAGCAGGAGAAAGCTTTGTCTTAAACGGTTTTTCTCCTGGCCACTTTATTGTCTTTATGAGCTTGTTTCTCTCAGCAGAAACCATCCTAATGACCTCAGGATTAGGCCTTTTGCTTCCATAGGCTCTGCTCAAAAGTCTTGAGTAAGCAACAAATCGTTCGTTGCCGCCTCTTGTAACCTTTAAAACAGCCGAAAGCTGGCGCCTTGCCCTGTCAACAGAAACCAATGACCTCTGACCACGCTTGCGAACAGGCCTTTTTCTAACAGGTTTTTTTGTTTTTACAGGCATCTTAACCAATAAGAATTTGTTTTTCTAAGTATTTAAGCCTTGGCAATACTAAAAGAACTGGTCAATGGTTTCCTGTTTTTTCTGCAAACCCTTTATCTTGGCTTTTGGATTTCCAATCTCAAAATCAAGTCTGAAAAATTCACAGCCATTTCTCTCCAGCAATTCATAGGCATTTTTTCCAATTGATGGGGCAACAAGCAAACCCCTGGTCTCTTTTCCCTTAATTTTTTCAACCTGCTGCATATAACGCTTCAACTGCATTACTGCATTGTAGTCAGCCTGCCTTCGCTTAAGTTCTATTACAACAAGCTGCCCTTTGGCGTCCTCTGCAAGAATGTCAACAACCCCTTTTCTGAAAACATCTTCCTGCTTCAATGGCTTTAAGCCTGGCTCAAGGAAGGAAAGATCCTGCATTAGTTCGTCACTCAGCTCCTTTTCCGAACCAAAGAGACGAATGTCAGCGCTTTCATCCATTGGATAAGAATGAATTCCTTCAACAGAGTAAAGTGAAACATTAATTGTTTCTTTTGGCTTAAGCTTGCGGGCACTCAAAAGGATTGCGCCGTCCTTTATTTCAGCACCGATTCTTGCACCCATCATATAATTAGTTGGCTTAAGCAACCTGTTTTGGTGAATTGCAAAAGAACTGTCTCCCTTTATCAAAAGAAGCCTTTTGCCACGAGGAAGTTTGCTTGCAGCCCGCCCCCAGTATTCAACATAGCAGTTTCCAACAACCATTATCAAATCTTTTCTGCCGATGGCGGCTTTTATTTGAGAGAGAGCCTGCTTTAATTGCATGATAAAAAAAGAGTGCAAAATTGTTTTAAGCCTGCTTTTTTTCAGCTTGCTCTTTCTCAGCCTGCTTTTTTTCAGCCTGCTCTTTTTTGGCCTGCTTTTTTTCAGCCTGCTCTTTTTTGGCCTGCTTTTTTTCAGCTTGCTCTTTTTTGGCCTTTTTTTCCTCGGCCTTAATTTCGTTCCATCTTTTGACAACTTCTTCAGGGCTTGAAACAACTTCGTCGCCAAAAACCCAGGGACTTCTTCTCTTCAGCTTTGTACTTGCTTCCTCAATAGCCTCTTTGATGGTAAAAAGGCCTTTTTCTTCAGCAATAAGGCCAATGAAAAGGGCATCCCACAAAACGTCTCCAAATTCTTCGCGCATGTTTTCAACGTCGTTTTTTTCAATGGCTTCCCTTAGCTCTCGAACCTCATCCTCTAGTTCAGGCAACTGGGCTTCAATTGTCCTGCTTTTGGCCCAAGGGCACTTTTTCCTCTTCAAAATAAGGGCATTAATAAATTCCTTCACTGCTTTGTCCATAAGAAGAATGCAATGCGAAAGCAATAAAAAACATTTAAATAGTCGCATAACCTTATTGTTTTCATGCAAGTAGCTGACATAATCCTTGGATTGTTAATTATTCTTTTGACAGCATGGGCTGTTATGATGGCGGTGCAATTGCATTCAGTGAACTTGAGTCTGCAGGCCCTTGAAGCCAAGCAGGTTGCCCAAGGAATTCAAATATCGCCAAACAAATGCAATGCAATGCAGGAATACAGGCTTGCAGACGCAACAGAGATAGTGGAAGGGCAATATCTTACAACCGTTGGATTTGACCATGACAGAAACCAGGTCTATTTCTGTTTTTACGAAAGCAAATAATTGTTTTATAAATTTGTTTAGGGAAAGGAAATAATATGGCAAAAGGCAATGAAACCCTTTTTTTCGTTGAAGGAAACCCAAAATTTGAATATGCTGACGCAGCACTCTTAGGAGTTGCTTTTGACAAGAATGCGGCTTTTGGAAAGGGGGCAGCAGACGCTCCTGAAGCAATAATTAAAGCTTCACACCAAATTGACATAGAGCAGCCGCTCACAGGCAAGCTCTTGGAAACCGCAATCCACAATTACGGCGTAATAAAGCCAAAAAATGTAGTAGAAATGGTTAAGGGAATTGAGGGCAAGGCCAAGGCATGCATTGCCGCAAAAAAGACATTTATTTTGCTTGGAGGAGACCACAGTGTGGTAAACGGATTGCTGGACGCCGTACCAAGCGACTGCACTTTTGTAAACTTTGACGCACACCTTGACTTAAGAGAGGAATGGCAGGGCAAAAAGCAAAGCCATTTTGCAGTTTCAAGGAGAATCTTTGACAAGGGCTTTGAACAAGTCTGGATTGGAATCAGAGACACAATAAATGAGGAAGAAATTGACTTTGTTACAAACCAGGTTTTGGGAAACAGAATCTTTTACTGCCCGACAATGCCTGAAGCATTCTACAAAAAAGAGTCTTTTCCCGAATGGATATACAAAAAGAACATGCTTTTCGACAAAAAGATTGGAGTAAAACAAACGCGAGAAATTGTTGAAAAGATTAAGACAGACAAAGTCTGGATAAACATTGACATTGACTGCCTTGACCCAAGCCAGGGCATTGAAACAGGAGTTCCCTTGCCATTTGGAATGACTCTCGACGCCATGAACGAAATAATCTACGAGGTAAGCCAGAAAAAGCACATTCTTGGATTCAACATATGTGAACTGATTCCAGACAAGCACGGCAAAGGCCAGGCAATTGCAGCATCTCTTTGCTTCAACATCCTAAACTGGGTTTAGAAACAATAAAATACAAGGTCGAACCTAGTAAATTGGATGAAAAAGGCCTTTCTAATTGTATTAATTGTTTTTGCCGTTTTGTTAAGCGGCTGCGTTGAGCCACCTGAACCAACAGGCAAATGCGGAGACGGAACATGCGACCCAAAAGAAATAGCAAACCCTAATTTGTGTCCACAGGACTGCGAACAAACTCAAAATGAGGAAACAATTGGATTCATTGGCTGTTCGATTACACACAACGCTGTTGACGGCTACATTGCCCTTGGAGGAAACAAGTTTTGGACCTGGGATCAGACACATCCAAACAGTTTTGGCGGAGCAGGAATAATCACTTATTACAGGCAGTTAATGGATGGAGTTGAAGAAGGTGAAAAAGATTATTGGGGACTTTTTAAAACACAAGTAAAAGAGCATCCAAACACCAAGAAAATTTGGCTGGAAACCTGTGCAAACGAAGCATCAAAAGAATTGACTTATGAGAACTTACTCGCCATAAAAAATGAAATTAAAAGAATTGCTCCAAACACAGAACTTTATGTTACGCCAATGCCAATATTTGTTGACACAGTGGACAAAATGTGTGTAAACAAGGAAGCAGTTGAAACAATAAACAATCACGTTAAAAAAATGGTTAGGGAAGAAAACGATGTCAAATCAGGACCAAAGCTAACTAATTTGCGGGAAGCACAAACCAGGGAAGACGGCTGCCATGCAACCGAAGCAGGCCAGGCAATCTGGGGACAGGACTTGATGAACTTTTTTGACGAAGGAAACAGCAGGGAACTGGAATTAAAACAAGCTATAGCAGAAACAAATGTTACTCCAGGAAACGGGGGATACAAACGCGCTGAATTGATTGTTGTTGGTAATGAATTGTGGTTTGGATTTGAAGTAGGTGGAAAATTTAAGCTTGTTGAGTTAAACGAGGATTTGTCTTACAGAGGGCAGGTTTTCGAAGTTTTTTCCGGCCCAAATGAAAGAGACTCACACGACATTAGGCTGGCAACAGACGGAACAAATTTATGGTATGCTTTTGAAACAGTGATCAAAGGAGCAGAAAAAAACACTTGTGACGGACACTTTTTGAATATAGCAAAATATGACATCTCAGGCAATGAGCCTAGATTGGAAAGTTCAAAAATAGACATTGCAAAAGGATGCCCTTTCAGCAACGCACCTCCAAATCTATCAACACCTGTAAATCCGGAATTGGTTGATGACCCAAGCCCAATTTTTTACAACGGCGAATATGTTGTTTTAACCAGAGCATGGTGGGGCCACACAGTTCATCATATTAGAACATTTGATGAAGAATTTAATCAGTTAAGAAATTTAACTCTTGACCTTGGACCACTTACCAATAACAAGACATTGACTCAAAATGCGCTTGTAAACATTGACGGAAAAGTTTACATCATAGGCGGCTTGGCAAATAACCCCCCCAGCACTTCCAGCATTTATGCCATCCCTTTATCAAGCGATTTAACTTCTGTTGAAGGAGAAATTGTCTCCTTAGTCAATAAGCCTGGTGGGCCTTCTAAGAAAACCACTGCTGCAAGATATGTTGACGGAAAGCTCTACATCAATTACGGGCAAATAGTTAACGGCGAAAATTTACACCATCTCGGAGTTTTCGATGTGGAAAACAATTTTGATTCAATTGAACAAATTCAATTCCAAGATGAAGGATTTCAATTCAATCATTCAAGCATTGAAGTTTTTGAAAACAAGGTTTATGCCCTTTACAATAAAGGCGAAATAAGCCTGCCCTTTGATATTTTGGGACAAATGTTTGAATGGCAGTAATCAACGCAGCCTGATTAAAGAAGTTGGTGCCTTTGTCAAAGACTTTGCTCCCTTGGCTGTTACAACAACGTCGTCCTCTATTCTAATGCCGCCGAACTTGCCGTAAATGCCTGGCTCAACTGTTAGAACCATGTTCTTCTGCAATTTTTCCTTGTTGCCATGCACAAAGCCCATTGGAAAGTCGTGGGCGTCAACTCCAAGGCCGTGTCCAAGACCGTGAATCAGTTCAATGCCTGTTTGTTCTTTCAGAAATTTGTCAGCCTTGTCAAAAATTGGGCCACAAACCTCTCCCTGCCTTACAAGCGCCTGGGAATACTGCTTTGTTGCAAAAACACCTGCATAAAGCTGCTCCTGTTTCTTAGTTGGCTTTCCCACACAGAAGACACGAGTAATGTCAGAACAATAGTTTTGGTAATAAGCGCCGAAGTCAAACAAGAGAAGGCCCTTGAAAATCTTTTTGTCAGTCAAAACATTGTGGGGAAATGAACTATTTTCGTCAGAGGCAACAATTACAGGAAAGGGCAGGATATTGTCTCCTTTTTCCCTAAGCATTATTTCAATTTCGAGGCCAAGCTGCTTTTCAGTAACGCCTTTCCTGAACAGTCCTGGAATTGCAGCAGCAACCTTTTCAGCAATCTTGCAGGCCTTGGTTATTTTTGAGAGTTCGTCATCAGATTTTATTGCACGAATAATGCCAAGCTGCTTTGAGGCGTCAATAAGTTTCTTTTTTCCAGTAATTTTTCTAAGTGCGGAAAGGGAAGCGCTTGTGTACAAGGGCTTGTTCAAAGCAATTGTCTTAGTTCCCTTTAATTCCTTTTTGAGAACGCCTTTCAGCTGCTTTCTCCTGTTAATGTTTTGAGTACGAAGGCCTTTCACCTTAATCTTTGGCTCAAGCAATGATTTTAGAAGAAGAGGACTTTTACCTGGCTTTAAAATCATTATATTACTTGAAAGAAAATGCTGCTGCAGACCGGCAAAATACCTTACATTTGAGTCAACCATAAAACTGTTTGTTTTGAGGATGACTGCGTCTGCATTAACTTTTCCAAAAAGGGCTTTGTTTTTTTGAGCAACATTCATACAACGAACTTTCCTTTCTTAATTATCCAGTGTTCCTTGCCTTTTGGATCAATTCCCCACAAGTCCATTTTTTGCCTTGGAGCATTTATTACAATGTCGCAGTGGTAGGTTGTTTCCCTGCCTGGCTCGTAACCTGAACCAAGAGCAATATGCATCATCTTTGCAAGCTTCTCTGTTTCAATTAAGTAACGGGAAAGCCTTGCCTTTGGATTTGTGTTTACCGCAAATTCTCCAACGCGATCAAAGTTTTTCCTCAAGCCATTAATTATATTCTTTGGAGAGCTCTTGTTTTTTTCAAGAATGTCAATTAATTTCCAGGAATCCTTCTTGCGCTTGTTGAAAGCTTTTCTGATTATCTTGCTTGCCTTCAAAATCTTGTAATGGCCGTTTTTCACAGAAACAACCATTGGATCTGAATTAGGAATTATGTAACTTTTGTCAATACTTATTACAACGTCTCCAACAAAGGTTCCATCCATTTTGTAAGGAGTAAAGAAAACCTCTCCACCTGGGAAATTACCATATCTTCCAGACTTGGTCTTGAAGATTTTTGCAGCCTCAGGAGGAGTCTTTGGATTAACCTCAATGTCTGATGCAAGAATTGGGCCTTTGCCGTAATAAATATGGCTTGTGTCAAGCTCTAATTTTGTCTGACCCTGTGGAAGTTTCCTGCCAACGGCAAAGAGTTTAACGCATTTTCTTATTTCAGTCCTAATTTGGTCATTTCTTTTTCTCAAAGCAAAATAATCAATATTGCAGGTTCTGACATAGTTTTCCAATGGAAGGGTGTCAGTAATTGCATATCTTCTAAGAGCTGGTCTTTTGTCAATCTTTGACTGCTCATACCAATATGGCTTCAAAAACATTGCTCCAGGAGACTGCCATCTGCTTTTCCTGTTAGGGGTTGGATATCCAATTTTCATTCCAAAAAAGTGCTTTCCGCCATATCCCTGGCCGTGAATGCCAAAGGATGCCTGAACCCTTTTGAGCTTATCAGAGCCAATAATAGGACTTAGCTTCTTGAATGCCTTGAACCAGGGCTCATTAATGTTTTTTTCATACTCACAGCCTGAAATTGTTGCTGCAAGGTCATCAATTTTCACCATTGGAAGAAGTTGCGCAGTTCTGCTTGTGCTGCTCCCCATAGAAATCCTTTTGCACAATTCTCTTGCCTTCAAAGCAAAGGTATAGGAAATGCTAAGGCTTCCAAGGTAATCATCCAAGGGCATTTCAAGATCTTTTGCTGTAGGAATAAGTTCAAAGCCAACAGACATTCTCTCACTTTTCTTAAGGCCATAACCCTGAATGAGAATTTTTTCTGCTGTTTCAAGCAATTTGTTCCAAAGCCTTTTCCTGAACCAGCCTGTCTTAAAGGAAAGGGTTTTTTCCCTAATGACAAAGCCCTTATCAGTCGCTGTTATGTACAAATCAGGTGCGTTTAGCAGGTTTGTGAAATACTTGCTTTTAGTCTTTTTTTCAATGGTTTTCAAAAAATCGTTAAGTGCCTTTGTTTCCTTTGTGATTTTGCCCTTTTTGAGCACACGGTAAAGGCTCCAGCTCTTGTTCAACACTTTTAACATCTGACTTGGTTTGTCAGGCACAAAGACACTGATATCTCCACCCAATTCGTGCACTGCACGGCTTAAAGGAGCCAGTGAAAAGAACGCCTTTTCGTTTGACAAAGGAACTTCGACAAGGCCTGCTTTGCCTTTGCCTAGCAATCCCTTAAGTTCTCTTCGATAATAAGAAACTTCTTTGTTGAACTGTTTTCTATTGAAAGTCATTGTATATCACCTGCTAATTTTTTTTTAAATAAAAAAGAATTTTCAAAAGATTATTTTCTTTTCAGCATAGGCAAGCCTGTTCGCTGATTTTCCACCACAATAAAACCCTCGGGCAAGTCAATTCCATCCTCTGGTTTTTTGCTGAAGAAAAAAAGCTTTCCCCTGTTATGAAGGAAGTATTTCTGACCCCTGCTGTTTTCGTGTTCGTAACCCATTGAATCCCCCCTTTTTTGCTTTCTAATATTAACGGAATCCCCATTATTAAATGTAATCTATTCAAAAAAAAGCCTGAAAGCGATTTATTATTATTAAGTTTTTGTTATAATTTAATAGTATGGAAAAGCTTGATAGCAATAAATTAGAGGCAAGATTTAAGGAATTTTGCAAAAACCTTTCCAAGGAAGACAAGGTTGCAATAATTCACCATTCCGATGCAGACGGGATCTGTTCAGCCGTAATAACAGGAAAAGCGATTGAAAAGCTTACAGGCAACAAGCCGGTTGTGGTAAGGCCTTATGAATACGGAAACAGAAGTCAGGTGAGAAAAGCAACTGAATTAATGAAGAAAGAGAAGGTAAACAAGGCAATCTTTGTTGACATCGGCATTGACGGTGCACCTCACGGCCTGGAAGACTTTTGCCCGTTTGAAAAATGCCTTGTGATTGACCACCACAAAATGTACAAGGATTTGAACGACGAAAAGGTTGTTTTTCTTAAATCACAATTTTTTACTGACATGGATTCAAGCAACTATGTTGCAAGCAAATTTGCATTTGATCTCTTTGGCAAAGTTACCGATATGGAAGAATTTGACTGGCTTGCATGTGTTGGCATTTTGGGCGACATGAGTTTTAAGGCCTGGAAAGACTTTGTCAAAAAAACCATTGAAAAAAGAAATGTTTCAATGACCTGGCTTTACAGGTTCCTTGACTTGATTGCATCAGTGGAAGTTGTTGCAAAAGACAGGCTGCCAGAACTTTACTGGGAACTTTATGATGCAAAAAACCCAGCAGATGTTTTAGAAAGTTCGTTCCAGAAATATTTAAAAATTTTCAAGGAAGAAAAAGATTCTCTTGTAGAAGAATTTGACAAAAAGTCAGAGAAATTTCCCAAAATAGAACTTTGCATTTATCCATTCAGGGCCAAGCATGAAAACATCAAAAGCTATGTCATAAATGAGATAAGCGAAATGAAGCCAAACAAAACAATTATCCTAATTCAATATCTTGAAACAGGAATTGTAAGGTTTAGCGCAAGAAGGCAGGATGGAAAGGTTAAGGTAAACGATTTGTTAACA
This sequence comes from Nitrososphaerota archaeon, assembly GCA_017610265.1. GTDB lineage: Archaea > Iainarchaeota > Iainarchaeia > Iainarchaeales > JAFCCL01. The sequence continues at coordinate 17,249 of JAFCCH010000003.1, forward strand.
GAGGCAGTGAAAGGAATTCCAAGGGGGAGTGCAGGCGGTCACGCTCCTGCAGCCGCAGGATCTGTTCCAAGGCAGCATCTTTCAAAATTTAAGAAAAATGTTGTGACAATTCTTGAAAAGCAGTATGAAAAATAATTATTTTGCATTAAAGGATTTAATTGCAGCCTCTATCTCTCCCTTATTCTCCCTCAACTCTGGTTCGATATAAGAAAGGCCAAGTGCGTTGTAAACATCTTTTTCAGTCTTGCTTGCAACAACCTCTTCCCCCTTGAAAACACCGTACTCACTTAGCTTTAAGCCCTTCTTAATTGCAATTTTTCTCAAGGTAATTGAATGGCTTTTGCTCCCGGTAAAGTACTGCATTGCAGAACCCCATTGCTCAAGTTTTACAACACGAAAATCAACCTGAAGACCTGTTTTTAGAACAATGCTTGTCTTTTTTGGACCGGAAGCCAAAACTTTTTTCACAGAAGGGATTGAAACAATTGCACTTACAATAGACATTGGAACTTTTGAAGCAACAAGAATGTCAATGTCTCCAATGGTTGGCTTTTTTCTTCTAATGGAACCAGCCACTTCAACCATTTCAACGCCTTTAACCTTCTTTATTCTGGCCGCAAGCTTTTTTGCAACAGGCAAAACCTCAGACAAAGGAATTCTGTCAGTCTTTACTCCGTTTTCCAAAGCCTTCAGAATTTCCTGCTCTGTCTTCTCAGCAAAACCTGCCAACTTAACAATTTGATGCTTTTCAGCTGCCTTCTTTAAATCCTCCAAAGTAGCAATTGCCAATTCCTTATAGAGAACACGCAGCTTTTTGGGGCCAAGGCCTGGAACAATGTCTAACAAAGCCAGGTCCACAGGAGTAGTTTTCTTAAGCTTTTCAAAATAAGCAAGCTTGCCGGTTTTTAAAAACTCTTCAATTTTTTTCGAAATATGTTCTCCGACAGCCGGAATTTCGTCCAATGCCTTTAGCCCGCCTTCCCTATAGACTTCTGCAAGGGGCTTTGGCATTGATTCAATGGCATTGGCAGCCGCCCTGTAAGCACGCGGCTTCCACTGCACATCCTGCATCTCAAGAAGGTCTGCAATTTTGTAGAAAATGTCAGCTATTTTCTGATTAGCAATTTTTGGCATAAACCTTAGGCCTGATTTTCTTTCTCAAACTTGTCGGCACATTCCTGGCTGCAAAAGGTATAATTTGTACCATTAATTTCTCTTGAAACCGACTTTTCATAATCAAGCTGCTTTCCGCAGGAATTGCAGTTCACAAGCTTTGTGTCCTCATAACCTTCCATAAAAGCCGCTTCAGCAGGCTCTATTTCATCCTTTTCCAACTGCTCTTTCCTGTCTTCCTTGTTGTAAATATTTTCGTCCTCTTTTTCAATTTCTTGTCCAGTCAAATGAAACACCTCCAATAAAAACAAGCGATTCTGCTTATTATATTTTTCCAAACTACTGTAGAGAAAACAATCATAGTTATGTTTTTAATGGTTTAACCCTTAATTTTTAGCATGTCAGAGAAAAGGGGTTTTCTACTGGTTTTATTGACAGCAATAGTCAGTGGAGTAAGCATTTTTGCAAACAGCTTTGCAGTAAAGGGATTTGACCCATTTGTGTTCACCTTCCTAAAAAATGCAATTGTGGCCCTGTTTCTTTTCTCACTGATTTTGCTCATTAAAGAGCTTCCAAGCATTAAAGAGCTTTCAAAAAGACAGTGGACAAAGCTTGTTGCAATAGGCCTTGTTGGAGGAAGCATTCCTTTCCTAATGTTCTTTTACGCCTTAAAACTTTCAACAGCAATCAATGCAGGATTTTTACACAAGACCCTTTTCCTTTGGGCTTCGGTCTTTGCATTCTTTTTCCTCAAGGAAAAAATTGACAAAAGGTTTTTGGGAGCGGCTGTTTTGCTTCTTGCAGGCAACTTCCTGTTGTTCAGCATTTCCTCATTTGGATTGCCCGAAATTCTTATCCTTGCGGCAACAATGCTTTGGGCAGGAGAAAATGTTTTGTCAAAACATGTGCTGGCCGAAACAAACGGAAGGGTTGTTGCATTTGGAAGAATGTTCTTTGGCAGTGTTTTCATCCTGGCATTCCTTTTCTTCACAAACAATGTCGGACCAATCTTTGAACTTTCAATTGAACAATTTTACTGGAGCATTATTGCATCAGGATTCCTTTTCGCATATGTTGCAACATTCTACTCAGGCCTGAAACATTTGCCTGTTCACAAGGCAACATCTGTTTTATTGCTTGCCCAGCCAATAACAGCAATTCTTTCACTTGCTTTTTTGGGAAAAGTAGTTTCAGTTCAACAGTCATTTGGATTCCTTCTGATTATTGGAGGAGTCTGCCTCTTGTTTGGACTTGGCTTTGTGTTACAGATAGTAAAATCCAAGGGTTTTTCCATTGCAACAGCAAGAGATTAACGCCCTGAAAAAAGCCTGCTTTTACTCTTTTCCGCCAAACAAGCTTGGCTATTGCGGGCCTGACGAAAGCTGGAAGACCTTTGACATATTTGTTTCAGGACAGAGCAATGAAAAAAGCCAGGAAGTAAAATTTCTTTTGGAAAAGTTTTACGGTCTGCACAATTACCTTGAAGCAATTGCAAGAGCAAACAGCCTTGACCCTTTTGACAAAGAAGTAATTGAAGCCTACTGGATTGGAAACAGGCTTTTGGAAAAGGTAAGCTTTGAGGAAACGCAGAACGCAATTATTTCACTGCAAAAACACGGCCTGCCAAAAAAGATTGCTGAAAAGAAAGCGGCTAAATTGCCAAGAGGAATGATACCCCACCACAGTATGCATGTACTTTATGTAAATTTTATCACGTCCAAATTGGAACCCATTGTGAAAAATCTTTCAAGCTGCATTGTGCAATGGGCAAAGGTTGAGAAAAACAGGGGAGACACAATTGCAATAAAAGGCATTGAACTGTTTTCAGAGGCAAACGAATTAAAGATTAGGGAGAAAGAAAAAATTGTTGAAAACCCTTTTGGAGTTAAAGCAGAAAAGGGATTTGTTTCAACCCACTGGGGACGGGCAATTGAAGAAATTTCAGAAGAAGAAATGAAAAATTTGAAAAAGTATACAATTAAGACAGTTGAATTAATGAACAAATAGCTATTCTTCGAGGCAGCCCCAAACCTCTTTTGCATCCTCTTCCGAAACCCTGTCAACGATAAAGCCCTGCTGCACAAGAACAAATTCACCTTCTTTTGCGTGAATCATCTTGTTCAAAACTTCTCTTTTCAGGCCAGGCATTTCAACAATTGCCTTTTCGCCTCTTACTTCAACAACCTTTGCAGGAAACGCCAAACACATCTTTTCAACCTCCTAGTGACAAAGTAATATTCTAACTTCTTTTTAATCTATTTATCACTAAAAAAAGGAATTTAAAGATTGCCACATTAAATATTGTTATGGACGTTTACAATGCCATTTTGAAAAGGCGAACAATTAGGCGGTTTCAAAAAAAAGCAATCCCATTCCCTGTTTTGGAGAAATGTGTTAATGCAGCTAGATTAAGCCCTACTGCAAGAAATGTGCAGCCTTTGGAATTTGTTGCAGTAAATGACACAACACAGGTTGCATTGCTTAACAAGGCTGTTCGTTTTGGCGGAGTTGTAGGACAAAAAGGTCGCGTGAAAGGAGAAGAACCAAAAGCATTTATTGCAATAATTGCAGAAAAAGAAAAAATAACTAGTTACACAAATACAGATATTGGAATTGCCGCAGAAGCAATTGTTTTAACCGCCTTGGAATCAGAAATTGCATCCTGTATGATGGGAGCAATTGAACGGGAAAAGATTAAGGAAACTCTTGGAATTCCAAACAATTTTGAGATTCCGCTTGTGGTTGCATTGGGTTACCCCCTGGAGAAATCAGTTGCACATGATGAAACAGAGGGCATTCCCTACGGCGCTGACGAAAAAGGAGTAATGCACATTCCAAAAAGACCCTTGGAAAAGGTTTTGCACAAAAACAAGTTTTGAGTTGTTTGAATGGTGAGAAAACCCATGAAAAAAATAGTGAAAAAGACCAAGCAGCCTGTTGTAAGAAGTGGAAACACAGCCAGGGGTTCAAAGAAAAGATTAACGCAAAGTGAACTTGACTTTTTAAAAAAGCTCATTGACCCAAAAGCAAGATTTGAAACAATGAAAAGGAACGGATTTAGAACAGTTGGTTTTGGAAAAGACCTAAACAGAAAAACCCTTTCAGAAATGCATCCAAGAACATTGCAGGAAAGCTATAAAACACTTGACGATTTGTTAATAGGGCGAAAAAAGCCAACTTCGGAAGAGGCTGTAAAAATTGTTACAAGCCTTAGGGACAAGTTTGGCGCAGAAATCCTAAGAAGAAAAGGAATTAAGCCTTAGAAAAGAGTGTCAAATGCCTTCTTACCCTCTATTTCAAGCAAGAAATCATACCTTTTGTCAACATAGACCTGAATCTTTTCAACTTCATCAGGTTTCAAGTGTTTAAACCTACCCTGAACCTTCAAATAGTCAAGAACAGGGGTTGCCTTTTCTTTCTCAATCTTTTGAGTGAAGGTAAGGACACCGTCCTCAATCTCGTACAAAGGAAAAACCCTTGACTGCACTGCAATCCTTGAAAGCTCAACCGCAACATCGCTCTTGGTATGCCATCCAACAGGGCAAACGCTAAAAGCATGAATAAAAGAACCGTACGGAGTTGCCAACGCCTTCTTAACCTTTTTATGCAAATCATAAAGGTTTGCAGGAGTACATGTTGCAACATACTTTATGCCATGAGCTGCAACAATTAAAGGCAATGGCTTTTTTGGTTCTTGTTTTCCGTGAACTGCCTTTCCGACAGGGCTTGTTGTGGTGTTTGCAAGAAAAGGAGTTGCTCCACTTCTCTGAACACCTGTATTCATGTAAGCTTCGTTGTCAGTGCAAATATAAGTAAATTTGTTGCCCCTTTCAAGCGCTCCTGACAAAGCACCAAAGCCAATGTCAAAAGTTGAGCCATCCCCTCCAAAAACAAGCAAATTTGTCTCGTCTCTCTTACCCTGCATTCTCAAAGCAGCGTCAATTCCTGAAGCAATTGCTGAATTGTTTTCAAAAGCACCGTGAATCCAAGGAATTGTCCAACTGGTCTCAGGATAAGGGGTTGAAACAACCTCCATACAGCCAGTTGCCATTACAACAATTGAGTTAGGCCCAGCTGCCTTTACAACATGCCTTACTACAAGCGCTTCACCGCATCCGGCACAGGCTCTGTGGCCTGAAACAAACCTTTCCTCATAAGATAAGCCTTTAATCATTCTTTCAGTCAAACAACCAGCTCCCATTCTGCTTTCCCTTTTCAAGGTCTGAAAAAACCTTTTCAAAAAGTTTTACAGTAATGTCCATTCCACCAAGTCCAGCAATATAGCCGTTAACAGTAAGGTCATTGCAGTAAATTGCACTCCTTACATCAGTTACAAGCGGACCTTCCTGACCCAAAGAAATATGCCTGTCAATAACTGCCAAAGCCTTAAGATTTTTAACAGCAACCTGCAGTTCTTTTTCAGGGAAAGGCCTCAAAGACCTAACTTTAATCATTCCAACTTTTTTGCCTTGCTTTCTTAATTTGTCAATTGTAACCCTTGCAGTTCCGCAAAGTGTTCCCATTCCAAGGACAGCATAATCTGCGTCCCCCATTTTGTACAAGTCCAAAAGGCCAGAACCATAAGATCTTCCAAAAGATTTTTTGAAATCCTTGTTAACCTTTTTGATAACATCCAAAGAAGTAATCATTGCATCCTGCTGCTGCTTCTTAAAGTACATGTAACTATTTGGAAACCCAATTGGCCCAAAGGTCTTTGGATTCTTAATGTCAAGCTTGTGCTTTAAGCTGAATTTTGGAAGGAATTTGTCAACAGTTTTTTGATCAGGAACATCTACCTGTTCAAACACATGTGAAAGAGTAAATCCGTCAAAGCAAACCATTAATGGAAGCATTACACCCTTGTCCTCACTTATCTTAACGCCCTGAATTACTGTATCAAGTGCTTCCTGGCTGCTTTCAACCCATAACTGAATCCAGCCCTGGTCTCTTGCAGAAACAGCGTCACTATGGTCGTTCCAAATGCTTATCGGCGCACTTACAGCACGATTTGCAACAGCCATTACTCCAGGCAGCCTCATGCCGCTTACAATTGGCAAAACTTCGTACATTAATAAAAGACCCTGACTGCTTGTGGCAGTAAAAGTTCTGCTTCCAGCAGCAATAGAACCAAGGAACGCAGAAGCAGCGCTGTGCTCTGACTCAACATCAATCATTGCACATTTCATTTCGCCGTTGTTAATAAATTGAGCAAGATCTTCCACAACATGAGTTTGAGGTGTAATTGGATACATCGGAATTACATCTGGCCTTGTAAGCTTTGCCCCAATTGCAATGGCATGCGATGCCTCAATTACCCTTTTTGTCATTTCTTTTCAACCTCTTTTGCAATGCATTTAACCGGACACTGCTTTACACAAATAAGGCAACCCTTGCAGTAATCATAATCAATCTCAACTCTTTCAGTCTTTTTGTCAATCCTTATGGCGGCATCAGGGCAAACCTGCCAGCACTGATAGCACTTTATGCACTTGCTTTGGTCAATAATCGGCCTGAAGACACGCCAGTCTCCTGTGTGATAATTCTTGCTGCTTCCAGGTTTTGTTACAACAGCACCCTGCTCAAAATTTTGTTTCTTTTTTTTCATAAAAAATCACTTACACTTATCTGCTACAGCCTTTGCAGCTTTTTTGTTCAATTGTGCAATTGCTGCCTTGCCCCTTGCAGTAAACAGCTCGTCAATGGCCTTGTCCAAAGCCTTTAATGAAACATCTTTACTCAAAGCACAGAATGCTCCAAGGGCGGCAACATTTACAAACGGCTTTCCGATTACTTCAAGTGCAATTTTTGTAATGTCAATTGCATGCACATTAAAGCCAGGCAATTTTTTCTTGAGTTCGGCCTCGGTCTTGTCGGTGTTAACAATAATAATGCCGTCCTTTTGCATGCCGCTTGTTACATCAACTGTATCAAGAAGCGAACTGTCAAGGACAATAACATAATCGGGATCGTAAACATGTTGCCTTAGGTTAATTGGCTTTTTGTCAATTCTTACATAACTTTCAACAGGAGCTCCAGTCCTTTCAACGCCAAAATTTGGAAAGGCCTGGCTGTACATTCCGTCATAAAATGCGGCAATTGCAAGCACTTGCGTACTTGTTACAGCCCCTTGTCCGCCTCGGCCATGCAGCCTAATTTCTTTCAAAACCATTATCAAAACCTTAACCTAAGTGCTTAAGAAAAGAATATAAACTTTATTTTAATAAAGCTATTGGTTCAAAATGCAACAGATTTATGTTATCATTTCAGGACACGTTCAGAACGTTGGTTTTAGATACAGCACAAGGCAAAGGGCTGAAAGCCTTGGCCTGACAGGCTTTGTAAGAAACCTTCCTGACAGAGATGTTGAAGTTGTTGCACAGGGCAAAAAAGAGGATTTGAAACAAATGGCTGAATGGCTTAAAAAAGGACCAAGCTCCGCGGTTGTAAGGGACTCAAAAATAGATTGGGTTAAACCCACCAAAACATATGAATGCTTTTCAATTGAATTTTAGGTCTTTAGAATACTAGGCTTTTAGATCCAAAACAACGTCCTTTGAAAAAGACCTGCTGTTAATTGTGGTCTTAACAGTAAGGATGTAGGTGCCGCTGTAAACTTCTTTTGAGGGAGTTGGACTAATGACAAAGGGACTTAATGTTCTTCTTTCAGACTTGCCCAAAGTAGCAATTACTCTTTCTCTTGGAAAAATGCTTATTGAAGCCTCATCAGATGTTTCAACCGAAATAGTTACATTGGAGGCTGTTGCATCTGTTATATTGTTTACAGTAACTGTTAGGTAAGAATCAATGTCCTTTGAAAGGTCCAAAGGATTTGGGTTAAGGCTGGCGTCCAATGGCTGGGGCTGAACCAGTGTAAAAATTGAAAAGATTATCAGGAGAAAAACAGCAACTGCTGTAGCTCCAAGAACAGGATACTTTGTTTTCTTCCAGTCAAAATCAAAATTGAATTCAGGAAGCTTCAAATTTATCTTATTGCCTTTGTCGTAAAGTCCCATTTTAATCGATAATAAATAGCTTTTTCAGGTTAATAAAAGTTGCGCCTAAGGCAAGTGCAGTGCAATCTAAGGCAAAGTGAAAAGCCTGTTGTCCTCTTTTCCGTCCAAAAAACCGGCTCTTACCCCTGCATCAAGCCAGGCATGAGCATAGGAAAAAGCGGCTAATGCCATGGCAATTTCCCCTTTTTCCTGAAAATGCTTTCCGTCACTCAAATAGTTTTCAGCCATTGAAAGAAAGTCCTTAGCCCTCTTGAAGTCAACGCTTCCCTCTTCAGCCTTTACACTAACCTTTTCCAAAGCCACTGCTGTAAGCTGTCTGTAACGAACAGCTTTTTCTTCAATTGTTTCACTCATTTAAAACCTCCAACGCCTCTTCTTCCTTCTCAGTTAATGGAGCCGCAATTATCAAAGACTGGGGAAAGTGTGCAAAGCTGCTTCTTCTCAAAACATTTAATGAGCCTGATTTAACAGTCTGATTGTCAGAACCCATTGCATAAAGCCCAATAAGGGTTGCTTTCTGCAAAAGATCCTTTCCCCTCTTTTTCTCAATCTTTGCAAGAATATCAAGCGCCTCTGAAACAGACATTAGCTTGTTTTTCTCAACCTCAATATCCAAAAGGCAAAGGCTGTGAAGCCCTGCATTAAAGTTTGATTTAATTGTGTCATAAAAGGATTCAGGTGCATAATTTTCCTTTGGCGCAACAATTGTACAGGTTCTTCCAAACCTGTATTGGTCAAGGCCAATTGCCCCCAAAAAGCTGTAAATTGAAATTCCAGGAATTGCCTTTGACTTAATTCCAAGCTCTTTTGCGTCAATCAAAAGCTGAACATGGGTTGTGGCAGACAAAGCATTTCCAAAAACAAGCAAGGCAACATTTTCACCGCTTTTCTTGGCCTCTTTTAAAACAGGTTCAAATTCCTGTTCAACGCCTGCCCTGCCAAGAGAAACAATCTTCTTTCCAATCATTTTCTCAAGCTCTTCAACAGAACCATGGCTGTAAATGCTTGTATAAGTCTCCAAAAAGACCTTGTCGCATGCCTCAATTGCCTCTTTTGCCTCAATGGTCAAATGACCTGATCTGAGACCGATTCCAATAAGGTAAAACATAGAAAACTAGTTGTGGGAAAATTATTTAAAGAAAGCAAAAAGAAGAAAAAATAGCTATTTTCTCAAAAAATCCCTGACTTTCTTCAAACGCCTTCTCTGCTTTTTTAGGTGACCTGCTGTAAAATTAAGAAAACCGGCCTTTTCGTTAAGAGACCTCATTCTGGCAGTATCACTTCTAAGCCCTGCTTCTCCTGCAGCATCTGAAAACTTTTGGGCAGACTTTTTCATTGAATTCGCAGCCCTGCCCTTCTTCTTCATATTCCTATTCAAGTTGGTTATAATCCTTTTCCTCAAAGCCATTTTTTCAAAACACCTTTCCAAATAGATTATACTTTTTTCAAGTATTTAAATTCAACTAATTAAACAGCCGCTTTGTCAGCCAAAACAAGGGCATTCAAATGCCTTTGCAAAGAGGCCGCAGGGCAATTCAAACTCTTTGTTTTCTTAAGCATGCATGAAACAGCATTTTTCTTCTGCTTTCCTGAGGCAAGCATCAGAATTGCATCACTTTCAAGAATTGTCTTAATGCCAACAGTCATTGCCCTCTCAGGAGCCAACCCACTCTTAAATGAAACTCCGTTAACCTTCCTCGTAGATTGCTTTAGTTTAATTACACGAGTTCTGCTAGTGAAAGAAGAGCCAGGCTCGTTAAATGCAATGTGCCCATTTTGCCCAATCCCAAGAAGGCATAAGTCAATTCCCTTTCTCTGAATTGCTTTTTCATGCTTTCCGCACTCAAGCCCTGGCTTTTTAGCAGAGCCATTCAATAAATGAATGTTTTTCTTCCTTGCATTAACCTTTCCCAAAAACCTGCTCATTAAGAAAAATGAAAAGCTGTTCTTGTCCTCTGGAGAAAGTCCAACATACTCGTCTAAAGAAAAGAAAGAAGCCCTTGAAAAGTCTGCCTTGCCGTTTTTGTAAGCATTTGTAAGTAAAGAGTAAAGTCTTTTGGGAGTGCTACCTGTTGGCAAAGCAAAGCTTGCATTTGGCTTGCTTGAAAGAATATCAAGCACTGCCTGAGCAGCCTCCCTACTCATTTCCTCATGACTTTTTGTAACAATTACAGGCAAGCTTGCGCGTTTGGCAACAAATTTCTTTACAGCTGACGCCGAGGGAGCGGCAAGTCCATGCACTTTAATCTTTTGTCCTGCAACAAAGTTTCCCGCAATCATGCAATTGAACAAAGACCAATCGTTCACAAGGCCGAATACAAAGCCTGCGTTAAAGGCGTCACCTGCACCTGTTGTGTCAACAACCTTTCCAGCAACAGAAGAAAACGTCTTTGGCTTCAAACCGTTTACGAAAAGAGTTGAACCTGTTGAAGACTGCTTTACCGCAACACAAGTCGCGCCCTTCCTGAAAAGAAAGTCAACACGCTTTGCCATTGTATTTCCCTTTGCAATGTGTTTTAGTTCAATATCGTTTACGAAAAGGAAATCAATCAATGGAAGGAACTCTGATATGTTCCAGACATTGTAAGTGTCAAAGCAAGTGTCAAAGCAAACAAGGGCCTTGCGTTTTTTTATTTGTACAAGAAGCCTTCCAAAGCCAGGTCTAAACTTTTGCAAGTGGTAGAAACCGCCGAAGAAAACAATGTCTCCGGCCTTTAACTTAGAGAGTAATGCCTTTGCAACCCTGCTTGAAGTTATTTCACTAAGGCAATTCTTTACCGACTGAATTGAACGCTCGCCGCGCTTGTTCACAAGAATTATACTGAAGGCATTTGGCTTGCCACTCTTAATCAGCTTTGAGGGAACCTTTGCCTTTGCAAGCTCTTTCTTCAAAAACTTTGTTGAAAAGTCTTTACCTATCGCAGCAAGAAGCACTGGGTTAATGCCAAGCTTTGAACCAATCACTGCAAAATTTGCGGCATTGCCGCCGATTGAGAAATCAAGCTCTTTAAGGGAATGTTCTTCGCCAAACTCCACAGAATGTGAAATTTCCTGCAAAATGTCAACTCCAAGATCCCCTACTGAGAAAACCTGCCTTTTTCCTACCATAATCACACTCTAATAGCACTGAATTGGTATTTAACTTTTTGCACCCTCTATTTTGGGGTATGGTAAAGGCATTAGTTATTGTAGCCCATCCAGATGACGAAACCATCTGGTGTGGAGGCACTATTTTAACGCATCCTGAATGGGATTGGACCATTTTAAGCCTTTGCAGGGCAAAAGACCGCGATAGGGCTCCTAAGTACAGAAAGGTCTGCAAAAAGCTTGGGGCAAAATGTGCAATTTCTGATTTGGAAGATGACAACCCTGAACAAAATCTGCAGTCTCTTGACGAGGTAAAAACAAGAGTTCGCAAGATGCTGCGCAAGTTGAAGGCAGGAAGAAAGTTTGACGCAGTGTTCACGCACGGTGTGCGTGGCGAGTACGGACACAAGCGACACAAAGAAGTCAATCGCGCAGTGCGCGAGATGATTGATAGCAATGAGCTGCGCGCGAAGAAAGTTTTCTTCTTTCGCTACGCGCTTGCGAAGCGCGGCTTCTTCTGCATGCCGAACGAGCGCGGCGCGAACGAAATCGCGCACTTGAACGCGCAAATCGCGCAATCGAAACGCTTATTAATCACTTCTGCGTACCAATTTAGTAAAGGAAGCTTCGAAGCGCGCAGTGCGCGTGCGATTGAAAGTTTCAAAGCGGAAGAGTACGAACATGAAGTCAATGATTCTCTATCCTTATCCGCCGGAACTCGACGGACTTAGCATTCAGGGCGACATGCTTTACAAAGGGATGCTTAAAAACGGATTAGAAGCAGTGCCATGTGACAGAGGCGCGGGCGCTGAAAAAGAGTTACTTTACAAAACCTTTAAGCCAGACGCAGTCATCGGCATTGGTTACTGGGCGGACGCGCAGCGAATCATCGAAGACCCACTGCATTTTAGAGTACAACCTGTTCCATGGCTTAACGCAGACGGATGGGTTGCAAACTATCACGAACTTCTTAATTCCCTTCCATTGATTCTTACAACAAGTAACTGGGTAAAAGAGACTTATCACAGAGATGGCGTTACAAACAAGAACATGTATGCAATGCCAATAGGCATAGATACAGAGCAAATGAGACCTATTCCAAGGGATGACCCGAGAATTCAGCAGGTCAGAAAAATGCTTGGAGTAGAGCCTGACGAAAAGATGATTCTTACATCCGGCGGAGACACCACAAGCAAGGGTTTCCAAGAGGTTTTACAGGCATTGGGAAAAATAAACGGCAAGTTCCCTGACTGGAAGTATATTGGAAAGACCTGGGAAAAAGGAAAGCCCTTGTACCACTACAGAAAAGAAATGGAGATCATGAAAGACTTTGATATCAGAAGAAAGGTTGATTTTATTGACGGCCCTCTTTCAAGGGAATTCATGTGCTATCTTTTGAACGCATGTGACATTTATGCAGCCCCAAGCAGAATCGAGGGCTTTGGAATGATTCAGGTTGAGGCAATGGCCTGCGGAAAGCCTGTTGTTTCAATTGACGCAATGGGAATGAAAGACACGATTATTCACAACGAGACAGGACTTCTTGCAAAGGTTGGCGAAGAAATTAAGTTGGAAGAAGAGTGGGCTTACAAGTGGATGGGCTTTGAAAAAAAGCAAATCGTTCACTTTGACGAGCCAAAGACCTTTGCTTACAGGGCAGACATTGATGATTTGTCAGAACATTTATACAAGCTTCTCTCAGATGACGACTTAAGAGAGAAGTTGGGACAAAAGGCAAGGAAGCACGCTGTTAAGAACTTTGACTATTTGAAGACATCAAAGCAGTTGCATGACCTTGTTGCAAAAAAGCTTGGCGTAAACGGCAATTCTATTGCAGAATCGGCAACCGTTTCTGTTCAAGAGAACTAAGGGCAAAAAGGAAAGCACCTGCACTCCACGCGTGATAGTCACTGCCCTCGGCCTTCTTTGTTAGAGGGTGAACCCATTCATTGAATTCCCACTTATATTTCTTGCCAAGTTTGTTGACTTCAATTAATGACTTAAGTGCTTTTTCTGCTTCGTTAAAGCGTTTGGCTTTTACCAATGCAGCAACGTAAAATCCGCCAATGAAGGGCCAAATACCTCCGTTTAGATAGGAGTTTGGATCTTTTGCAAGGCACTTTGAAAAATAGCTGTGCCATTCCTTGCTCCCCTTCTTAATCGGAGGATATATGCATCTTATTGGATAGGGTTTTGCAACCCCTTTCTTTTTGATAAAGTCAAGAATGCTGTTTGCCTGCTTTTTGGTTGCGAGGCCTGAGCAAATTGCAAGCAGGTTTCCAAGACTATCAAACCATGTTTCCTGCTCTATGTCTCCGTCGTGGTTTTTCCAAACCCAGGGATAAAAGTAACCTGCTTTCTTGTTAAACATATGGATTTTTGGACCTGTCTTTCCAGAAGATGCAAGCAAAACCTTTTCCTGTTCTTTTTTCTTGCCGTAAAGCCCTAGTGCACCATAGTATAATGCCAGGCTGTTAATTGTGTGACCATATTTGTGGGGAAACGCGTCCTGCCAATCGCTTGTTGGAAGCTGTTCAGGCAAATAATCTTCCCCCGCATCCTGGCTTCCAAGCCATTCAAATGCTCTTTTGGCATGGCGCCTGTGCCTTGAGAAAAGCCTTCTTCCATTGTAATTGTGCTTGTAAAATTGAAGACCCCAAAGATACCACAAAGAGCTGTCCATCGTTGCAAAAGTAACCTGTTTTGGCCTGTCTCCAAAGAGATCAACAGCGTTTGGAATCTGGCCATGCTTGCTTTGGTACTTTGCAAGCGTGTTTAAAGTGGTTGCAAACTGTATTTTGAATTCCTTTTCCTTGTCGTAACAGCTTGTGCCAATAAGCCCAATCATGGAGTCACGGGCAAACACAATGTCATAACCGTCTTTTCCGCCTGATGCATGCATTCCATTGGGGGTAGAGCAAAACATCATTGTTTCCTTTGCCCTAAGCACTGCTTCTTCAACCAAAGTCATGTTTGAAATAAGGCATTAACTCATATTTAAAGGTGATTTTGCAAGCCTGTTTAGACTTGGTTAGGCTTTCTTTGAGGCAATAATCTTCAACGCATGCTCTTTCCATTGCGTGAAATATAAAATAGTTAGGATTATTGTCTGGAGTGCAATTACACTAAAGGCAAACCAAATGTTTTTGGTATAAAAATTTACCACAAGCGGCAAGGTTGTATAAGTACTTGCCATAAAAACACGAAACCAACCTGGCTTTAACTTTGTTACCTCAATTATCAGACCACTTATTACTGCAACCGCCAGAATCCAAATAAGCAAATAACTTGGACTTTCAACTGTTTCAAAGCCAAGAACTGCCTTAACAGTTGGCTTTACCCCTGGGTTAATTCCTGAAATAATTCCCAAAGATTTGTTTTCAGAGGAAGGCCCTAAAACTGGATTTTGGTTAGCAAATTCTTCTGATGCCTGAGAATAGCCTTGCCTTATTCCAATTGCGTAAAAGGCAGCGATTAGAACAAGCAAAATCAATGCAATTCCAAACTTTTCCTTACTGGGCAGCATGTGCTAAAAGAAAGCATTTTGTTGTTATTAATTCTTTCCAATAACCTATTTGGATTAGCTTTAAATTACTGCTGTAACACATTTTCTTTAACAGAAACAGCCTGGGGCGTTAGTCTAGTCTGGTAGGATTCAGCGTTCGGGACGCTGTGGCAGGAGTTCGAATCTTCTACGCCCCAATTAAACTATTTGCCATTTTTCTTATCGCAGATGCAATATACTTTAATGTTACGCATTCTCATTTAAGGCAGGAAAATTAATTATTTATTTCCAAAGCCACCCAAATAATCCTTTGTTTTGCTTTTCTGCTTGTGCCAATTGCTGCAGCCTGTTTTGTTCTTGTTCAATGTTTTGTATTTGCTCTTGCAGCATTGTTTTTACTTGGGAATCACAATCACAGTCTTCCCTTAACTGCTCCAGGGTCTGTATTCGTTGCCTGTTTACATTTACCTCTTGCTCAAGCTCTCCCGCGGCTATTTCATCTCCACCGAAGAAAAATCGCATAAACCCTGTTCTTTCCTGTGTCTTTTCTTCTGCCCTTATGGTCACTTTAACAGAGTTGTTGAAATCTCTTGCAAGTTTCCTAATTTGTGGACCAAACCCCCCAACAAGATCCTCCATAGCAAATAAAGAGTGAACTGCTAATCTCACTTGGTTTTGATTTTGATAAATGTTTTGTGAACCTGTTCCAAGTCCTTGAAGTTCTTGGTTCATTTCCTGCTGCTTTTGTTGTATCATTTGCCCCAATTCCACCGGATTGCTGGCCCTTACTTGTTCCCTTTGTTGAATTGTTATTAATTGTTCATCGCCATTGTTTTGCGTGTTCTGCTGTATTTGTTGCATTGGGTCATCTTCTATCAGTGGGTTATTTCCCATCGGTGAGTCAACCCCCATTAGAGGGTCATTTTCAATCAGTGGGTCATCCCCCATCACGGGCTGGTTTAGATAAATACTGCCTTTTTCCTGTCCATTAGCTAGCCCTTGTTTTTCCGCAAAAACACCAGTGCTTCCAACAGACAACACAAAAAATGCTAATAAAATAATAATAATCATTTTTCTCATTTTGCCACCTCTTATTTCAATTATTTTGGTTTATTTATAGTATTATAATTAATCTATCTTTGTTTAAATCTTTGTTTAAAAATTCCTTTTCTTTTTCTTTAGAAACCCCCCAAACCCTATTTACCCAACAAAGCGATATTTCACTTTGTTCAATGGTTTGAATTAACAAATTTATCAGCATAGATTTTTAAAGAAAAGTAGCGTAATCATTTAGGTGGGTTTTTTCAGTGGATGGCCAAAGCATTTTGAACGAGATTGCTTCTACTAGCAGCGGAGAATTCTATACACCTCTGCCAAAAGGCTACAAAGCAGGAAAAACCAAGTATGTTGTAATAACAGGCTCGGTGATAAGCGGAGTCGGAAAGGGAACTATTTCAAGCAGTTTATGCAGGCTTTTGCAGGACAGAGGCATGAATGTTGAGCCAATAAAACTTGAAGCCTACTTAAACGTTGATTCCGGAACACTAAACCCGTTCAGGCACGGCGAAGTCTTTGTTTTAGACGATGGCAGTGAAACTGACCTTGACCTTGGAACCTATGAAAGAGCATTAGACAAAAATTTGCAAGGCGGCAATTTTGTCACATCAGGAAAGATTTACCAAAAGATTATTGAAAAGGAACGAGCTGGAAAGTATTTGGGTCGGGATGTTCAATTTATTCCACATGTTACAGGCGAAATAAAACTTGTTTTAAGAAATCTTGCAGTTGACACCAAAGCAGATGTTATAGTTATTGAAATTGGAGGAACTGTTGGAGATTATGAAAATATGTTTGCATTGGAAGCATTAAGGGAATTAAAATATGAAGAAGGCGCTGAAAATGTTTGCTTTCTTAATATCACTTATATTCTTGAACCAAATTCTTTGGGAGAGCAGAAAAGCAAGGCAGCACAGCTTGGAATTAAAAGATTGCTTGCGATGGGAATCCAGCCATCTGTTATTGTTTGCAGAAGCCAAACAAAGCTCCAAGAAAGCATTAGGGAAAAAATGAGTCTTTACATTAATATTGCAAAAGAAAATGTTTTTGGAGTGCATGACGTAAGCAACATTTACGGCCTTCCACTTAAGCTAAGGGAAAAAGGTTTTGATGAAGCAATCCTAAAAATATTGGGAATTGCAAAAAAATTCAAGGCAAACGGAAATACTGCACTAAAGGAATGGACAAAAAAAACAAGCACGGACGGAAAAGGAAAACCTGTTATGATTGCAATTGCAGGAAAATACACCGGTTCCTCAGATGCTTATATCAGTATCCTAAAAGCACTGGAACACTGCAGCTTTAAACTTAACAAGACAGTAACAGCCAAGTGGATTGACACAACAAACCTTGAAGGAAAAAAAGATTTGCTAAAAAAGCAAATGGAGGGAGTTGACGGAGTAATTGTACCAGGCGGCTTTGGAACAAGAGGAGTTGAAGGCAAGATTGCTATGGCAAAATACTGCAGGGAAAACAATATTCCCTATCTTGGACTATGCCTTGGATTCCAAATTGCATTAATTGAATTTTCAAGAAATGTTCTTGGATTAAAAGAGGCAAACAGCACAGAGTTTGCGCCAAAGACACCTGAACCAGTTGTCTGCCTTCTCCCAGAGCAAAGAAAGATAGAGGGCTTGGGTGGAAACATGAGGCTTGGAGGCCACGATGTTCAGCTAAAAGAGGGAACAATTGCCGCAAAGCTTCATGGAAACGCTAAAAAGATCAGAAGAAGGTTTAGGCACAGGTTTGAATGTAATCCAGAATACATTAAAAGGTTTGAAGAAAAAGGCATTGTCTTTTCAGGAAAGGCTGCAAAAGTCCCAATTATGCAAATTCTTGAACTGCCAAAACACAAGTTTTTGATGGCATCACAATATCATCCAGAACTAACAAGCAGACCAACAAATCCAGACCCACTGTTTTTAGAATTTGTTAAAAAGAGCGCAAAGTAAATTAGATAATGTCAATCAATGGCATGAAAACCATTCTTTTGCCCTCAATCCCCAGAATAAGAATATTGGAGGGCTTTATGCCAGTTCTGTTCCAAAATTCCTCTCCAATAAAATTAAGCTCACTGCGCTTAAGACCAAGCTCGTTCTTTATTTCTCTAAACATTGCCCTCCCCTTGGAAGTCTTTGAATTTAAAACTTCATCAAGCTCAGGAGCATTTATTTTGGACATTGCCACAAGGCCCTTGCCGATTGCGTAAGCCTTTGGAGAAACAAGCTTATAATGTCTGGGCCTGAACTTTTTATTGTGCTTTTTCACTTTTGAAAGAATCACAGAAATTGTTTTTCTTGCAGTGGCATCATGCACTTTTTTGATTACAAGTTCTGTTCCAGGAAAGGTTCTTGAAACATTCATTTGCCTAACCCTTAAGCCCCAATGTTTTATGTTTGTTTTTGGCACCTGCACAAAAGAGTTTTTTCTATAATCAAGAACAGACATTTTTCCAAGAGCAGTGTGAGCTCTTGAAAGCTTTTTTCCGCGTTTGTTGCTTTTCTTTACAGCTAACTTCAGCCTTGCAACAAGCTTTTGAAGCAAAGGTTTTCTTGGCATAAATAAAAGTGTTTACCGGAACTATAAAAGAGCTTCACTTAAAGCTTTTCAGCTTCTTCAATCAGCATTATTGGAATGCTGTCCTCTATTCTAAAAGAAAGCCTGCATTTGCCGCATTCAAGCTTGTTTTTGGCCTTTTCGTACTTTAAATCGCCCTTGCATTTTGGGCAAGCCAAAACATCCAAAAGTTTCTTGCTTAATTCAGTCATTAAGACACCTTAGGAGAACTCCTGTCCAAAACAGTTTTTAATTAAATGTTTTGTTCTTCTAAATTAAAGTGGTTTAATGCTTGTTCAAAAAATAAAGCTAAAAGACAAAAGCGTTGTTCTTGTTGGAACAGCCCATGTAAGCAAGGAAAGCGTTGCCCTGGTAAAAGAAACCATTGAAAAGGAAGAGCCAGACGTTGTAGGCGTTGAATTAGACTACCAAAGGCTTCACCAGCTGCAGCACGGCAAAAAATGGAAGCAGATGGATTTGGGACAAGTTATCAAGGAAGGGAAGACCCATCTTTTTCTTTTAAACATTCTTTTGTCAAACCTTCAAAGGCAAATAGGCGAAGGATTTGGAGTAAAGCCAGGAAGCGAAATGCTTGCCGCAGTAAAGATTGCCGCAGAAAAAAAGCTACCAATTGCCTTGCTTGACAGGGACGTAAGCATAACCCTGAAAAGAGCCTTGAACAAGACAAGCTTTATTGAAAAAGGAAAGCTTGCCTACAGCCTTCTTTCAGGATTTCTTGATTTCTTGGAATGGGACAGCAGCTTGACGAAAAAACTATTGAAGACTTGAAAGAAAAGGATGCTTTGAATGCTTTGATGCAGCAGCTTGGAAAAGAAATGCCTTCTATAAAAAGAACACTTGTAGATGAAAGAGACATCTTTATTGCAAACAGAATAATGCAAGCCCCTGCCAAAAAGATTGTTGCGGTTGTGGGAGCAGGCCACCTTGAAGGAATTAAAAAAAATCTTGGAAAGCCCCGTGATATTAAACATTTGATGAAAGTTGAAAAAAAGAGGAGCGCACTCTCATATTTGAAGTACGGCATTCCACTGCTTTTCTTTGTGTTTATTGCATATGGCTTTTACTCAAAGGGAAGCGACATAGCCATAAATCTAATGCTTACATGGTTCCTGATAAACGGAACACTTTCGGCTTTGGGAGCTGCAATTGCAAGAGCACATCCTTTGTCTATTGCAGCCGCATTCCTTGCAGCTCCAATCACCTCATTACATCCTGCACTTGCAGCAGGATGGTTTGCAGGCCTTGTTGAATTAAAAATGAGATCTCCAAAAGTGCAGGATTTTGAGGACTTGCCAAATCTTGACAACCTTTCGGCTGTTGCCTCAAACAAGGTTACAAAGATTCTTGTGGTTACAGCCCTTGCAAATTTGGGAAGCAGCTCAATAGGAACAATTGTTGCACTGCCCTATATTGCTTCAATCTTGTTGTAAAGCTAGTAGGAATTATTCCAAGGCCGTGCCTGGCGCAACGCTTTCGTCAACAGTTGCAAGAACATACTTACCTTCATTGCTTTTAGCCGCAAGAAGCATTGCCTGACTTTCAATTCCGGCAATTTTTGCATGTTCAAGATTTGCAATAACGATTATGTTCTTGCCTTCAAGCTCTTTCTTTTTATAAAATTGCTTTAGGCCTGCAACAATCTGCCTTTTTTCGCTCCCAAGGTCAATCTGCATCTTGTAGAGCCTGTCTTTCCCCTCAATGTCTTCAACTGAAAGAATTTTTGCAGCCTTCAGTTCTACTTTTTCCCAATCCTGAAATGAAATCATCTCAAAACCTCCTATTTTTTTAATCCAAGTTTTGCCATAGTTGAATAAGAATGAACGATGAAAGAAGACTTGTGGCAGTGCAGCCTTGTCCTTCCCGCAAGAATTTCAGCCTTTGCCTCGTCAAGGTTTTTTGCCTTTACCTCAGTTAAAGAAGCGCCAAGCTCTTTCAAGGTATGGGCATCTGATCCGCAAATCATTGGCATTTTGTTTTCTTTTGCAAAACGCTTTGCCCTTGCATCAAACTTTTTCACAATTGTCCTGCTGTTAAAGACTTCTATTGCATCAAAGTGCTTCCTAAGGCGAGGCAGTTCGTCAAAACCCCGCATGAAAGGCTTTCTCATTAAGTCAAAGGGATGTGCTGCCGCAACAATGCCACCTTGCTCGTGAATCAAGGTCACGGCTTCAAAGAAATCGTGTGTTTCAACAGGCTTTTTCAGGAAAAGGCCAAGGATTTCTCCCAAAAACTTCTTGCCCTTAAAGACCTTTATTTCAGTACCAAGGATTATCGGCACCTTAAATTCCTTTCCAAGCTTTTTGAAGTCGCTCCAGGAATCGCAGTTATTGTGCTCTGTTGTAGCAAAGCCAAATCCCTTTGCTGCAGCCTTTTTTACAAGATCAATTGACTTTGTAATAGAGTCCTCGCTATACTGACTGTGAACGTGCAAATCCAGAAGCATGATAAAGAATAGGTTAATTTGTTTTAAAAACTAAAGCGTTATATCTGCTTCTAATGAGTCTTCATTTTCCAAAAGAATGTCTTTTGGAAGCATTTCAAGGGTTTTTTCATCTCCAATAATGCATCTTACCTTGAAGGCCTTTGCAACCTTGGAATCCAAAACAACCTTTACCCCATAAACAGAGATTGGTGGCAGGAATTTGGCAGAATAGCCTGTAATGTCCTCAACATCCAGTATAGAAGTTTGTTCAAAAGGAGAAGCATCTACTGCCTCTTCAAGCTTTTCAATTGAAATTTTTTCTCCAACAAAAACAAGTGCAACAACGTTAATCGGGCCGGAAAAAAGCACGCATTTAACGAGCTTGCCCTTGGCCGCATATGGAAGAATTTTTGCCTCAATTTCGTTTACTTGAATAAAATCCTCAAGCATCTTTTTGCCCCCAATATACTATACTATATATAAAAGAAAATAATATAAAAGAAAAAAGAAAAGAGGGGCCTTAAAGCCCGCACTCTTTCTTTAGAATATCTGCCTTATCGGTTTTTTCCCAGGTGAAGATTTCGTCTTCGTGCCCGAAGTGTCCGTAGACACAGGCTTTTCTGAAGATTGGCTTTCTCAAGTCCAAGTACTTGATTATTTCGCTTGGCCTTAAGTCAAAGATTTTCTTTACTGCTTTGTAAACCTTTTGTGACTCAACCTTTCCTGTGCCGTGCAAATCTATGAACAGGCTTGTTGGGTCTCTTCCGCCAATTGCGTAAGAAATTTGGACCTCTGCCCTGTCTGCCAGACCGGCTTTGACAATATTTTTGGCAATATGCCTTGCCATATATGCAGCTGACCTGTCAACCTTGGTTGGGTCCTTTCCTGAGAAAGCTCCTCCACCGTGGTTTCCAACTCCGCCGTATGTGTCAACAATTATTTTCCTTCCAGTACATCCTGCGTCGGCAACTGGGCCTCCAAGAACAAACCTTCCAGTATTGTTGATAAAGTATTCTGTTGTGTCGTCTGTAAGCTTTCCGCAAACAGGGTCAATGACCTTTTCTCTGAGATCTTTTCTTAGGTCATCAAGTTCCACGTCAGCGTCGTGTTGTGCAGCAACAACAATTGCAGTAATTCTCTTTACCTTGCCTGCTTCATATTCAACGGTTACCTGAGTCTTTCCATCAGGTCTGAGATATGGCAATGTGCCGTCCTTTCTTACATCAGTAAGCTTTTTTGCAAGCTTGTGAGCGTACATGATTGGAGCAGGCATTAACTCAGGTGTTTCGTTTGAAGCATAACCAGACATCATCCCCTGGTCTCCGGCGCCGCCTTCTCCTTCCTTTTCGTTAACACCCATTGCAATGTCAGCACTTTGCTCGTGAATTGAGGTCAGAATTCCAACACTCTGGTAGTCAAAGCCGTATTCCGGCTTGTCATATCCAATTTCTTTGATTACTTCTCTTGCAATCTTTTGAACGTTTATATAACTCTTGGTTGTTATTTCTCCTGTTACAATAATAAAGCCCATTCCGGCCATTGTCTCACAGGCAACTCTCGCATATGGATCATTCTTAATTATTTCGTCAAGTATTGCGTCACTAATCTGGTCGCAGACTTTGTCAGGATGCCCCTCAGTCATTGCCTCAGATGTGAACAGATAGTTTCCGTTTCCGGTTCTCATTGATTCATCAACTCCAATTAAGTTAATTTGATTTATTGAAGAAAAGCAAGGTCATGTTTTTAAGTAATTGCAAAATGACTCAATTATTCTGATTGGAATAAGGTTAAAAACTCTTTTGGTGCACTTGTAGTACTATGCTTCCAGACCTAAGAGAGATAAAAGCAAAGAGGGTAAGCGAAGGACTTACCCAAAGCCAGCTTGCCCAGCAAAGCGGAGTTTCCCAAAGCCTTATTGCAAAAGTTGAAACAGGAAACATTGAGCCCTCTTACTCCAAGACAAAAAAGTTGTTTGACTGTTTAAACCAACTTCACGCAGGCAAGGAAAAACAGGCCAATGAATTAATGACAAAACCAGTAATGTTTGTCAAAGCAGAAGAAAACCTGAAAAAGACAATTAAGGAACTTGAAAAATACGGCCTTAGCCAGCTTCCAGTAATAAGCAATGGCAAGCAGCTTGGAAGCATTAGTGAGAAAAGCATTCTTTTAAAGATTAATAAAAGCCCTGGAATAGACATTGAAAAAACAAAAGCAGAAGAGGTTATGGAAGAGGCTTTGCCCACAATTCAGCCAAATACCCCTCTTTCAGT
>JAFCCH010000082.1 GCA_017610265.1 Nitrososphaerota archaeon
TTTGGCTTTCTGCTTGGACTTCTGTTTTTTGCATTGCACTTCATGCAAATCCAGATATTCTTGAAAAGTCTTGCATCTGCTTCGTCAAATTTTGCCATAAAAACACCACTTTTATCAAAGTAGAAATATTTTGGATTGCAATAGCTTTTTAAATCAAACTTCGCGGCCTCAAAACAGGGGCTTTAGCGCTTTCTTTCCTGTAATGCAAGGTAAACAAAGTGGGCCCATGCAACCAATGCAGCGGCAATAACAAGGACAATCAAGGGATATGCTTCCGGTGCCAGGGCAATTTCTTTTGTCGGACCCCAAACATCAATAATTGTTTCTGTTGTAAAAACTGCAGGCATTTGAGGATAGACTACGTTTCCAATAAGGCCCAGAACAGACAGTGGAGCAAGGGTTGTAACAAGCAAAATAAGGTTTAGAATTAGAAGGGTTCCGCTTACCCTGCTTTTTTTGAGCAAAACATTTCCAAGGCCTGGAAGCAAAACATTTGCAACAACGCCGATGAAGATTAGCTTTGAATGGCTTTTCTTTTCTGGCTTTGCCTTGCTTTTAACCTTTAGGACGCGGTTGTCAATCTTTTCTTTTTTTGTAACAGGCAGTATTTCGGGTTTGTCTTTCTCAAACTCGTGAATGTCGAAATCTCCTGCGTCAAATGTTCTTGGCATTTCAATACCATTACGGGGCCGTTGTTTAAATAATTACGCGTTAAAGCAATTTGTGAAAAACTCCAGTACTTATGGCATTAATCCAAACAAATTGCTCCATATAGCCCTTGCATTGAAAACAACAGGCAAATTTGTGCAGCTGCTGTCACATCCTCCGTCATTATTGCACACATCCAGAGTATTTCCGTTTGTGTCATCGCATTCCCCGTCACTTGAACAAATTACAGTGCACTCTTCTACAGGTGGTTCCTCAACTGGAGGCTCTTCAACTGGTGGCTCCTCTATAGGTGGTTCTTCTTCAACTGGCTCTTCTTCCACAGATTCTTCTGTCTGGTTTTCGCTGCTGCACCAACTGTAGCCTTTGTCTTCACAGAGCTCTGCAAACATTTCCTTAAACCGCTTGTTCTATTTCATTATTTACCTGTGCTGGCTCTGCTTCCTCAATCTTTTCATTCAAGGCCTTGGTCGCCTCTGTTAACATTGTTATTGTTGCACCTAAATCTCTTCCAGTAGTTGCCTCATCAACTTCTACAGTATCTGTTGAAACTGCTTCTACACCTATTGTCATTGATTGAGCTTTCATTCCTTTTGCGCCTGCCTTGCTTTCCTTTTCTGGCTTTGTATAAGGCAGTTTTACTCTTGTGAATTCTGGCAATGTGCTGTGAACAAGTTCTCCATCAGGGCCTGTTTCCACTTGTAGCAATTGTTCCAATGCTTCCTGACTTGTCCCTTCCCATCCAGGAGTGTGATCTACATGACTTGAAGCAAATGACTTGCCTGTTATCATTAAGTCTCCAAGGAAGTTGGAGTCGCCGGTTACAGTTATATTGCCTTGGAAATAACCAGCATAATCTATATCCCCACCCGAAGCGGTTGCAAAGATTCCATAAGAGGTTGCTGGAGCATCATCTGCTGCTGAGGCAATTCCCTCAAAGTAGCCTCCGTAAGCGCTTGCTGGCTCATTATCGAAGTCACCGCCAACTATTCTTGCTTTTCCAAAAATACCATAGGCAATGCTTTCCCCTGTTGAATCATGCGCACTTGAAAGGTCTTCTGCTTCTCCATAAACTCCATAAGTTGTTCTAATGGCCTCATCTGGAGCATCACTATCTTGGTAACGAACCTTACTGTATGTTCCAAAAAAGTTTAAGTCATCTGCATCAACACCAAAGGGATGAGAAATATCTAAATAGTTGTATATTCCGTATTCAGTCCATTTTTCGTTTGCCATAGCACTTCCTCTCTTATCGTTTATGAAATTGTATATGCCGTACTGTGTGTTGTCACTGCCAACGCTTCCTGTTAGTGTTCTGTGCTGGCTTATTCCAATACTGCCACTTGCAGGATTTGCAACACTTGTTCCAACTGAAACTTCTCCACCATTAAAGTCTACTCCGCCAGAAAATGTTGCAGAACCCCAAACATTCAAATCCTGAATTGTTACAAAACCCACTGCGTTAAAGTCCTGCACTAACACAGAGTTAGCATTGTAGTTTGTCAAATTTTTTCCTAAAGTTATTGCTGCTTCTGCCAAAGCCTGTGCATTATAACCCAAGGCAATTGCGCCTGTGCCAGTTGCAGAAGAATTTGTATCTGTATAACCCATTGCCACACTTCCATTACCCAAAGACTCAAGCCAACCATTATTTGCATAACCCATTGCAACAGAGCCACTTCCATCAGCTTCTATTTCACCACTATTATTTACCATACCTATTGCAACAGCACCAAAACCGCTTGAAATAATATTTACATCACTGCCAAAAATTGTGGTAACATATCCATGAGCAAAGCTTGCCTCACTTGTTGCTTCAATACCTCCATTAGCTCCTGCTACATTTGTAAATCCACTTGCTATTGCGCCACTGCCTCTTGAAACAAGTGAAGCCCAGCCGCCAGCAGCTCCAGTAGCCATTCCCATTACAATACTACCTTCGCCTTCTGTACTTATTTCTCCACCACCAACACTTCCAACAGCAAAACTACCTACTCCGCTTGCGGTTGTTTGAACTCCAAGTGCTGTGCTATAATCTCCTAAAGCATCCGTAGCTAAACCCAATGCCACTGCGTCTGTTCCACTTGCTATTCCTGTGATTGATTGATATTTGTCTGCTGTAATTACTGTACTGCTGTCTCCATAGATGTTTCCTGTTAAGCCAATATCAGTTCCATTCAGGTCTCCCAAAACATTCAGGTCCTGCACAAGAACAGAGTTGGCATTATAGTTTGTCAAATCTTTTCCAAGCGTTACGCTTGCTTCTTCTAATGCCTTGACATTGTATCCTAAGGCAATAGCTCCTTTTCCTTGTGCAATTGTGTTATTATCTGAATAACCCATTGCAACACTTCCAGCTCCTGTCGAATAAAAGTTTGCAGTGGCAGCAACTCTTTCTGAAAGGCCCATTGCAATTGAACCGTTTCCTGACGCCACCAAATTTGATGTTCCAGACCAAGCTGAAGCATAACCCATTGCAAAACTCCCAATCCCATTCGCTATTAAATTGGATTCATTGCTACCTATTGCAATTGCCCCGCTTCCACTCGCAGTACAATCAATGCACTGTAATTTAGAGGCCTGAATTACTGTACTAGAATCCCCATAGATATTTCCTGAAATTCCAATGTTTGCAAAGTTTACGTCGTGGAAGTTTGCGTCTCCATTATCGAAATCGATCCATGCAATCCCGGCATCAATGTTTGCTTGTTGTGCGTTTGGACTCCACACAAATTGTTTATTTTGATTAATGAAGGTAGCACCTGCGAGATTATCTGTAGCTCCGCCTGTATTGTAATACCATCCTATGTTTCCGCCCCTGAATCCCCCTGGAGCTTCTTGACCTGCTCCATGCAATTCCAATGTACTTATATCTGAAGGGAGAATATGGTTTTCAATAATTATATCGCCTTTAGTATATTGGTTTCCGTCAACTCTAACATTTGCAAAGTTGCTGTCGCCTGTAAATGTAGGGGCAAATGTGCTTGCATACCAGTTGTTAAAGTCAGAGAATTGCATGAAAGCATTTAGGTCGAGTGTCATTGCCTTTTTTGCTATGAATGCAGATGGCTGTGAATTAAGTTTTACTCTTGGAACCTGGGTTGAACCGTCAACTGTTATTTGCACCCATC
The DNA here is from genome assembly GCA_017610265.1 of Nitrososphaerota archaeon. GTDB lineage: Archaea > Iainarchaeota > Iainarchaeia > Iainarchaeales > JAFCCL01. The sequence goes on from JAFCCH010000082.1 coordinate 3,798, forward strand.
TCTCTGCATTGAAGTCAGAGGTTGTTAGGTATTGTGTGCTGTTG
>JAFCCH010000038.1 GCA_017610265.1 Nitrososphaerota archaeon
TTGGATTAAAAGATAGTAATCGAGAGTCAGGGGTTTCCAATTTTTCCCTAAAAGAATTGGTGGCGAATTCAGTTTGGAGGTAATTTAAATGGCTGATAAACCACACGTTAACCTGGTCTTCATAGGACATGTTGATCACGGTAAAAGTACACTTGTCGGAAGACTATTGTACGATTCTGGCGCATTGCCAGAACAGGAATACAGAAAGCTTGAGGCCGAGGCTGAAGCTGTTGGAAAGAAAAGTTTTGCTTTTGCATTTGCAATGGACAACCTAAAGGAAGAAAGGGAAAGGGGAGTAACCATTGACGTTTCTTACAAAAAGTTTGATGGAAAGAAGAACAATTTCACCATCATCGACGCACCAGGCCACAAAGACTTCATTAAAAACATGATTACAGGAACAAGCCAGGCAGACGCTGCTGTTCTTGTTATCGCTGCAAAAGAAGGAGTCATGGCCCAGACAAAGGAGCACGCGTTCCTTTCACAGGTTATGGGACTTAAAACTCTAGTTGTTGCAGTAAACAAAATGGACGAAGTCAACTATGACGAGGCCAAGTACAAAGAAGTTAAGGAACAAGCAGGAAAGCTTTTGAAGAGTGTCGGATACAAGGAAGATAATCTTAAATTTATCCCGGTTTCTGCATGGGTTGGCGATAATATTGTCAAAAAATCAGAAAAACTAGCATGGTTTAAGGGAGACACTTTGCTTGACACTTTGGACGCTCTTGTTGCACCAAAGCCACCAACAGACAAGCCACTAAGGCTTCCAGTTCAAGATGTTTATAACATCAAAGGCGTTGGTCTTGTACCTGTTGGAAGGGTTGAGACAGGCACCATGAAGCCTGGCGATAAACTTGCAATAGAGCCAAGCGGAGCATCAGGTGAGCTCAAAACAGTTGAGATGCACCACGAGATGTTGAAGCAGGCAGTTCCAGGAGACAATGTTGGATTCAACATAAGGGGTCTTGGAAAAGGGGATGTTGCCAGGGGAGACGTAATCGGCCCTGCATCAGACCCACCAACCGTTGCTAAAGAGTTCGAGGCACAGATTGTTGTGCTTTCACACCCTACAGCAATCCCTGTTGGATACACCCCAGTATTCCACATTCACACAGCTCAGTTGTCATGCAGGATTTCAGAGATTCTAAAGAAACTCGATCCTAAGACAGGCGAAGTGAAGGAAGAAAACCCTAAGTTCCTGAAAACAGGAGACGCAGCAATCGTAAAGATTGTGCCAACCAAACCAGTCGTTGTAGAGGAATACAAAAAGTTCCCACAGCTTGGCAGGTTTGCAATCAGGGACATGGGACAGACAGTTGCAGCCGGAATGGTTACAAAGGTCACCCCAAGGGAGAAAAAGAAATAAAACCAGGAATAAATTTAGGAAAACAGCGCTGTTGCTGTTTTCCATTTTTTTTATAACTTTCAGCATAGGTGAATATGATGCAAAAAGCAAGAATTAAACTGACATCGCCGGATTTTAGCCAGCTTACAGAAATTTCTAAAAGGATGAGCGACGTCGCTGAAAGAACCGGAGTAAAGCACTCTGGAATTATCCCACTGCCTACAAAGAAGCTTATTGTGCCAACAAGAAAGAGCCCAAGCGGGGGCGGAACAGAAACCTATGAAAGATGGCAGCTTAGGATTCACAAAAGGATAATTGACATTGAGGCAGATGAAAGAACCCTTCGAAGGATTATGAGGGTCGAAATTCCAGAATCTGTCCACGTTGAAATTGAATTAAAAGAGTAATTGTTTTTTCTGAAAACAAAATAATAAGATACTAGTTCTAACTTTAATATAAACAATGAAATTGACTTTGAAAAACATAATAATTGCGATTGTTGCAGCAGTAGTTATTTTATATTTAGGCGTCTTTTTGTTAGGCCTCAATTTAGCATACCAATGGAATGGGCAAATGTGCCATAATAAACTGATGGGCAACTTAGAGAAACTAAAGACCGAAATTGAAAGCAGTGAATTCGAAAGTAACCAGTCTTTTTTAATTGAAAGTACAAACTGTTGGAACAAAACCACAGAAACTGTTTGGGTAAGCAAAGAAACTGAGGCAAAAACCTGTGCTGAATATTGTGGACAAACAAAAGACTTTTGCACTTTACTTAATTATACTAATTATGAATTCGATATAAGAATGTGCCTGGATCTTCCAGCAGAATTTATTACAAATATTCAGATTACGATAGAATAGGGGCCAAACCGATTGTAGGCAAACTATTTTAAGAGGAAAACCCCTCTATCTTTCAGATTCAAATGAAGTATTACATTGCCTCTGATCACGCCGGATTCCACTTGAAAAACAGGTTGAGAATAACTTTGAAAAAAAAGTACGAATTTGTTGATTTGGGAATTCATATTGCTGAAAGAACAGATTACCCCAAGATTGCAATAAAACTTGCCAAAACTGTTGCTGCAGACAAGAATTCTTTGGGAATTCTTTTATGCGGAACAGGAGTTGGAATGGCGATTGTTGCCAACAAAGTTCCAGGAGCAAGAGCAGTTGTTCTAAACGATGGCTTTATTGCAAAGCTTTCAAGGCAGCACAACAATGCAAACATTGCCTGCATTGGAGCAAGAAATACTCCTGACCAGACCGTAAAAGACCTTGTCACAACATTTTTAGAAACAGATTTTTTGGGCCACAAAAAGGAAGGGGAACGCCACAAAAAAAGGGTTGAACAAATTAAAAAAATTGAAGAAAAGCATTTTGACAAAAAGATTTTTAACTGGATTGACAGAATAAAAGACTAGGAAAAAACCAAAAACAACTAAATAAAATCATTTTCCCAGTATATTTTTTTATGTACGAATTATTTGAACACAAGGCAGATATTGGTGTTAAAGGCACTGGAGAAAGCCTGGAAGAAGCATTTTCCGAGTGCGCAAAAGCAATGTTCTCAGTAATGGTAAACATCGAAATGATTAGCCCTGATACCAGCTTTGAATTTAAAGTAAAGTCAAGCAATAGGGAAGAACTCTTAATCGATTTCCTAAACGAGCTTTTGTATTTGAAAGACATTAATGGAATGATGTTCAGCGGATTTTACTTATACATAACAAGAGATAGGGGAAAAATTATACTTAAAGGAAAAGCCAGCGGGGAAAAGGTTAATAAGAAAAAACACGACCTTAAGTCCGAGGTAAAGGCTGCCACCTACCACCAGCTAAAGATCGAGAAAAAGAACGGCGAATTTGTAGCCCAGTGTGTTGTGGACGTGTAATTATGGAATTTAAAAGCATTGAAAAAGGTGTTTGGGAAATGAAAGCTGATGCAGGCATGAATGTGCCTGCTAGAATTTTTGCATCAGAACCCTTGTTCAAAGAAATTGAAGAGGGGGCAAGGCAACAACTTGTAAATACTGCGCAGCTTCCAGGCATTCAAAAGGCAGTAATGGGAATGCCTGACATGCACCGGGGATATGGCTTTCCAATCGGAGGAGTCGCAGGCTTTGACAGGAAGGAAGGGGTTGTAAGCCCTGGCGGAATAGGATTTGACATAAACTGCGGCGTCCGCCTAATGAGAACAAATTTTGAGGCAAAGGATATAAGAGAGAAACTTCCAGAATTGATGGATATTTTGTTCAAGCTCGTTCCTGCAGGAGTTGGCCAAAAGGGCAAGATAAGGGTTGGACAGGATGAGCTGGCAGAAATTTTTAAGCACGGCGCAAGACACATGGTTGAAAAGGGATTTGGATGGAAATCAGACCTTGAAAGAATTGAGGAAAACGGCGAGATGGAAGAGGCAAATCCGGAAAAAGTCAGTGAAAAGGCATTTAAGAGAGGAATGCCCCAGACCGGCACTTTGGGATCAGGAAACCATTTTGTTGAAGTGCAAGAGGTCGAGCAGATTTTTGAAAAAGAGATTGCAAAAAAGTTTGGCTTGTTTGAGGGCCAGGCAGTAGTAATGTTGCATTCAGGAAGCAGGGGTGCAGGCCACCAGATTGCAACAGATTACATCAGCGTAATGCAGAAAGCCATGCAAAAATATAACATTAGTGTGCCAGACAGGCAGCTTGCCTGCACTCCAATTGAAAGCCAGGAAGGCAAAGATTACCTTGAGGCAATGTGGTGCGGTGTAAATTATGCATTTGCAAACAGGCAGGCAATGACCCACTGGATTAGGGAAGGATTTGAATCTGTTTTTGGAACAGACGCCGAGAAAATGGGACTTGAAATTGTTTACGACATTTGCCACAATGTTGCAAAATTTGAAAAGCACAAAGTAAATGGAGAAGAAAAGGAATTGCTGATTCACAGAAAAGGAGCCACAAGGGCAATGCCTGCAGGAAGGCCGGAAAACCCCGTAATTTACGCAAAAACAGGGCACCCTGCAATAATCCCAGGAAGCATGGGAACAGCTTCCTACATCATTGTTGGAACGAAATCAGGACTTGAGAAAAGTTTTGCCTCAGTATGCCACGGAGCAGGCAGGACAATGTCAAGGCATGCTGCAATGAAGCTTAAGAGAGGGGAACAGGTAAAGAAAGAACTTGAAGCAAAAGGCGAAGTTATCAAGGGAAAAAGTTTGGCTGGCCTGGCGGAAGAAATGCCAGAAGCCTACAAGGACATTGATGAGGTAATCAAAAGCATTGAATTGTCAGGAATCGGAAAAAAGGTTTCAAGGCATCTGCCACTGGCAGTGATGAAGGGATAGAATGAAAAGGTTTAGGGCCCCGAACAAAAGACTGGAATATCTGCTTATGGGAATTATCGCAGGCATTATTGCAGGCATAATCCTGGTTTACATTGTCGGAATAACCTATTCAGAAATGATAAGAATAGGAGACAGCATGAGAATGGCGTTTAAAGACCCATAAATGCAAAAAAAGGCTCTTTTTCATGCCCTTAAAACGCCCCAAAAACAAGGTATAATTAACTCCCTTCGGTTAATCAGTAACATTTAAATACTTGGAATGCGCAATTTCTTTATGAGACAAAATATTCTATTGCTCGGAATAGTCCTCATCATGCTTTCAGGTTTTGTTGCCAGTGTGCAAGCTGCAAACTGTGACGACATCTGGATTGATGCAGAAGATATTTCGATTGACAGAGACGATACTGATTATTTTTATTTTCCAATTCACAACGAAGCCGAGGAAATGTTCACAATATACGACATTGAAATTTACAGGGAAGACGGAGACTTTGAAATATGGCTCCCTGATTACACAAATCCTCTTGATGGAGAAGACGAAGGCGAACTAACAATAAAGGCTAGGACAGGCCACCTTGATAACGAAAGCCTTGGTGAAGCCTACATTAAGATAAGAGGCCAGTTCGAGGAAGACGAATACTGCGGCTTTTCAGACATTCCAAAAACCTATTTTGATGTTGACGTAGAATTTGATGAAGAAGAAGAACCAAGCTGTGAAGATATTGAGATTAACGCAAGCAATGTCTACCTTGACGAAGACTCAATAAAGACTGTTTCATTCAGCATTGACAATGAGTCAAATGAAGACTTTGAATTATATGACATTGAAATTGAGGAAAATTCCTCATATTTTGACATAGATGTTTACGACATCCCTTCAGAAATTGACGCAGATGACAGGGAAAGCTTTAGAATTAGAATAGAGGCCGACAATGTCGATTCTGACAAGGAAGGAGATGTAACAATTAAGGTAAAGGGAAGATTTGACAACGGAGACTATTGCTCTTACAACAATATTGACGAAGAAATCTTTACAGTCTTTGTTGACAGTGACAGGCCTACATCAGGCGGTTCAAATAATACAGGAACCTGCAGCGATATTTACCTTAACGCAGGAACAGTTAACGTTGAACAAGGCAATACAACCTATGCCACAATATTCCTTGAAAACGATTCGGACGAAGATTTTTTGATTGATTACATAAGTGTTTTTGATTCAAGCTCAGAATTCCAGGCAGAAGAAAACGGTTATGAAAAGAGAATTGATGCCTTTGACAGTTCTTACATTAATGTAAAAGTCAGAGCATATGATTACGCCAATACCGGAGACTACGAAGCATTTGTTGATGTAAAGGGACATTTCCAAAACGGAGACGACTGCCATTTGTCAAGCGGAGTTTCAGCATTCCATGTTGAAATAGAGGAAGATTATTCAGAACCAGTTTCAGGCTCAAATAATTTTGAAAACTGCAAGTATTTTTCACTTATTGTGCCAGACTCACAGGTTATTGGAAACAGTGGATTTGTAGAAGTTGTAATTGACAACAGGTCAATGGAAAGAGCAACAGTAAAGTTTGACGGACCAGGCCTGACAGTTGAACCACAGCTTATTTCAATTCCAAGAAATACACTTATTTCAAGAAATGTAAATGTTTCATCAGTCTTGGCTGAAACAAATCTTGTTTATATAATTGAAGCATTAGGATGCAACAGGACAGAAATAACCAAGATTGTTTCCACAGCAGTAGAGCAAGAGCCTGAACCACAGGAACCAGCAGAAAACAATGAAGGAAATGAAGAACTAAATGAAACACTGCAGGGCTTTTCAACAGGCTTTGTTGTACTTGGACAAGCAGGCGCAGCACTTGGACTAATCGCATTGGTTGGAATAGCACTATATCTTATTTTCAGGCCTTAAAAAAAAGGTCAACAAATTATTTTTTAATGAAAAAAGAGGTGATAATATGGCAAAAAAGAAAACAGTAAAAGCAAAGGCAAGAAAGATAGTAAAGGCAAAAAAGACTGTTAGGGCAAGAAAGGTTGCTGTGGCAAAAAGAGTTGCCAGGCCAAGAAAGGCAAACAGAGCAATCAAGACCAACAGTGTTCTTGGACAGCCTATGGCTATCTTGCAAAGCAGCTTTGACACAGTCGTAAGCTACTTTAAGTAAGGGAAAGAAGCCAAATTATACTTCTTTAAACCCCCCAACATAAGGGAGAGGGGTCTTTGGCCCTTCCTCTCTTTTTTTTACATCAACAAAACTTTTTTATTCTGCAAAGTGTTTATTTAAGTGAATGAAAAAGGCGTTATTTTTTACAATTCTGCTTGTGTCCATATTAGTATCAGGCTGCCTCCAAGAAGACATAGAGGCAAAGGCAAAACAGTTTCCTGAAATAAAGGAAATTTATGACCAATATCCAACAGCATTTATGAAAAGTGCCTTCCTAAAAAAAGACGCCACCATGCTAATGATTGACGATATAAGAAATGACTGCGGCAAGAGCATGGATGTGGACGATTATTGGTATGTTACAGTAAAGGTTGGAAATGCAGTCTCTGAATTTTATTTAGATGAAGGCGCAACAAGAGTTGTTTGCTCAGTAAAAGAAGAGTATGTTCCGCCAGAAGAACATGAGTGCGACAAGGATTCTGACTGCGATGACTCAGAAGTAAGCACAAATGATAAATGCGATGGAAGCCCAAGGACTTGTAAAAATACCTATATTGAAAACTGCCTTAACAACGATGGGTACTGCCCGCCTGGCTGCGTCTACAAGGATGATCAAGACTGCCCGCTTATTGACCAGTGCACAAGCGACATTGACTGCACCGATTCAAACAGATTTACTGCAGACACCTGTATAGGAACGCCAAAAAACTGCAATTATGAATTGAAAACCTGCGAAGAGCTTAATGGAATTACCTGTAAAATTTTTGAGGTTTGTGAAGGAACTCCTTTCCCAACAAGTGAAAGTACAACCTGCTGCAATGAAACCTGTGTAAAAACCGAGAGCTGTGAAGGTGTTGAATGCCCTGACTTACACAAATGCGTAAGGGGAGAATGCTACAAAAAAACCTGCAGCGAAATGGATCTTGGATTATGCACAGCAAATGAAAAATGCACTGACGAATATTTTAAGGACGACAAGGGAATTACCTGCTGCCTTGGGGAATGCAGAAGAAGCTGCAACAATGTAGGCGACTGTTATCTCGGAGAAATCTGCAATAATGGATACTGCATTATAGAATCCTGTGACGACATCGGGGGAAGAACCTGCAATACAAACATTGAAAAGTGTGTTGGTGAAATAGAGCGAACACTTGACAATGATGAATGCTGCCTTGAATGCCAGGCTCTAACCTGCGAGGAAAGAGAAGGACAAATATGTGATATAGAAATAGGAGCGCAATGCACAAAAAACACTGAGGAAACCTTTGATACCACAGAATGCTGCTTTGCCGAATGCACAATAAGTTGGTGTTTTGACAAGCCATGTGCAATAAACCAGAAATGTGACGAAGAAAAGGAGAAATGTGTCCTAAAAACATGTGATGATATGGAGGGAATTACCTGTGACGAAGGCCAAATATGCGAGTGTGCAGATCCAAACTGCGAAATCCCGTCATATATAACAAGCGATTACGAAGAATGTTGTGTAGGAACCTGCAATTAGTCCAGAACAGGGCAAAGAATGCTTTTTAAAGGTTTCTAAGGGAGAATTCATATAATATATTGAGTAGACTGCATCTGTTTCAATGTAAATGGATGTAAATGCCAATTCAGTTTTCTAATTGGCTTATAGGTTTTATCTGGCGAATGAGAGCCTTCGCTAGGAAATCTTGCAAACGCAAGACATAGGCGTAAAAATATGAGTACAACATCTCGGCCACACGCAGGTTCGCTTGCCTTTTATCCAAGGAAGCGCGCTTCTAAAGAAACATCTAGCTTCAGCTCTTTCCCAGTTATTGCAGTAAAGGAAGGAGAGAAAAGCAGGCCATTAAATTTTTTGGCATACAAAGCAGGAATGACTCACGTCCTTGGAAAAGACATTCATTCAAAGAGCATTACTTCAGGCCACGAGATTGCAATTGCAACAACTGTTTTGGAAGCCCCTCCAATGAAAGTTTTTGGAGTAAGGGCTTATGGAAAGGCTCCAAAGAACGCTTACGGAACTGACGCATTAATTGATATTCTTGCAGAAAATGTTGACAAAAATCTTCTTAGAAAAGTGCATTCTTTTAAGAAAAAATCAACAAAGAAAAAGAGCAAGAAAGAAGAGACTGCAAAAAAAGAAGCTCCAAAAGAAGAGAAAAAAGCCACTTTTGCCGATTTGGAAAAGATTAAGGACAAAATCTTGTCAGTAAGGCTTTTGTGCCATTCGCAACCTGCAAAGACAGGAATTGGCAAGAAAAAGCCAGACCTATGCGAAGTTGCACTTGCAGGAAACATTGATCAAGGCATTGAATTTGCCAAGGAAAAAATTGGCAAGGAAATTAAGATTTCAGACGTTTTTAAAGAAAACACTTTTATCGACATTAAAGCAGTAACCAAAGGAAAAGGAATGCAGGGACCTGTAAAAAGGGCAGGCATTAAAATCCAGAGGCCAAAGGCAAAAAAGCAAAGGGTTGTTGGAAGCATAAGCCCATGGAACCCAAGCACAGTAATGTGGCAGGTTGCAAGACCAGGGCACATGGGATACAACAACAGGACAGAATACAACAAAAAGATTCTAAAGATTGGAACAGAAAAAGAGGTTGCAACCGCAAATCCAACACCAGGATTTAAAACATATGGACTGCTTAAAAACGACTTTATCCTTCTTGCAGGCAGCGTTGCAGGCCCAAGCAAGAGAGTAATTAGTATGAGAATACCTATTAGGGCAACTCCTACTGAAAGACACCAGTTTAAAGCATTAGATTATATCGCAGGAACAACCCAAGAACCTGCAGTAGAACTTGAAGAAGAAGTAAAAGTAGCACATGCTGTTGAAAAGAAAGAAGGGAAAGTACAAAAGAAAAGTGTTGCAGAAGAAATAGCTTCTGCTGCAAAAGGCGAAGAAAAAAGGGAGAAGTCAAAGCAGAAATAAGGTGAATTTTTATGAAGGCAAATGTTTTTTCAGTCGAAGGTAAGAAGTTGCATGAGGTTAACCTGCCAAAGGCTTTTGAGTCAAATGTTAACAGCTCATTGATTAAGAGAGCTGTTCTTAGCATTCAAAGTATGGCCATTCAGCCAAAGGGAGCAAGCCCAAGAGCTGGAAGACGAAAGAGGAATCAATGTTGGACATGCAAGATTGCCAAGGCTCAATAATAGGCGAGGAAGACTTTACGGAAGGGTAGCAGGAATTCCAAGAGCAGTCGGAGGCCCAAGAGCACACCCTCCAAAAGCAGAGGCTAACAGAAAAGAAAGAATTAACAAAAAGGAAAAGAAAGCAGCTTTGAATTCAGCAATTGCCTCAAGCATAAGGTTTGACCTTGTAAGCGCAAGGCATATTATTGAAAAGGATATTTCATTGCCAATTATTATAGAAGATAAATTTGAAGAAATTGCCAAAACCCAGGACTTGAACAAGGTTCTTGAAAACCTGAAAATAAAAGCAGACCTTGACAACGCAAAAGACAAGGTTAGAAGAAGGGCTGGAAAAGGCAAGATGAGAGGCAGACTAAAAAAGCAGAAGAAAAGCATTTTGATTGTTACAGCAAAAAACGCAGAAGTCTTCAAGGCAGCAAGAAACCTGCCAGGAGTAGAAATCTGCGTTGCAAGAAACCTCAATACTGAATTGTTTGCACCAGGCGCAGTCCCAGGAAGACTAACGCTTTGGTCAGAGTCAGCATTGAAGGCCTTTGAAGAAAAAAAAGGGAAGGTTAAGAAATGAACGCAAAATTAGGTTTTCACGAAATTGTTCTATATCCTTTGATTACAGAAAAGGCAGTCAACATGATTGAAGCAGAGAACAAGCTTTGTTTTATTGTAAACAAGGCCGCAACAAAGCAAGATGTAAAAAATGCTTTAGAAGAAGCTTACTCAATAAAGATTGATTCAATCAAAGTATTGAACGACAGAAAAGGAAGAAAAAAAGTATTTGTAAAGATTAACAAAAAATTTAAAGCAGACGAGATTGCAACAAAGCTCGGAGTGATTTAATATGGGCAGTAGACTAAGACAACAGAGAAGGGGCAAAGGCGGTCCAACATTTGAAGCAAAACACAACGGACTAAAAGCAGCCTACAACGACCTCAGCAAAAAGCAGATAGAGCAAAAAGAAAAAGCCCAGATTGTAGATTTAGTGAAAGAAGCCGGAAGAAACGCAATACTTGCATTAGTAAATTTTGAAGACAATACAACAAATTACGTTATCGCAGCAGAAGGCCTTGCAGTAGGACAAGAATTAGAGTTTGGAAAAAAGGCAGCCATAAGCGTTGGAAATGTTTTACCATTGTCAAGCATTCCAGAAGGTTGTCCAATATTTAACCTTGAAATGGTTCCAGGAGACGGCGGAAAAGTCGTAAAAGGAACAGGTGTTTATGCATTGCTTGTTAACAGAGACAAGAAACAGGCATTTATAAAACTGCCAAGTGGAGTAACCAAAGGATTTAGCCTTGACAGCAGGGCAACCATTGGATGCAGCGCAGGTGGCGGAAGGAAAGAAAAGCCAAGAGTAAAGGCAGGAAACATGTACCACTTTATGAGGGCAAAAAGCAGGCATTACCCAAGACTGAGAGGAGTTGCGATGAACGCATCAGATCACCCATTCGGAGGATCACAACACCACGCAGGAAAAAGTAAAAGTACAAGCAGAAATGCACCACCAGGAAGAAAGGTTGGAAGCATCGCAAGTAAGAGAACAGGAAGAAAGAAGAAACACTAAAAGGTGAATGGTTATGGCGTTGAAAAAAGAATTTAAATTCAAGGGAAAAAACATTGAAGAGCTAAAGGAATTAAGTATTGAAGAATTTGCACAGCTCTGCAACAGCAGATCAAGAAGAAGCCTTTTGAGGGGCTTTAACAAGCACTTGCTCAAAAAGATAAGCAAAGCAAGCCCTGACAAGCCAATAAGGACACATGACAGAGACACAATTGTTATTCCACAAATGGTTGGCCTGACATTTGCAATCCACAAAGGAAACAGCTTTGAAAGGACCGAAATAAAGCCAACAATGATTGGCCATTACCTTGGAGAATTTGCACTTACAAGAAAGAGATTGTTGCACGGAAAGGCAGGAATCGGAGCAACAAGAAGCAGTACAGCAATAAGCGCAAGAAAGTGATAAAATGGTAAAGAAAGAATATCAAGCAAAGCCAAAGAATGAGAAAAAGTCGGCAAAAGCCATTGCCAAAAACCAGCCGGTTTCGACAAAGTATGCTACAGAGCTTTGCAGAGAAATGAAGAACAAAAAACTTTCAAACGTGGAAAAAAGGCTGCAGAGAATAATTGAAAAGAAGGAATTCCTTCCGCTAAGAACATACAACAAGAAAGTTGCCCACAGGAAAGGAGACAGTGTTTCAGGGGTAAAAAGCGGAAGATTCCCGGAAAAGCTGTGTAAAATTACAACAACACTTTTGGAAAGTGTTAAGGCAAACGCAGACTTTAAGGGACTTGACTCAGAAAATTTGCTTATAACCCACTGCTTTGCAAGCAGAGGATTTGGAAGAAGAAGTGTACAGCCAAAGGGCCACATTTCAGGAAAAAGAAGGCGAAGCAAATCAACACATATTGAAGTTATTGTAACGGAGGCCAAGTAAATGATTGAAAGAACATTTATCGAGCAGGGAATGAAAAAAATCCAGCTGGAACAGTACCTAAAAAAGAACCTGGACAAAGCAGGATTTACAGGACTGCACATTGTAAAGACCCCTCTGGTTACAAGAATAGTTTTGAACGTTGCAAGGCCAGGACTGGCAATCGGAAAAGGTGGACAAAACATTAGAATGCTTACAGAAGAAATTAGAACAAAGTTTAATGTAGACAATCCACAGATTGAGATTCAGGACATTAAAAATCCAACCCTTGATGCAAGGGCAACAGTTGACAAAATGGTTGAACTCGTTGAAAGAGGATTCAACTGGAAAAGCGTTGTTTTCAGGACAACAAGAAATATTACAGAAGCAGGCGCCCAAGGCGTTGAACTTGTGCTAAAAGGAAAGCTTTCAGGAAAAGGCGGAAGAAAAAGAAAGCACAGGGTAATTCAGGGATACATGAAAAAAGTTGGAGACCAGGTAAAATTGGTTGACACAGCAAAAGCATCTGCTTATCCAAAAGCAGGCGCAATTGGAATTACACTTAGCATCATTAGGCCAGACGTTGTCTTCCCAGACAAAATAAACATCAAAGAAATACTTGACAGAAGGGAAGAAGCACTAAAGCCAAAGGAAGAACCAGAAGAGGCAAAGGCAGAAGAAAAGCCAGCTGAGAAAGCCGAAGCAAAGAAAGAAGCACCTGCAAAGGAAGAAAAGAAAGAAGCAGGAAAAAAGGCTTTAGAAAAAGAGCCAAAAAAGGCAGAAAAGAAAAAAGAAAAACCAGCCAAAAAAGCTGAGAAGAAAGAAACCAAAGCAGAAAAACCTGCTGAAAAGAAAGCTGAGAAAAAGCCAGTAAAAGAAGAAAAAAAGGCTGAGAAGAAAGAGCCAAAGAAAGCTGAAAAACCAACTGAAAAAAAGACAGAAAAGAAAAAAGAAAAACCAGCCAAAAAGGCAGAGAAGAAAGCTGAAGAAAAAAAGTGATGATTTATGAAGATTAAAGAAATGCGAACAATGTCATTGGGTGAAATCAAAAAGCAGATTTTTGAGCTAAGGGCAGAACTTGCAAAAGAAAGAGCTGTTGCAGCAGGCGGAACAAGGCCTGAAAACCCAGGAAGAATTAGAGGAATTAAGAAAACAGTTGCAAGGCTTATGACAATAACAAATGAGAAGCTTAGAGCAGGAGAAAAAATGCCTGTTGCTGAGAAAAAGGCAGCGAAAGAAGAAAAGCCAGCTGAGAAAAAAGTTGAGGCAAAAAAGGAAAAGCCAAAAGCAGCCAAGCAAAAGGCAAAAGCCGTTAAGAAAAAAATTAAGATTAAGAAGGCAAAAAAGCCTGTTAAGAAAAAAGTTGTAAAGAAGAAGCCTGCAAAGAAAGGTAAGAAAAAAGAGGTGAAAAAGAAATAATGGAAGAAATCTGCCCAAAGTGTGGACTGCCAAAAAATTTGTGTATCTGTGAACAGATTGCAAAGGAACAGCAGAAAATTAAAATAAGAGTTGACAACAGGCGTTTTAGAAAAACGGTAACGCTTGTAACAGGACTTGGCAGTGACGTTGACGCAGAAGGACTCACAAAGCAGTTGAAAAAAAGTCTTGCATGCGGAGGAAGCCTGAAAAACGGTGAAATTGTTTTGCAGGGAAAACACAAGGAAAAAGTGAAACAACTGTTGATGAAACAAGGTTTCAAAGAGGAATTGATTGATGCTTAAGACAAAACACTACAACATCACAAGGAAAAACCTGGTCTGCCACGAGTGGATTGGGCTAAAGGCAGAGGTTGCCGAAAGCCCTGATTCAAGCAGAATTGGTTTAAAGGGAAAAGTTGTGGATGAAACAAAAAATTTAGTGATATTGGAGACAAAAAAAGGTGAAAAAAAACTGCCAAAGAAGGAAGTGAAGCTTATGATTGAATTAGGAAAAGAAAATGTTTTACTGGACTGCAGCAAGCTGTTGCAAAGGCCAGAAGACAGAATAAAGTATTTTGGAGGAAATTAAAATGGCTGAATGCAATGACAAAAAATGCCCTATTCACGGAGAAATCAGTGTTAGGGGAAATGTCTTTACAGGTGTAGTGGTTAGTGCAAAGCCAAGCAAGACCGCAATTGTTGAAAGGATAATTGTAAGATATGTCCCAAAATACGAAAGATACAAAAAATCAAGAAGCAGAATTACAGCACACAACCCAGACTGCATTGGAGCAAAAGAAGACGATGTTGTCAAGATTGGCGAAACAAGGAAGCTTAGCAAGACAAAGAGTTTTGTCGTAATGGAAGTTATAGGGAAAAAAACAATTGTCAAATCAGAAGATGACACATTTACAAAGAAGGAAAAGAAAAAAGAGCCAGTAAAGGAAGAAGAGAAAGAAGAAAAGAAAGAATGATTTTTGGAAGTGAAATGAGATGAAAGCAATAAGCGCAAATGTAACAAAGGGCCTTACGCAAAAAAGCAGATGTGTCTGCGCTGACAACAGCGGAGCAAAGATTGTTGAGATAATCGGCGTCTTCGGCTTTAAGGGAAACAAAAGAATGTTTCCAAAGGCAGGAATTGCAAGCATGGTAAATGTTGTTGTAAAGAAAGGAAAGCCAGAAATCAGGAAAAAGGTTGAGAGAGCGGTTGTTGTTAGAGTAAAAAAAGAATACAGAAGAGCAAACGGCCTAAGGGTAAAGTTTGAAGATAACGCTGTAGTTCTTGTTGATGAAAAAGGCGTTCCAAAAGGAAGCGAAATAAAAGGAGTAATTGCAAAAGAGGTTGGAGAAAGATTCCCAAAAATAGCCGGAATTTCTTCAGCAGTTATATAGGTGAATGAAAATGAACAATATTAAGTCAAGCAAGCCAAAAAAGCAAAGAAAATTCCACTAT
>JAFCCH010000083.1 GCA_017610265.1 Nitrososphaerota archaeon
TCCCGTAAACGCTTGCACCCTCTGCACTTGCGATAATCCTTGGCTTGCCTGCTTCCAGGAAAGCTGCTGCCGAATTTGATGTTCCTAAGTCAATTCCAATTATTTTTGCCATTTTATTCTCCTCCTTTAGCCTCCGATATAAGGTGCTTCCGGTGTTAAGTCTTCCGGAAATTCCATCGGGTTTGGTTTAATGCTAATCATAATTTGTTCACCTTTACTTTTGCATGCCTTAAAACTTTTCCGTTAAGGCTGTAACCTTTTTGCAGTTCTTCCAAAACAATGCCGTCCTTTTTTTTCTTGTCTTTTCCCTGCATTACACAGTCTTCCTTCATTGGGTCAAGTGCTTTTCCAACTGTCTTAATTTCTTCAAGCCCCTGGCTTTTTAAAACTGTAAAAAATTGCTTTTGAATTGATTCCATTCCTTCAATCACTTCTTCTTTTCTGATTTCTCTTGTGTCATCAATCCTTTCCCTTGCAGCATCCATGCTGTCAAGCAAGGGCAATAAATCACTTATTAATCGTGCGTTTGCAATGCCTGAAAAATCCTTTTTTTCCTTTTCAAGCCTTTTCCTGCTGTTCTCAAATTCAGCCTGAACCCTTTGAAGGTTGTCTTTAAGTTCCTCTACTTCTTTCTTGAGGGTCTTTTCCTTATGGCTTTTTTCTGAATGTTTTTTGTCAGACATAATACATCATTTGATTAAAATGTTTAAACGTTTACAAACTTCTTTGGACAAAACCTTTTTATTCTTTTCTTGTTCTTGTTTTTGTATGGATAATGACAGGCATGCTTCTTTTAAAATAGTCATAAGGAGAATTGAAAGGCCGTTTTCTGGAAGTGTTGAAGACGAGTTTGAGTGGATTTGCAGAACACTTGGATTTTTTGAAGCAATTGACAGGGAAAAAACTGCTTCAAACCTTTTCAAGGAAGTTGTTGCCGCAACAGAAATGAAAAAGCCTTTGACAAGCAGTGAGCTTGCAGAAAAGGTTGGAATGAGCCGTGGCTCAGTTGTTAACCATTTGAACAATCTGCAAAGGTCAGGCCTTGTTATAAGGCAGGGCAGAAACTATCTTGCAAGAAGCAGGTCAATGTTAAGAACAATTGAAGAAATTGAGGAAGACATTGACAGAATCTTTTCAAAGATGAAGAAAACTGCAAGAGAAATTGATGAAGAATTTGGCTTAAAAGTTGAAGAATAAAATTTCTTTGGCTAAAAAAATAACTGCTTTTTTCAAACTTATTTTTTTCTTGCAAACACTCAATTTTTTATACTTGAAAGCAGTTCTTTTTCCAGTATGGCATTAATAAAAGAAATAAAAAAAGACACTGTAAAAAGGCAGTGGCGCATTATTAGCCTTGTCTTTGCACAGCTTATTATTGCAGTTCTTGTTATTGTACAGTTTTTGGACGTGGTTGGATTCAGCTTTAACTTAAAACAAAAGGCAATTGCCTTTGTTCCAAATCCAGGCATTGAAGACATCTTAATTCTTTCAGTTGGAGTTCTCTTGCTTGGCCTGCTTTACTTTGCAATAAAGAAAAGGCATCCTGAACTTTACCTTGCCCAAAAAAGGGCTCCCGGAATAATTAAGGATCTTGCCAAGGAAAAAATTATGAAGATTAAGACCGAGCCCCAGGCCCCTGCCTTGCTTTTCATCGAATTCCTTTTTGTTGCAGTTCTCGTGCTTGCAATAAGGGCTTACCTTGACCCTGAGCTTGAATTAATTCCATGGAGCACTGTCGGGCTTGGGCCGCCAATTACAACAATTGTAAATGCAGTCATTGCCTTTGCCGTGCTTGGAGTTTTTTATTACATGTACAATCTTACGGCTCCTTATAGAAAAAAGTAGGTGTTTCTTTTGGAAAAAAAAGTGCCTGTGATAACGATTTCAAAACCAGGGCTTGAAAGAAGTGTTTCGTTTTATGAAGCTGTGTTTTATGGCCTTGGTGTAATTTTTGGAGCAGGAATCTATGCGCTTATTGGCGAGGCCGCCGGAATTGCAGGAAACCTTGTCTGGCTTTCGTTTGTTGTTGCAGCTGCGGTTGCTTCTCTTACTGCCCTAAGCTACTGTGAATTAAGCAGCATGTTTCCAAAGTCTGCGGCAGAATATACTTATGTAAAAAATGCCTTCAAAAACAAACTCTTTGGCTTTTTGATGGGATGGATTTCACTTTTTGCAGCAATGATTTCTGTTTCAGCTGTTTCAATAGGCTTTGCAGGCTACTTCAGTTTGCTTTTTCCTCTTCCGCTTCCGATTGTGGCAATTTCTTTAATTGCACTTCTTTCAATTGTAAATTTTTTGGGAGTTAAGGAAAGCGCAAAGCTGAACACTGTGCTTACAGTTGTTGCAACAATTGGCCTTGTCCTAATAATTTTTATGGCTCTCCCGTTTTTTGGAACGGTTGACTATCTGGAATCAGTTGTTCCAAATGCACCTTTGCCTTCGGCCCTGAACAGTGTTGCAATCGCCGCTGCCTTAATTTTCTTTGCATACATTGGCTTTGAAGACATTGCAAATTTGAGTGAGGAAACTGTTAATGCAAAGAAGTCTGTTCCAAAGGCAATATTGGTTGCATTGGTTATTTCAACAATTCTTTATATTCTTGTTTCTTTAAGCGTGGTAAGCATTGTGCCCTGGCAGGAACTCTCTGTTTCGGCTGCACCAATTGCTCTTGTTGCAGGAACAGCCTTTGGGCCAACAGCCGCAACAATTTTTTCAATAATTGCCTTGTTTGCAACTGCAAGCACTGTTCTCATAATTTTGATGGCTGTTTCAAGAATGCTTTACGGAATCAGCCTGGATGGCAGCCTTCCGGGATTTATTTCA
>JAFCCH010000084.1 GCA_017610265.1 Nitrososphaerota archaeon
AAAAAGGAAAGTTTTGGGCAACACAGTTTCACCCGGAAAAGTCAGGAAAATATGGACTTAGAATGCTGCAAAACTTTGCAAAAAAAGGAGGTGAAAAGCAATGATTGCAAAACGTATTATTCCATGCCTTGACTGTGACTTGAACAGAGGAAAAGCAAGAGTAGTAAAAGGAAAGAAATTCAAGCAATTGCGCTATGCAGGGCTTCCATGGAAGCTTGCTGAAAAATACTATGAAGAGGGAGCTGACGAAATATGCTTCCTTGACATAACAGCCTCCAAAGAAAAAAGGCAGACAATGGCAGAGGTAATCAAAAAAACCTCAAGAAAAGTGTTTGTGCCAATAACGGTTGGCGGAGGAATAAGGTCAGTTGAAGATGCAAGAACAGTATTTGAAGCAGGAGCAGACAAGGTAAGCATCAATTCAGCTGCCTTGAAAAATCCCGGCCTAATAGGAAAATTGAGTGAAACCTTTGGAAGGCAGGCAGTAGTAGTTGCAATAGACGCAAAAAAAAGAGACAATGGCTTTGAATGCAGTACATTGGGCGGAAGCGTGTTTACAGGCGTTGACGCTTTAACCTGGGCTGTTGAAGCAGAAAAAAAAGGGGCAGGAGAAATCCTCTTAACCTCCATGGACAGGGATGGCACAAAAAAAGGGTTTGATATCGAGCTCACAAAGAAAGTAAGTGAAGCTGTCAAAATTCCTGTGATTGCCTCAGGAGGAGCAGGGCAAATGAAAGATTTTTCAGCTGTCTTAAAGGAAGGAAAAGCAGACGCTGTGCTTGCCGCAGGCCTGTTTCACTTTGGAGAATGCTCTGTAAAAGAAGTAAAAAAATTTTTGAAAAAAGAAAAACTGGAGGTAAGAACATGATTCCAAGCATTGATTTATTGGGAGGAAAAATAGTGCAATTGCAGCAGGGAAAAAAAGTCAAAATACAGATAGGAAAGGAGCCGCTTGAATTCGCCAAGCGGTTTTCTTCCTTTGAGGAAGTACAGGTAATTGACTTGGATGCAGCCATGGGCACAGGCAGCAATCAAGAAATTGTAAAAGGGCTTTGCTCTATTGTCAATGCAAGGGTTGGCGGAGGAATAAGAGACCTTGAAACCGCAAGACAATTGTTTGATGCAGGAGCAAAAAAAGCAATAATTGGAACAAGCGCAAACAAAGCCTTTCTTGGAAAACTATGCAAAGAATTTGGAAAGCAGAACATAGTTGTAGCTTTGGACAGCAAAAAAGGAAAGGTTGTAGTGCAAGGCTGGAAAAAAACATTGAAAGAAAGCCCAATTGAAATGGCAAAAAGACTGGAAAACCTTTGCGGAGAATTCCTTTACACCTGTGTTGAAAAAGAAGGGCTAATGCAGGGAATTGACTGGGAAACAATTAAAAGGTTAAAAAGCGTTTGTAGAAATAGGATTAGTGTTGCAGGCGGAATCTCAAACACTGCGGAAATAAAAGAACTTGAAGAAAAAGGAATTAAATCAGTTGTCGGAATGGCGCTGTACACCGGAAGAATAAAAGTTGGTGAAACAAAATGAGTGAAAAATTTCAAACTGTCAGGGGAATGCGAGACTTTTTGCCAGAGCAAGCGGTGAAAAAACAGTTTATTGAAGATGCCTGCAGAAAGGCCTTTGAAAAATACGGATTTCGCCCACTGGAAACACCAATTGTTGAAGAATTCAAACTGCTTGCAAAAAAAGGTGGAGGAGGAGAATCTGTCAAAGAAGAGGTTTATTATTTCAAAGACAAATCTGGAAGAGAGCTTGGCCTAAGATTTGACTTAACAGTTCCTCTTGCAAGGGTTGTTGCAACAAACCCTCAATTGCCAAAGCCGTTTAAGAGATACCAAATTTCAGATGTTTACAGATATGACAGGCCTGGCGCCTCAAGATATAGGAGATTTACCCAGGCAGACATTGACATTGTGGGTTCAGCTTCAATGCTTGCAGACTTTGAATGCATTGCTGTTTCAGCAGAAATTCTAAACAGCCTTGGATTGAAATTTAAAATAAGAATTTCTAACAGGAATTTGCTGGAAGAAATTGCCCTTTGCTGCGGCGTCGAAAAAGGCAGTGTCAAAGACTGCTTTAGATGCCTTGACAAGCTTGACAAAATTGGAAAGGAAGGGGTTGCAAAGGAAATGCGAAAAAAGAATATTTCCTCAAGAAATTGTAAAAGAAATAAAGCAAAAAGAAGGACTTGACGAATTAAAAGAATTGCTTGACTTGTTGAAGCAAGAGGGGCTTGAAAAGTTTGTAGTGGTTGACTTCTCGCTTGCAAGAGGTTTAGAATATTATACAGGAAATGTTTTCGAAATTGCTGTTGAAAACGGGCCAAGTGTTGGAGGCGGAGGAAGATACGACAACCTTGTTTCTGCCTTTGGAGGCCAGCCAACTCCTGCAGTGGGAATAAGCCTTGGAATTGACAGAATCCTTGATGTCTTAAACGAAAAACTAAAGCCAGAACCCAGTACAAAAATCTTTGTTGTTCCAATTGGAAAAGAGGTTCAGAAAAAAGCACTTAGCCTTGTTCAAAAAATCAGGGCCCTTGGAATAAATGCAGGCATTGACCTAAACAGCAGGGGAGTAAGCAAGAACCTGAATTATGCAAACAACCTTAGAATTCCGTTTGTTGCAATTTTTGGCGAAAATGAAGCCAAGAAAAAAGAGTTTACCTTAAAGGAAATGGAAACAGGCAAGGAACAAAAAGTAAAAATTTCTGATTTGAAAGGCCTAAAGGACAAATTAAAATAGGTTTCTTTAGCTAATTTTATTGTTGCCCTCGTGGCTCAGTGGTAGAGCGGATGCATGGTAAGCATCAGGTCATGGGTTCAATTCCCATCGAGGGCTTACAAATCAATTGTATGCTTGCTCTTCCAACCCTTAAATTTTCTAATGTTTTTTGGGTTTGAAAAACCAATCAATTTAACCCAATTCTTAAGGTTTTTTTTGCCATAAATAAAAATTCTGCTTACACAACAAATCGCGCCTGTTTTGTAATGAGGACGTTCTTCATGCACCAACGAAGTAGTGAAACCTAAAGCGAGGAGAATTGTATTAACCTGCATGATTAGTTTTTTACTTTTTCCAGTTAAACTCAGTCGAGGATATGGGGGTGCCTTTTTGTTTCGGTCTACGAACTGAAGACAACCATCAGTATCAAATAGACCTCTCAAAAAGTCAGTAATATACCCTGAATTCAAGACTATTTTTGGAATTTCAATGTTATCCTTTTTACCATTAGGAAATCCTAAAGCGCGTTTGAATGTGAATAATGCTTTTGATCTGTAATGTAAAACGAGTTCATTAGATTTTTTGTGGCATATTTTTACTTCAAGATTATAGAGCTTTTTAATCAGGAGCCGAATAAAACCTTTAACATAATCCAATTCATCAGCTCCGTTAGAAGTGGAGTAATTATAAAAAATGGGCTTGCCAGGACAGTTATTGGAGCCCATGTGCCCATCACCGACATGGATTCCGAACTCCTCTGCAAGTTCCTTGGACATTTGTTGCGGAAGGATACATTTGTCTCGCCCTTTTGCTTTTATGCTAGCACTTAAACTGGCAATTGTTTTGTCCATGTAAGAATTTCTTTTCCGCCCTTTAAAAGCACTTTTAAAGAGTGGCTTTCCGGTGTTCATGAGTGAACACCTTCCTTCATATTTCTTAGTAACCCGTCGAATGTAGATCTATTTCCAAAAGAAATTCTTTTATTTTCTGAAATCGAAAAACTCATTATATCACCTCCATTTAAAATGAATTTTTTCGTGGGCGTCTCTGCTGCTTTTGGAGGCATTAAATTCTTTTGGATAGTTAGCGGAGAAAGATTTAAGCCGAGAAAAGCAGAGTCCTAAGAAAAAATTTAATAAGAGGTGATTATTTCTGAAAGCTATCTTTTTTTCCAAGAATAACCGCTTTGAAAAACTTAAAAGGAAAGGTTTTTATTCAACAATCGCCTTATTTGGTTGACAATGAACCCAACCAGATTGTCCCTGTTAGCCATTTCCTTGGCAATTGTACTTATTCTTAGTGGATGCGTTGTTCCAGAAGTAGAGGCAGTAAACCAGGTAAAAAAGAACGCTGCCGCAGAAGACTTTCTTGCAACACATGTAAATGCACAGCTTACAACAGCAATATGGACCGCGGCAGAAAGCCAGTCAAAAATTTCCAAATTAATCCAAAAATGCGGGCCACAAATCAATCCAACAGATTACTATTATATTTCCTTCAGGGAAGGAGACGATTATCTTGAAGCATGGGTTTACCAAAGAGCCATGAATGTGGCATGTGTTTGGAGAAGTGACGACAAATGCATTACAAATTCAGACTGTGAAGACGGAGCCCTTTGCACACAAGATATTTGCGACGGCATTCCAAAAACATGTAGCAGGGAAAGAATAAGACAATGCTTTGGCGGAGACGGATGCTGCCCAAGCGGATGCACTTTCTCAGTTGATTTTGATTGTGAAATAGACGAGTGCACAACTCATAGAGAATGTGACGACAAAAACCCTGCAACAAACGACAGTTGTGAGGGCCTGCCAAAGAAATGCGTTAACGAACTTGTTTCACTTTGTGTTACAGGAGACAATTACTGCCCGTCAATGTGTGATTATTCAACTGACCAAGATTGCTTAACATCAGAATGTGAAACTGCTTCAGAATGCAATGACAACGACAGCTCAACAACAGACACTTGTGAGGGAGACCCAATGGTCTGCAAATACGAAAAAATAACCAACTGCATTGACGAAGACAATTATTGCCCAATTCAATGCAACGAAATTTTGGACAGTGAGGAAAGAATTACTGTTACCTGCAATGAAGAAAAAATAAGCATTGACAAACCACTTTTAACATATGAAGGCGAATTAAAGGCCTCATTTAACGAAACCATTACCAACGCAAACAACGAAGGAATGATTTTTGAGAATTTCCGAGGATTCAAATACAACGGTATCGGAAGCATCGGAACACAAACATCAGCCAACTCAGGAATAAGCGGCTACAGAACAAGGGTTAACGAAACCCTCAAAATAGAGGGAAGGGGAATTTATGATAGGACACTTGGCCAAAGCTTCTTTGAATTCAGCAAAGACGGATTTAGATACGAAGTGGCTTTTGAACAAGGAGTTCCGGCAACAGCCAGCTTTACAAACCAACTTCCATTTATTTCAGGCACAGACGACGAAATAGCAGTTCCGTTGTTTGGCAAAGACGGCCTCTTGACAAAAGTAAATCAGGAAGATAATCTTGTTGAAATTGTTTCAGATTACAAATCATTTTCAGTTGATGGCGGCGGAACAGCCCAGCTTGCAGGCAAAGATGGCCAGGCATATTTAATGAAAGTTGGAAGATGCGACGGAGACAGTGCAATTTTCTATCTCTACGACAGCAAAGGCAATTTTGTTGCCAGCCAAGAAGGCGAAATAGATTCACTGATGTTTGAAGAAATTATTAAAGGCGTTGTAAGAATAGGCGTTGTGGAAGAAGATTATGCCACTGAAAGATGCAACTTTGAATATGTTACAGGAACAAGCCTTGAGCAAATTATTGACGAGGAAGAATTCCCAGCAGACAGTGGAAGCGGCTGGATTGCAAGCCTTGAATTTGAAGAAAACAGGCTTAAGAAAATAG
>JAFCCH010000085.1 GCA_017610265.1 Nitrososphaerota archaeon
AGTCATTGAAAAAAAGAACTTTGAGCCAATTTTCATAACAACAACAATTTTGAGCTTTAGGAAAACATCCATTATCACTTTCAAATCGTCTTCCTCAATCTGTGGAAAAAGAGCCTTTATGTCAGAAAAGCTTTTGGCTCCCTCGTAAATTTTTTCAAGAAATTGAATAAAGAAATCGCCCTTTGTAAGCTCGTAAAAATGGGGATTTTTTTCAAGGAAAAGAATCCAATCTTCTTCAACTGCCATGTTAATATTAGGCAATAACTTGTTTAAATTTTTTTTGATACAAAGGCATTGTCTGCTTTAAAGCCCTGAGAGTAATAATAAGGCCTTACTCCGAGACCGCTTATGACAGAAAGCTTTTTTGCGCCAAAATCCTGGGAAAGTTCTTCAGCTTTTGACAAAAGCATTTTTCCAAAGCCCTTGTGCTGCAAAGAAATATCTTTTCTTTCATGCAAAGGAATAGACATTCCAAAAACTCTTAGTTCTCTTACTAGAGCTGTTTGCCCTAAAAGCTCTTTTCTAAAAGCACGTGACGGAAAACGCAACCTTGCAAAGCCAAAAAGCGTCTTTCTTGCCTTGTCCTCAAAGGAAATGAATGATTCTACACCATTGTTTGCTTCATAGCTTTCAACAAAAATCTTGGCCTTTTCAAGACCTGAACGCAAATTTTCCTTAGAAAGCTGGAGACCTGCCTCCCTGCACCTAATGCAATTGCATTTTCCTCCCTCTTCAGCAAGCCTTGAATGCACAAGCTGCCTTAAGTTGCTTTTTTTCACCCCTGCAGAAATAAGCTGTGCAGGAATGTCTCTTTGAATGCGCATTATTCTAACCCATCTTGGAACAAACTTCTTGGCATATGCCAAAAGGCTGACCGCCTTTTCTGTTGACATTGGCTTGAAAAGGCCTTTTTTCCACTGGCTGTAAAGCTTTGTTCCCTTAATCACAAGGCAGGGATAAATTTTCAGGTTGTCTGGCTTAAAGTTAGGATTGGAAAAAATTTCCTTTAAAGCTTTCTTTTCCCGCGCAAGCGAAACACCAGGCAAGCCAGGCATGTAATGGTAAGTTACTTTGAAGGCAGAATCCTTCAAAAGTTTTGTTGCAGTGACAACATCTGCAATAGTGTGCCCCCTATTAACCTTTTTGTAAACATCGTCGTAAATTGTTTGCACTCCAAGCTCGCATCTTGTTCCGCCAAAATGCAGCATTCTGTTTATTTCTTCTTTTCCGCAAAAGTCAGGCCTTGTTTCAAAAGTTATTCCAACAATCCTTGTCTTGCTTTTTTCAGCAGCCTTTTTTGCCAAAGCAATTGTTTTTGTCTTTGTTTCGCACAAAGTATTAATTGAGGAAAGCATGAACCTGTTTTGATATGGTTTTGGATGGCTTAGGAAAGTGCCACCCATTACAATTAATTCAGCCTTGTCAGTTGAATGCCCTGCTTCCCGCAGCTGTGTAACCCTGTTTTCAATCTGTTTTTTGGCACTGAAATTCATGCTAACAGCCCTCATTGTAGCAGGCTCTTTACCAGTATAGCTTTGAGGGGTTTCCTTGCCTGGCAAAAGACTGCTTGGGCAATAGATACATTTTCCAGGACAATTATGTGGCTTTGACATAATTGCAACAACAGAGATGCCGCTTAGGCTCCTTGTGGGCTTGACCTGCAAAATTGAAACAATTTTGTCTGTTCTCTTTTTTGCATAAGACAAAATGCTTGCATTTGAAGGCATTCCCTTGAAAGAATACTTGTTGCAAAGCTTTAGCTTAAATTCATTTAGATTTTTTCTGGACTTTATCTCGCCTGACTCAATTAGAGAAAGAAGTTCCAAAGAATATGCTTTAAGCTCGTCCAAGCAAACCACTTCAAATAAATTTAGCTAAGAAGTCCAAGAAAGCCGTTCACAAGATAGAACGGAAGCATTCCAGGTGAAAAGAAAGGGAATCCTGCAAGTGCAGACCAGTACATGCCGCCAAGGGTTGGCATTACATCAAGCCTTGCCGGAAAAATAAATTCTGAATCATTGAGCAGGGAAGAAACTTTGAATGAAAAGTTTTTCTCACCGTAAGAGTAAGGGTCTACTTTTAGTTCAACAGGCTTTGTTTCATGCGGCCCTAATTCAACAACAGTTGGAGTAAACCAATAGGAAGGAAGAGTGCTTTCAACAACAACAGAGTGAGATGTAATTGAATCATTGTTTATCACAATGTCAAAAACAGAACTTTCTCCAAGAACTGTTTCCTTTCCAAGATTTTCAATCGAGGCAGAAAGTAGACTTTCCTGAACAGAAACTGTTCCATAAAAAGATTCGCCAAATAATGGAAAATTACTATTGATTACAGTAAATTTTATTCTCTGAGTGCTTATTGGAGCGTCTTTTGGAACTGTTGCAAAGGCAATCAATGTTTTGTCTGTTGAAAGACTTCCAATTTTCCAGTCAGATGGCAAAAGAGTTGAGTCAATTTCAAGAGAGTCCCACTCTGCGTCAAGATCACTTTTTTTCTTAACTACAAGCTTTAAGGTTTCGCCCCTTGAAATCTTGCCAAATGAAAGCTCTTCGTCCTGGGAAGCTGTTTGGTCCAATGGCTCCACTATGTAAACAGTAGCTTGCACAGGAAAGGCAAGCAAAAGAACGCAAAAAAGTACAAGCAATCTTTTAAACAAGTTTTTAACCCCTAATATAATAGAGCTTAACAAAATTAAAAAGGTTTCTGAATGAGAATACTTGTTTTAAGTGATATACACGGCAGGCTAAATAACCTAAAGGCAAAAAAAGGCAAAATCGACCTTGTTTTGATTACAGGAGACTTGACTAATTTGGGAAAAAGAAAGCAGGCAGAAGAAGTTCTTGAACTGCTTAAAGGCCTGAAAGTACTTGCAATTCCCGGAAATTTTGACACAGAAGAAGTTTTGGGCGTTCTTGAAGAAAAGAGCATTTCACTGCACGGCAAAAAAATGGAATTTCAAGGAATTGAATTAGCAGGCTTTGGTGGAGGCCTGATTGGCCATGTAGGAGAAGTAATGTCAAGCGAACAAGAAATAAAAAAAGGGCTGAAAGGCATTGTAAACGAGAAAACAATTCTTTTAACTCATTTGCCCCCAAAAAATACTAATATTGACCTTGCGAAGGGAACAGTTCACGCAGGAAGCCAGGCAGTAAGGGAAATTATTGAAGAAAAGCAGCCAAGGCTGCATCTCTGCGGCCACATACACGAGGCCTTTGGAGAGGAAAAGATTGGAAAAACTTTGAGCATAAACATAGGGCCTGTAAAAGAAGGCATTGCCCTTTTGCTTGACATTGGAGATGAAACAAAATGGGAAAGACTAAGACTTTGAAGGAAAAGCTTTCAATGAAAGAAAAAAAGAAAAACCTTGAACCTGCAAAAAACAGGTTTGAAATGGTTAAAGCCCTTCACAAAAGAAGTTTGGAGAAAGCCATTGAAGAAAAAAAGGCCGACAAACTGGCAATTCCAATGTGCAAGTTTGTGAGCAGGACAAAAAACTTTTTTACAAGTAGCAGCTGTGCAGGCAGGATAATTTTATTGCAGCTTCCAGAAGATGAAAGCAAGAAAGACGCATGCTTTCACAGAAAATGGCACAGGAAGATTAAGGAAAAAGAATTATGGGAAGGAATTAATGCCGAATCAAAAGGAAACCTTTGGTTTAAGCTCGACCCGTTTATTTTACACATTGGCGCAAACACCATTGAGAACGCCAGGACAATTTTAAAAATCATGAAGGAAACAGGCATCAAAAGAGGCGGTATAATTGTTGCAAAGCCAGGAAAGTTTTTGATAGAATTGCAAGGAACACAGGTAATGTCATTTCCAGTAAAGAAAGAAAAGGAAGCAGTCATTGACAAAGAATACATGAACTATGCATTAGGCATTGCAAACAAAAAACTTGAGAGAAATTATGCTTTGCTAAAAAAACTCGAAGCCGCTGTTCCCTATTAGCCTTGGAAACCATTTGCAGAATGCTTTCAGGGTCAAAGTAATATTGCTGAATAATTTTTTCAACTGCTTCCCTTTTTCTTATTCCATTAGAAAGCATAAAATCAAGAATTCTTTTTCTGATATAAATTTCCCTCTTAAGTTCATTCTTGCTCATTCCCGCACTTGTTGCAACAGCCTCAATAAGGCTGCTTGGCACATTTGTTTTCACGGTTTCGCGCTTTTTGTCATCCATTTCATAAATATTGTTTAAAAGA
>JAFCCH010000039.1 GCA_017610265.1 Nitrososphaerota archaeon
GAAATGATGTCAAGCAATATTGAATTTTATTCAGACAAGGAAATAATTGACTTGATTAACAGGATTGCAAGAACTGTTGGAAGAAGGGTTGACATCAGTTCCCCCTTGCTTGATGCAAGGATGCCGGATGGAAGCAGGGTAAATGCAACCATTCCGCCAGCATCGGTTGAAGGAGCAACCCTTACAATCAGAAAGTTTAGAAAAGACCCTTACACAATTATTGATTTGCTAAACAACGGCACAATTTCAAGTGAAGCTGCGGCATTCCTCTGGCTCTGTGTTGACGGCCTTGGCGCAAAGCCAGCAAACATTCTGATTGCAGGAGGAACCGGATCGGGAAAGACAACTCTTTTGAACTGCCTTGCATCATTTATTCCGGAAACAGAAAGAGTTGTAACAATTGAAGACACAGCTGAACTAGCCCTGCCTTTGACTCACTGGGTTAGGCTTGAAGCAAAGCCACCTGGTCTTGAAGGAAAAGGAGAACTTACAATTGACGTTTTAACAAAAAACAGCCTTAGAATGAGGCCTGACAGAATAATTGTGGGAGAGGTAAGGCACGACGAAGCATTTACCTTGTTCACTGCATTAAACACAGGGCACGATGGATGCCTTGGAACAATTCACGCAAATTCCCCTAATGAAACAATTGTTAGGGTTACAAGCCCTCCAATGAACGTGCCGGAAGTAATGCTTTCAGGCCTTGATTTAATTATTATTGAACACAAGATTCACGACAAAAGAAAGGGAACAATTAGGCGGATTACAGAAATTGCCGAGGTAAGCGGAGTTCTTATGAAAAGAGCCCAGACCCAGACGATTTTTATGCGGGATGCGGCAAAAGACAAACTTGAGAGGACAAATGTTCCTATTAAATTTATCAAAGTCCTAGAAAATTTCACAGGAATGAGCAGAAAAGTCATTATGAAAAATTGGGAACAAAGAACTGTTTACCTTGAAAGGCTGCAAAAAGAAGATGTGCGAGGCATAGAATCTGTCAAAAAAGCAACACAGGAATTTGTAGAAAAACAAGATATGGAGAAATAAAAAATGGCAAAACTTGATGAAATAAAGGCCAGCATCGGAGGCGAAAAGAAAAAGTCCAGATTCAAAAAGGCAATATCCCAGCCTACTGCCGAAAGCCTTGAAGTTGACATGGACAAGGTTGAAAAGATTGTCAAAAGGATGAGAGACAAATACAGGGCAGAAGGAGTTGAATTCGAAGAAGTCGGAGGCAGCCTAAGAGAACTACGTGGCCTGATTGCGGAAGGAATGTCTGCAAAAATTGAAATTCAAACAGTTGAAGAATTAAGAGAAGTTAAAAGCAAGTTAATCAAAGGGCTTGCAGGAATCTACCTTGGTCTTGGAAGCATCCTAAAACCAATTGCAAAAACACTAAGCAAATTGCCTGAAACAGAAATGCTTTCATTCTATTTATACAGCGCAAACATGCACTACAGCAGCAGGCAATACCTTGCCCTAACAGTTGCAGCTGCAACAATTATGTTTATCGTTTCACTTGTCGGCCTAACAGCTGCTTTAAGCATTATGGGCATTGAAATGACCTTAAGGGTTGTTGCAGTAATATTTGCATCATTCTTTGTGTTTGTGCTGACAATAGTTATAAGCATGCTAATACCAAAACAGAATGCGATTTCAAGAGGAAATGCAGTAAGCCTGGAACTGCCGTTTGCACTAAGGCATATGGCAACAGAGTTGAGGGCAGGAATAGGATTGTACAGAACTATTCAAGCTGTTGCCTCAGCCGACTACGGAGTACTAAGCGAAGAATTTGCAAGAGTAATAACCGAGGTAGAAGAAGGGACAGATACAAGAGACGCCCTAAAGCACCTTGCTTTAAGGACGCAAAGCCGTGCTCTGAGAAACGCATTGATTCACATTTCGAGGGCGTTGAAGACAGGCGGAAATTTGAGCGAGAGCATGAACGAAATTGCTGAAGATGTTTCATTCAACATGAGAATGGCGGTAAGAGAGTTCGGCGAAAGAATGAACTTCTTCGGAGTTGTCTTTATCTTTGGAATTATTGTAATGCCAGTAATGGTTACAATTCTTGGAAGCATTAGAAACAGCCCGATAAAAGAAAGCCTGCCAAGCTTTGAGGCCCTTCCATTAACACTTCCAGTTATGACAATTTTCTTTTTGGTACTAATGCCATTCATAATGATATTATTTTTGTTTTACATAAAAACGGCACAGCCGAGGGTGTGAAGAAAACATGGTTGAAGCAAAAACATCCGGAATGAAGCTTTTTCAGAAATACAAGAAAATGCTAAAGCAGGTTAAATTTAAGTTTCCGGCAGAACTCTGGATTATTATTTCAGGTGCTCTTGCAATTGGCGCAGCAGTAGCCGTTATTACAGGCATTTTGCTTTTAGAACTTCCGATTTCACAAGTTGTAGCATTAGTGGTCTTCCTTGTTGTAATAGACCTAATGCTAGGCTACCCTTATGTACTTGCAATGCGAAGGATTAATGCAATTGAAACCGCGTTGCCTGATGCATTGAAACAGCTTGCAGACACCCTGAAATCAGGCGGAACATATGAATATGCTTTGAGGGAAATTTCAACAGCAGAGTATGGTCCACTAAGTGAGGAAATGGAAAATGTTTTGAGGAAGATGGAGGAAGGGGAAAACCTTGAAGACAGCCTTAACAGCCTTTCAAAGAATGTTGACAGCAGGCTTGTGAGAAGAACAATGGCAATAATAAATGACTCAATAAAAGCAGGAGCCGGCCTTGCCGAAGTGCTTGACGAAATTGCCGACGATGTAAGGGCAATGCACAGAATAAGCAAGGAAAGAATTTCAGGGACAATGCTTCAGGTTATTTTTATAATTGCTGCAGGAAGTGTTGTTGCCCCGATAATTATGGGAATGATTACAACAGTTATTGAACTACTTATTGAAACATCTGCAGGAATTGTAGGCGGAAAAGAAGAAATTATTGAGGCAATTGCCGCCAGAGAATATATCGTGACCCTAATGCAGATTTATTTGATTGTGGAAGTCATTGCATCAGGTGCAATGATTGCGATGACAAGAGAGGGAAAAATAAGCAAAAGTCTTATATATATCCCAGTCCTCCTATTAATAGCATTTATTTGCTACTATATAGCATTGTTTGGATCAGGATTAATGATTGGCGGAATTAAAGGTTAGGTGAAAAAATGAGTTTTTGGAAGGAAGAAAAGGCACAGGGCAGCATTGAAATGCTGGTTTTGATTGCAGGTGCAATAGTTGTTGTAAGCATTGTTGGAGTTCTCCTAAAAAGAGCCGCAACCCAGGCCGCCGAAAGAGCAGGAGAAGAAGTGGAAAGCGCAACCACAGGATAATACTTATAAATTAGAAAGAACACATAGAAAATAATTCAAAAAAAATAGGAGGTCAAAAATATGGATGTAAGAGGCCAAGGTGCATTAGAATATTTGTTATTGATTGGCGGAGCTGTATTAGTTGCAGCAATTGTAATCGCATTAATCAGCGGAATGCCATCAGCGACGGATGCAGAGGCAAGAACGTACTGCGGATCATACTTCAACATCGCAAACTGTGAAAACTCAAACGTTGATGCAGATGGCGGCGGAGATGGAAGTAGTACATGTTGTGCAATAACAACCAGTGGAACTAAAGCAACAAACCAAGAAGACTTTGCACAGTGCGCATATTATCCAACCCCACCCTGCCCATAAGGGAAACAGGTATTCAAAATGGACAATAGAGCACAAGTAAGTATTGAGTACTTGCTATTAGCGCTGTTCGGAATAATCCTGGCAACGATTGCAGCAATGCTTGTTGACGGAATTAGTTCGGTTGCGCAAACAGCACAGGGAAGAATATTAGAGTATCGGCATCAAACGATTGCATCCTTGTTAAAGGCCTAGGGGAATTGATTTTTATGGCCCCCTACCTTCTTTTCTTTTTTATTTCAATCGCAGCGCTTAGCTGGGGCACATATTCTGACCTAAAGGAAAGGCTGGTAAGCAACTGGTTAACATACGGTCTTGTAGTAATAGGATTAATAGGGCACGGAATCCTTGCCTTTTTGGAAAAAGACCCGATTATTTTTGTGACAAGCCTTGCAGTAACAGTTGCAACATTTGTCATGGCATACGGACTATACAAAGCAGGAGTTTGGGCAGGAGGGGATGTGAAACTCTTCACAGGCCTTGCGGCACTAAACCCAGTAAACCCAAATATCCTAACAAGCCTTGGTTTGCTAAACATTCCGATTTTTGCATCAATTACACTTCCAGTTTTTCCGGCAAGCCTTTTTGTGTTCAGCCTGTTTGCAATGCTTCCATATGGAGCAATTCTTGCAGGAGCAAGGCTTTTGAAAAACAAGGTTGAAAAGAAAAAATTCAAGAAACAATTTACCAAAAGAGTTCTTCACTCAGCAGAGGTTTCAGCAGCAATCGTAGGCTTGAACGCGGCTGTTCTTATGATGGGAGTAAGCCAATGGATTGTACTGCCAGGTCTTTTTATACTTGCATTTCTTCCAAAAAAAGCAAAGGCCCTTATTTCAATTATGCTAATGGCATTTGCCCTCTGGCGGGGATGGGAAGCAGCACTTATCCAGTTTGCAGGCCTGTTCGGGCTCTTTGTATGGCTATACCTTTTGCTAAAGCTTTATACCCTTTCAAAGATTTTAATGAGAAAGCCAATCAAGATATCAAAACTTGAAGAAGGGATGATTTCAGCACAAACAATTGTGAAAAGAGGAAAAACAGTCAAAATTGTTAAAGAACTTGCAATAAAAAAATTAATTAAGTACTTTGCATCAAATAGAGTGGGCAAAGCAATGGAATTGATACAGCCAAAAGGGGAGGTTGTGATTTCGAGCCATTCAGCAGGTGGCCTGACAAAAAAGGAAATAAAAGAATTGAAAGCGCTTGCTGCAAAGAAAAAAATTCCGGACAGCCTGATGGTGAAAGAAAGTGCACCATTTGTGCCAGCCGTATTGATTGCATACATTGCCCTTAACATAGTAGGAGACGTGATTTGGTTTTGGTTTTCAATAATCTAAAAGAGAAGGGTCAAATTAGTATTGAATTTATTCTCATTGTTACAATTGCACTTATTTACATTAACGCCATTGTGTGGCCAAGCCTTGACCTCTCGACAAAAAGCGCATTTGATGTGAAAAATGTTGCCGACACAACCACCTCTGCACTAAAAGTTGCAGGAGCACTGGACGAAGCAGCCCTCTCAAACGGGGATATGAAAAAAACAATTAATGTCTATCTGCCAAAGGACGCAAACATTACAATAACAAAAGGGGCGACCAACATTGATTACTCGATTTATGTTAGCAATCCCAACAACACTGGGTTCAACCCAATGGAAGAAGTAGACGGGATAGGATGTGAAAAAGAGTTAAGGGACGCACCAGGAACAGATGAAACATTCTTTTTCTGCAAGTCCAGAGTCAAAGTACTTTCAAACGCCGCGGCAAACCTAAATCTTGCAAGTCCTTTTGTTATGAAGGGGCCTTTGTTCAGAAAGCTCGTAGTCGAAAAAGAAAACGGGTTAATAGAACTCTACTGGGATTAACACATGCAAATAAAACAAGGAATGAAAGGCCAAATTAGCATGGAAGCCCTGTTGCTTTCAGTCGTAATTATTCTGTCAAGTATTGCCATCTTTGGATACTATGTTCAAATAAAAGACATTACAACAGGAATGCAGCTTATCAAAATTGAGGCAATGAAACAACTAGACGAAGAAAGTGGTCAGTATGTTGTTGAAGAAATGACCCGCAAAACTACACCCCTTGGAGCAAATTTTTGTCTCAAAGTAATTCCGGAAGACCCTCCATTTTTTTTTGACACAGATATAATGGAGGACATTGTGGAAGAATTGACTGCCTTTGACCCTGCCACTGTACTAGTTTCACAAGACATGACTGATTGCGAATAAAAGCCTTGTTCGTTGAAAAGCGAAAAAAGGCAAGTTGCTTTTTTAATGACCCTGCAAAAATAGTCAGATGATAAGGCAGGAAAAAATATCACTAATCGCATTGATTGTTTCAGTTGCAGGCCTTGCCATGCTCTTTTGGGCTGCAGAAAACCTTGAAGCAAAAGAAATCAAAATAGACGAAATAGATAAGGCCAGCATCGGCCAGTATGTAAAAATCGACGCCCAAATTGTTTCATATTACAATAATGGAAACACTGCCTTTATGCAGTTGTATGACGGGACAGGAAAATTAAAGGCAGTCAGCTTTCAACAAGGCGAACAAAAAGCAGCGATTGGAAAAAACAGCTTTGCAAGCTTTGAAGGAAAAATAGAATTATACAAAAATGAGCTTGAGCTTGTTGTAGAAAAGGTGAACAAATGGAACTAATGGTTCCTGCCTTTGCAATAGCAGGCTGCTTTTTTGGAATAGCAACAGGGTTAATGCCAGGACTTCATGTAAACACAATCGCATTAATTGCATTAAGTTATGGCCTGTTTGACAAGCCGGAATTTATGGCATTTATTGCAAGCATGAGCGTAGTCCACACCTTTGTGGACTTTGTTCCAAGCGTTTTGCTGGGAGCGCCAAGTGACGAAACTTTTCTAAGTATTCTTCCAGGGCACAAACTTCTCTTAGAAGGAAAGGGTCTTGTTGCAGTAAAGTTGACAATTGCCGGCGGATTGTTTGCAGGCATTGGAGCAATTATATTGGGCCCGTTTTTTGTGCTCTTTGTTGAAAAGGCACAATTTTTTCTTTCAGCAGCAACTCCAACAGTGTTGATTGCAATAATCGCGGCAATGATTTTGGGAGAAAAGGCATTTAAAAAAAAGGGAATTGCACTGCTTGTTGTTTTTCTAAGCGGAAGCCTTGGTTTTCTTGCCCTTTCAAGCAGGCTTCCTTTGCAACAGCCTTTGTTCTGCCTTGCAACAGGATTTTTTGGAGCAAGCACACTTATTGACAGTGCAATGAAAAAAAGCACTGTTGCCAAACAAAAAAACATTAACTTTTTTGTAGAAAAGAAAAGGCTTGCAAAAAACGGATTGCTTGCCCTTTTTGGAGGATGCTGCGTTTCACTATTGCCAAGCATTGGCGCAAGCCAGGCCGCCTTTGTTGTAAAAAAACTTGTGGGCAAAATTAAAACATCAGATTACTTGATTCTGCTTGGAGGAGTAAACACTGCTACAATGATGCTTTCATTCTTCATGCTTTTTGCACTTGGAAAAACAAGGACAGGAAGTGCGGCAGCCATAAGCGAGTTTGGAGCCTTTGGATTTTATGATTTATTGGTTGTTGTAGCTGCATGCCTTCTCGGCCTTGGCTTTGGAGCAATTGCAACAGACGCCATTGCAGGAAAAGCATTAAAGACAGTGCAAAGATTTGACTACAGGAAAATAAACATTGCTGTTCTTGCATTTGTAACAGGGCTTGTTGCAGTATTTTCAGGCAGCCTTGGACTTCTTTTTGCAGGAATCGCAGCAGGCATTGGGCTTTTTGCACTAAACACAGGAATCAAAAGATCAAACTGCATGGCCTTTCTAATGATTCCAACAATTCTGCTTTACATTCCACTTTTATAAGTAGAAAGAATAAAATAGGTGTTGCAACTGAATGGATTAATGTTTGAAATAAAAAAGGCAACTCTTGAGGCAGTAGCCCTTGCCGCAAAAAACACTTATCCAAACGAATTTATTGCACTGCTTTCAAGCACTAAAAACGATGAAGTAATAGACGAATTTGTTTTGCTTCCAAGCGTTTACGGAAAAACATTCAGCAGAATAAGACTCGATCTCATGCCCTATGACTCAAGCGTAAGAGGAAGCATCCACTCCCACCCGGGAAGTTATGCAAGCCCAAGCAAGGCGGATTTGAGAGCGTTCAAGGCGATGGGTGAAATACATTTAATAATTGCAAACCCCTTTACATTGGATAAAGTAAGAGCCTTTGACAAAACAGGCAAAGAGCTTTCCCTGAAAGTGATTGAATGAGAAAAGTCATCCTGGTTATAAGAGACGGATGGGGATTCAGCCCAAAAAAGAAAAATAACGCTATTTACGAGGGAAAAACGCCAAACACTGACCAGTTAATGAAAAAATATCCAAACACATTGATTAAGGCATCGGGAAAAGCAGTAGGCGTTCCAAAAGGATTCCAGGGGAATAGTGAAGTAGGGCATTTAACCATTGGAAGCGGGCGAATTATCCTGCAGTCAATTGAAAGAATAAACAAGGCCATAAAGTCAAAAGAGTTCTTCAAAAACAAGGCTTTTCTGAAAGCCATTAAAAACTGCAAAAAGAAAAAAAGCACTTTACACTTAATTGGCTTGCTTCAAAGCGAGGGAGTTCACTCACACGAAAACCATTTGTTCGCATTACTCAAACTCTGCAAAAAACAGAAGCTGAAAAAAGTGGCAGTGCATGTCTTGACCGACGGAAGAGATGCGCCAACTCACGACGGCGTAAAGCATTTGAGAAAATTAAAAAAGCAAATTAAAAAAATTGGAGTTGGGGAAATTGTAAGCCTTTGTGGAAGATATTATGCAATGGACAGAAACAAGAAATGGGCAAGGACAAAGATTGCATGGGAATGCATTGCAAACGGAAAAGCAAAAGAAAGCTTTGTTGATGCTGAAAAAAAGCTGCTTGCTTCATACAAAAAGGGAGAAACAGACGAGTTTGTAAAACCAAAGAAAAAAGAGGGATATGAAGGAATAAAAAAAGGGGATGGAGTGATTTTCTTCAATTTTAGAACAGACCGGCTAAGGCAGCTTGTCCAAGCAATGGTTGAACCAAGGTTTCCTGCCTGGAAAAGAAAGCCGTTAAAAAGTTTGTTTGTTGCCATGACAGAATACTACGGCGGCATGAAAGCCTTGCCTGCCTTTAAACATTTCAAGCCAAAAAACATTTTGAGCGAAATTTTAAGTAGGAGGGGAATAAAACAGCTTAGGATTTCAGAAACCGAAAAATACCCGCATGTAACATTTTTCTTTGACGGTCAAAATGAAAAGTCCGAGAAGGGAGTGAAAAAGATAATTGTGCCATCACCCAAGGTTGCAACATATGACTTAAAGCCAGAGATGAGTGCATTTGAACTAACAAGAACTCTTGTAAAAGAAATTAAAACAGGAAAGTTTGGCCTTGTTGTTGTAAACATTGTTAACGGTGACATGGTTGGCCACACAGGAATAAGGAAGGCTTGCTTGAAAGCTGCTGAGACTGTGGATTTGTGCCTTGAAAAAATAGTTAAAGCAGGGCTTAGCAAAGATTATGTCCTTATTGTGTTTGCAGACCACGGGAATTTGGAAAACCAAAGCCCTGGATGGACTACTTCCCACACAAAAAACAAGGTTCCTTTAATCCTTGTAAGCAAAGAAGAAAGCTTGAAAAAAGGAAGGCTGAGGAAGGGGGCAGGATTGCAAGACATTGCCCCAACAGTACTTGAATTAATGGGCATTGCAAAACCTGTTGAAATGACTGGAAAAAGCCTTTTGAAAGCCAAATAAGCTTTAAAACCAAAAGCAAGAACACAAATGCTAATTCTTAAATACCACTAATTAAGTGCATGAGAGGCCAGATTTCGTTTGACATAATTTTTGCAATAATAATTGCGTTTATCGCAGTAAGCAGTATTGTGATTGTAAACGGAGAAATAACAAAAATGCAGACCCAGGCAAGCGTAAGACAGCAGCTTGATGGAATAGGAACAGGGCTTGCAAGCGTAATATCTGCATCGGAAATTCTTAATGATGCCAGCAGTGCTGCTATACTAATACCGGTACCCAAACTTATGGTTGTTGGTGAAAGAAGAACACAAGCCTGTGATATAACCATTGCAGGAGGCCAGATTACGTTGGAGTATGACATAATTGATATTGAAACAGGACTTGCAGTAGACCCCCTGACAGGAAGAAGCACTGTTGTTACGGTTCAAAAAGATTTCAAAGTACCGGCAGGCATGACAGTGCCAGCATCTGTTAAATGCGGAGAAACACTTGCAATTACAAAGAGCTGAAAAAATGGAAAAAGGACAAATATTTTCACTTGATTTTCTGATTTCCCTAGTGGCAATTACAGCTGCTGTTGGATTGATGGTGCAGGCAATAGAGGTAAACACATACTACCAAAAGGAATCACGTGACTTTATTGAAATGAAGGCAGTTGCAGAAACCGCAGCAGACCTGCTTATTGCAGGTCAAGCAACAACTTGTTATGATTCAGACACAGACCAGTACATGATTCAGTGTGTGCGGTCTGGTTTAAATCCAGGAGACACAGACCCTCTTGTACCAAACAAATTCAATTACAAAGTGCGTTCCACAAGTCTTGGAGTAAACCTTGAACGATTTGTAGACGCCTGGAGTGACGAAGATTATTACATGGCAAAAAGGACAATTTACATAGACAATGTTATCGGCGGCACAGAAGAATTAACTGTTAGGGTGTGGAGACCATGAAGAGAGGAATTTTGTTTAGCATGGACGCCATTTTGGCGCTTCTGGCAGTAATACTTTTCTTTGCATGGGCCCCCCAGCTGCTCAATGTTTCAATGGAGGAAGCAAACGGTTTCGAAAGCTTTGGAGCAAAAGTTTTTGATGAGGCAACAGTAATGTTTTACGAAGAATTTGGCAGCACTGGCAGTGTATCAGACCCTGAATTTGATTCAGCCAAATTTGTAAGATGTGTTGATTTTTATGTTGCCGATTCAAGCAATGACCTTGGAAACATGGAAAATGTGTCCGATTACAAAAATACTTACTGCGAGGGACGATAATGAAAGTAAATGGAATTTATACCGCAACAGTTGCAGTCGCAATAATTGTTATTCTTGTTTCCTCTGCTTACTCGATGGTTTCGGCAGTGCAAACCAATGAAATAAGGGATTACGGAAGAAACATTGTTGAAACAAAGTGGCGATGGCAGAATACAAGGCATATTCTTTCAGCAACTGTTTCAGACGCGCTTGCAGACACAGGATTTAACAACGGCTGCGCCTATGACCCGGTTTTGGATGCCACAATGAATGCTTATTTCACTGATGCTCTTAACAAAATGGGAAACAAATGCATTTCCAGAATTACGAACATAAATGGAGACGCAACAAATACTGAAGTAACATTCACCCTCGAATGCTTTGATGACAGCACAGAGTCAAGCATTGAATACAACAGAACAAATATAGTTGTTAAAAAAGAAGTTAGATATGACACAAGCGCAGGGCCAGGCGTCTGTGAGATTGATGTTAGAGACAGAGACACAGACAAATGTGAAGTTGACGAAATCGTCTCTCTTTCAGCATTTAACATGTGTGATGGTTAAAAAAGGGCTTTTTTATTATTTGCCATACTAATTTATTTTACCATGAAAACAGATGCAAGGCAAAGGATTGCAGTCATAAATTACGACAAATGCAATCCCAAAAAATGCGGTGGATGGTATTGTGAAGGCGTTTGCCCTGTAAACAGGACCGGCAAGCAGTGCATTATCCACTCAGACGAAGAAAAGCCAAACATAAGCGAGGAACTCTGCATTGGCTGCCAAATATGCCAGGCAAAGTGTCCGTTTGAAGCAATCAGCATAATAAATCTTTCAATTAAGCTTGGCTTGCCTATACATCAGTATGGAAAAAATCTTTTCAGATTGCACAGGTTGCCGCTTCCAAAAGAAAAAAGTGTTGTGGGCCTAATTGGAAGAAATGGACTTGGAAAGAGTACAGCCCTAAAAATGCTTTCAGGAAAGCTTATTCCAAATCTCGGGCTATTTGACAAAAAAGCAAGTTGGCAGGGGATTATTGACCACTTTAAGGGAAAGGAAGCCCAGGCCTTTTTTGAAAAGGTTTCTGCAGGAAAGATACAGGTTGCAGTAAAGCCGCAGAACATTGATATGATTCCAAGAATTGTGAAGGGCAAAAAGACACTTGAACAGCTTTTGAGGGAAGCAGATGAAACAAATTCCTTTGACCAAATAATTAAAAGTTTGGAACTTGAAAAAATCCTGGATAGGAAAGTTGAAAACCTTTCAGGAGGAGAACTTCAAAGAGCAGCTGTTGCCGCAGCCGCAATGAAAAAATCCAACTTCTTCTTTTTTGACGAGCCGACATCCTACCTTGACATAAAGCAAAGGATAAATATTGCAAAGTTCATCAGGGAAATCTCTGAAAAAGGAAACAGTGTTATTGCAGTTGAACACGACCTAATAATTTTAGATTATCTAAGTGACTTTGTACACTTGATGTATGGAAAGCCAGCTGCCTTTGGAATAGTGAGCCAGGTCAAAACAACAAAGTCCGGCATAAACGAATATATTGAGGGCTATTCAAAGGAAGAAAATTACCGTTTTAGAAATTATGCAATTGAGTTTCCGGAAAAAACCGCTGAAAAAAGCAAAAAGCCACTCAAGCTGGTTGAATGGCCTGCTTTTACAAAAACATTCAAGGGTTTTTCATTAGAGGTCAAAAAAGGAAGGCTTAACAAAGACGAAGTTGTTGGAATCATCGGGCAAAACGCTACAGGAAAGACAACCTTTGCAAAAATTGTCGCAGGCCTTCTTGATTCAGACAAAGGCAAATTTGACCTAAAATTAAAGGTAGCCTACAAGCCACAGCAGCTTAAGTCAGACTCAAAGGAAACAGTTGAAGAATTCCTGCGAGGAAAAAGCAAGGAATTTGGAACACCGCAGTACCAGTCTGATATTATGCACCCGCTTGAATTAGAACACTTGCTTGAAAAAAGGATTGATACACTTTCAGGCGGAGAACTTCAAAGAACAGCAATTGCAGGCAGCCTTTCACAGGACGCAGACATTCTTCTAATGGACGAGCCATCAGCCCACCTTGATGTAGAGCAAAGGCTTAATGCAACAAAGGCAATCAGAAGCATTGTCAACACAAAAAATATTTCAGCTTTGATAATTGACCACGACCTAGTTTTCCTTGATTACCTGGCTGACAGAATAATGTTCTTTGACGGCGTTCCCTCAGAGAAAGGAATTGCAAACACTCCTTTTGGAATGGAAGAGGGCATGAATGCATTGCTAAAAAGCCTTGGAATAACCCTTAGAAGAGAAAGGAACGGAAGGCCAAGAATAAACAAGCTCGACAGTGTCCTGGACAGGGAACAAAAGAAAAAAGGCAATTATTATTATTCGTAAGGTGTTTTGAATGAGAATTCTTAAAATTGATGAACGGGAAAACTTCCTGCATTTAATGCCGGAAATAGAGGACGATTTGTGGCACCTTGAAAGAATCATTGAAAAGCACGACCTTGTTTCAGGCCCGACAGACAGAAAAATAAAACCAAGGGACGAAGGCGGAAAAGCCCAAAGAATAAAGATATTTGTTACACTTGATGTTGAATTGGTTGAATTCCACAGATTTATTGGCCAGTTAAGGGTTTCAGGGATAATAGTTGAGGGAAAGCCTGCAGAGCTTTTGGAAATTGGTTCGCAACAGGCTCTTGAAATAGAGATTGGCCGGGACATTAAGATAAAGAAAAAAACCCTGAAGAAATACCAGATTGAAAGGCTGAAAAAGGCAAGTGAGGCAACAAAGAAGGGAAAAACACTTCTTGTGGCAATGGATGACGAACAGGCAAGCTTTGGCATTCTGCGGGAATTTGAATTAGAGGAAAGCACAACCATCAAAAGCGGAAAATCAGGAAAGCAATTCCGGGGAGAGGACATAAAG
>JAFCCH010000086.1 GCA_017610265.1 Nitrososphaerota archaeon
TCTCCCTGTGCCTTAATTATTACTCCTCTTTTCTCCCTTTCAGCTTCTGCCTGTTTGGCCATTGTCCTCTTCAAATTTTCTGGAAGTTCAACGTCCTGCATTTTTATTCCTGTAACATCGATGCCCCAAGGATCTGTTTCCTTGTCAACAATTAGTTCTATTTCATCTGCAATGGACTCCCTCTCAATAAGGACTTCGTCAAGGGTTTTTGTTCCAATAATATCCCTCAAGGCTGTCTGTGCATATTGCGCAACAGCGTAAGTGTAATTTTGGATATTTAGAACTGCCTTGGTTGTGTCCTTTACTCGAAAGTAGACAACTGCGTTGACTCTTACAGGAACGTTGTCCCTAGTCATTACTTCCTGCTTTGGAATGTCAACAGTTTTTACTCTAATGTCAACCTTCCTGTATGATTGAAGAATTGGAATGATTATGTTTACGCCAGGATACATTTCTCCTGAAAATTTTCCCAAAGTGAATTTTATTCCCCTTTCATACTCATAGACAATCCTGATAAAGAGTGCCAAAATGAAAAGCAGTGGAATGACTAAGAAAATGAAAAGGCCTACTAGAATGCCAATTATTTCTATTACAGCCATATGCCAAGATAGAAGTTAAAAGACTATTTAAAACTTTTCGAAAGTGTTCAAAACAAAGTAGGCGGACAGAATCAGAAAATTAGCAACATTTGAGAGGCCAGTCGGATACAGAAGCCATAAATACCAGTTTGCGTTAAATAGAATCGAATGGGCTTAAAGGACTTGTACAAAAACTGGATTGGGCCTGCGGGAATATTCTTCTCAGGCTTTTTTGGAACTTTGGCAATTGCGTTTGTTAGTGCTGCCCTGCTTGCACCTTATTCAAAGGCAAACTTTTCCTTTGGAGAAATAGCTGGCTATTTTGTGGTTAGCTTGTTTTTGACAATTATAGCCTTTGCCGCAGGAGCCTGTGCATCCAAAACAAAAGAATTCTACAAGCACATGTTTGAGGAAAGAAAACTGTTCAAGGCATTTGCGCTCTCTCTGCTTTTGGTTGGAATAGCTGTTGGAGTAAGTATTACCTTGCTTGCAATGCCTGCGATGGAAGCAGGATTTGGAATTGAAACCGGGCACATTATATTTCACAGACTTCTAAGCATCATCATTCTTGGAGTGGGCTTGTTCAGCTTTGTTGGAATGAGCATAAACCTTGCTTTGTTAAGGCATATTAAAAAAAGACAGAACAAAAATAACCACAGGAAAAAGAGAAAAAGGCGCTAACTCTTTTTTTGAAAAATCTTTAACCATTGAAAGCTTTTGCTCTCTTGAAAAACTCTTTATTTCAAGCTCGCGCTTTAAGGCAGCAGACTTTGACTCAAGCTCTTTGTAGAAAACAAGTTTGACAGGCCTTCTAGGCTTTGTATACTTGCTTG
This sequence comes from Nitrososphaerota archaeon, assembly GCA_017610265.1. Lineage (GTDB taxonomy): Archaea > Iainarchaeota > Iainarchaeia > Iainarchaeales > JAFCCL01. The sequence goes on from JAFCCH010000086.1 coordinate 1,412, forward strand.
CCTTTCCCAAATTGTGAGCTTTGACTCTTGCAGAAAGATCATTAGTCCAACCGCAGTAAAGGCTTTTGTCCCTGCATTGAAGAAGATATACAAAAAATTTCATTTGAAAAAAACCTTAAGCACAATCCCAAGGGCAGGATTCGGCGTTCTCGCCAAAAATAAATGTTGCCGAATCAGGATTATTTATGGATTTAACATAAACCAACAAGACAACTCCACGGTAATCAGGCGAAGTTGAGTATGCTGCCCCTTCCTGATTCCAAGAGCTCACTCCATTCACCACTCTTGACTTTACCCAGCCATCTGAAATGTCATAAATACTAACATCAAAACTATACCCTCCAACAACTATAGGGATTGTTTCACCAACATTGATTGTTAACTCCAAGGCTGTTGGGCTACAACTCCAATCACCACAATAATTGCCATTGGTTGGACAGCATCCGCAGGCAGTGCCATAAGTATTCATCATGCAGGGCCCTACAAACAATGGATCGCAGTCTGTACCACACTGGGAGTCAGTACATTGGTTGTTTGAACAGATATCTCCAGGAATGCAAGAACAATCTTGGACACAATTGTCACAACCCTCTCCAGGATCACAAACATTGTTTCCACAGTCAAGCAAAACAGGCGGTTCTGTATAGCTACATTGGCAGTTTGTCCATTTTGTAAAAGCACCAGAACAAAGAGTTGGTGGGAAGGGATTGAAGACATTTCCTGAACCAGGAGACATTGTTGTTCCACAACCAGTAGGATCACAAGGAGGGAAAAAACACAATGGGTCTGAAGTTGTAATGCAAGAACCGTCAAAAGAGTAAAATTTGCCGTCTGAAGCAGAAGCGTCTGTTCCAATTGCACTACAGTCATAACCACTTGAGGCACAAACAGCATCACAACTTAGGTTGGAAGCCGAATTTTGAATAATGCAGGCGTCTCCAACAAAACAATCAGATTTGCAGCTTTCACAGTCCTCACTTGGACTGCAAATATCATCGCCACATACTGGTTCGACAACACAGTCGCTGTCTGCACCATCGACAGAACCGTCTGCGTCGTTGTCAAAGGAATCATCGCATGTTTTTTCCTCATCAAATTCACAGAGAGCGCCACCTGGTTGGCCTGTCAAATTGTCACAATCTGGGTCAAGGCAGTCTACAAGATAATCTCCGTCATTGTCAAATCCCTCTGAGCAGAGATAGTCTGTGTTTTCTCCAGTTGGCGGTGCAGCCATTGGCACAGTTCCGCTACCGCCTGAAAGAAGAGTGTTCTGCAAAA
>JAFCCH010000040.1 GCA_017610265.1 Nitrososphaerota archaeon
ATTTAAGGCGTCTTTGTGGTCCTGCAAACTACTTTTGTTGTTATCAGGCATCAAAAGGCAGGTTACATTTTCTTTTCCAAGAGCGTCAACAAGAACAAATGAAACAAGAGCACTGTCAATGCCCCCACTCAAACCAAGAACGGCTTTTGAAAAGCCTGCTTTTTCAAAAAACGCTTTTGCCTCGGAAACAATTAAGGAGTAAATTTTTTCACAGTCCATAAAAAAAACAAGCCCTTAAAGTTTAAAAAATGGCGGGAAAAAAAAGGCTTAGAGGCTTCTTCCAACTGCTTTGGCCACTTTTGACAAGTCAAACATTAATTTCTTGAACTGTTCTGGCAAAAGCTGCTGCTTGGGATCACACAATGCTTTTTCAGGGCAGGGGTGAACTTCTACAATTAAACCGTCTGCCCCTGCGGCAATTGCTGCTTTACTTACAGGCGCAACAAGGATTCTTATGCCAGTACTGTGGCTTGGATCAACAATTAGCGGGAGATGTGTTTTCTCCTTAATCAAAGGAATCATTGCGGCATCAATCGGAAACCTGATTGCAGGCTCAAAAGTTCTAATGCCCCTATAACAAAGAATTACGTCCTTGTTTCCCTCGCTCAAAAGATATTCTGCCGCAAGAAGGAATTCGTCCAGAGTAGCACTAACACCATTTTTCAAAATAACCGGCTTGCCTGACTTTCCAACCTCTTTCAAGAGATTAAAGTTTTGCATGTTTCTTGCGCCAATTCTTAAAATGTCAACATAATCTGCAACAAGGGAAACATCTCTTGTGTCCATTACCTCTGTTTCTGTAACAATGCCTGTTTTTTCACCGACTTTTTTCAGCAGTTTAAGACCTTCCTCTCCCATGCCCTGAAAGCTGTAAGGAGAACTTCTTGGCTTGAATGCAGAGGCTCTAAGAACTTTGGCTCCGGCAACCTTGACTGCCTTTGCAGCCTCTAAAAGAACCTCTTCTGACTCAATTGCGCAGGGGCCTGCCATTACAACAATCTTGTTGCCGCCTATTTCCACATCCTTAACTTTTACAACAGTGTCTGCCGGATGTAATTCCCTGCTTGCCAATTTGTATGGAGGATTTGTCATAATAAAATTCTCTTTGGAAAACTTTAACTAGGTTACTTCCACTTCCTTAAAGCAAGAGCCAGTTCAAATTGCTTCATTGCAGCATAATTCAGTGGAATGCCTTTCAGAGTCGCTTCAAGCGCCTGCCTTGCGGCAATGGCCCCATGCCTTGTTCCAAGAGGATGTCCGTGAATTCCGCCACCCAACTGAATTATGATGTCATTGCCCATTGCCTTTACAAGAGGAGGAATTTTTCCAGGATGTAAACCCCCACTGCAAACCGCAAACATTGGCTTTATGTTAAGCCAATTTTCTGAAAGAATGTGATTTTTGCCCTTGTAAATAATTCTGTCCTCAATCTCTTCACCAATTGCCTTAACCTCTTTCTTGCCGCCGTGCATTTTTCCAACAATTGCGCCAACATGCAATTGATCCATTCCAATAAGCCTGCAAAGCTTTGCAATCATTAACATACTAATGCCGTGCCTTGAGCTTCTGGTAAAAGCAGCGTGCCCTGCCCTGTGAGCGTGAAGAATCAGGCCAAGGTCTGCGTTCCTCAAATCCTGCAGGGAAGACCAACCAGCAGAGAGAATGTCAACCATTGCATATTCACTGCCTTGCCTTTTGACATACTTTGCCCGCTTCATCATTTCGGAAAAGGGAGCGGTAACATTTGGCATGTAAACTTTTCTTTCGCCTGTGATTTGTTCAGCCTTGTCTCTCAACCTTAAAGTTTCCTTTACCCTTTTCTCAAAATTATTAAATCGCATGCTTGTAAGATTTTCATCATCTTTGACAATGTCACAGCCTCCAAGCCAAGCCTGGAATGCAACCTTTGCATGCTGCTTTTCGTTGAGGCCAAGCTTTGGCTTTACGATTGTGCCAAGCAATGGCCTTTTTTTAACCTTAACAATTTTTCTAATGCCTTCAATTCCAAACTTGGGGCCCTTGAAAGAACGAATATATCTGTTTGGAAAATTTATATCAAGAAGCCTTAAGTTGTTTACTTCCTTCATGCCAAAAACATTTCCGGCAATAGAACTTAGAAGCTGAGGAATGTTTCCCCTTTCAAACAAGGCAGTTGGATAAGCAATCAATGCAGTTTTTGATTTCTTGTTTATTTTAAAAACGCGGGCATGAAGCTCTCTTTTGAGCTTGGGCGAAAGCGCACTCAAATTAGTCCAGGTTCCAATGCTTGATTCAGAGGCAACTGCCTGCGCTGCTTCCTCAAAAGAAACCCCTTTTGCAGGTTCAAGGTAATAAGCAGCCACAAGATCTGCTTTTGGAATATATTTTGGATTAATGTATCCTGAATATGCTTTGTTTGCCATTTTTCTAAAACCGATTAGATTAAATTCAAGGTAATATTTAAATATAGCTTAATTGAAAGAGGTTGATTAATTTGATCATTACTATCACAGGATATCCAGGAAGCGGGAAAAGCACTCTGGGAAAGGGAATTGCCAAAGAACTTGGGCTAAAGCATTATTCTGCAGGTGACTTACTAAGGCAGATTGCAAAGGAAAGAGGCCTTGGGCTAATGCAGCTGCAGCACGAAATGGAGAAAGACGATTCTGTTGACTACGAGCTTGACAGCAGGACAACAAAGCTTGCAGAAAAAGAAGACGACTTTGTAATTGACGGGAGAATGGCCTGGCACTTTGTTCCAAAAAGCATTAAAATTTTTGTAAAGGTTGACTTGGAAAAGGCAGCCGAGAGAGTTTTCCAGGACACTTGCGGAGGAAAGGCCGAAAGGGCTGGAGAAACCTGCAATGTTGATGCAAAGGAAACAGAGAAGCATATGAGGCAAAGAATGGAGATGAACAAAAGCAGGTATATGAAACTTTACAAGGTTGATTACCTTGATGAAAAGAATTATGACATCGTTGTTGACACAACTGGTTCAGGCATTGAAGAGACAAGGGAAAGGGTTTTAAAGCAGATAAAACAATATGTAAACGAAAGAAAGTGAGCTAAAATGGAGAGAGTTAAAAGCGGAATAAAGGGATTGGACGAGCTAATTCAAGGCGGCTTGCCACAGGGTAGTGCCATTCTTTTGTCAGGCGGAACAGGAACCTGCAAGACAATTTTTAGCATGCAGTATATTTACAACGGAGCTCTTATGTACAACGAGCCCGGTCTTTTTGTAACAATTGAAGCAAACCCAAAAAACATTGCCTGGAATATGGAAAGTTTTGGATGGGACATTAGAAAAATGCAGGAAGAAAGAAAAATAAATATTTACAGATTGCATCTTGCACCAAAGAGAACCTTTGGAGAATTGTTAAATGAAGAACTTAGCACGATTACAGGAATTGTCAAAGAACTTGGCATTAAAAGATTGGTTGTTGACAGCACAACCGCCTTTGCTTCACTCATTGAAGATCCGAGCACAATTAGAAGCCTTTTGTTCAAATTTGCAGACGGCTTAAAAGAATTGGACTGCACAACAATTTTTACCTCTGAAACAAGGAGCACAAAAACTTCTTTCAGTGCATATGGAGTTGAAGAGTTTATGGCAGACGGAGTAATTGTATTATACTTCACGCCACCAAACAGAAGCATTTTTGTCAGAAAAATGCGTGGAACAAACCACAGCAAGACAGTTCATCCATTTGAAATAACCCAGAATGGAATTGTCATAAAGCCAAAGGAGCAAGTCCTCTGGGAAGCGATTAAATAATTTCGAAGCAATTAAATAGTTAGAAAATCCTAATTCTATTATGCCAAGAAAAAGGGCAAGCGTAAAGGCGCAAATTGAAAAGACCTTTCCAACCACAACTGAAAACAGCTGGTACAAAAAGCCAGGCAAACCATTGTCCGAGGCCGCTGCGAAAAGATCAAAGAAACATGTTTGGTCAAGATATCCAAAGCATGGGGAAACAACTTTTGTCCACACCCATGTTGACAAAGGATCTTTGCCAGGCCCTGAGGATATAATTTCCGCAATTAAGATGACACCACACGGAGTTACCAAAACAGTGATTGCAACAAGCGACGGCAAAAAGCTTCACGGTTACACTTTTATCAAACACAACAAAAAATCGCAGTTTGAAAAAATGTACAATTACATGCAAAAGATTATGGCTGAAAAAAAGCCAAGAACTATTCAGGAAAAAAAGAATTATAGCAAAAGAATTAGGTCGGCCCTTACAAGATATGGATTTAATGTAAGATTCCTTTCAATGCCTAGATTTTCAAGGGAATCAACTTGGAAAAAGCGAAGAAAGAAAAGGCCTGTTAAGGCTTAAGGTCCGCTTTTTACTGCGAGCTTTATGTCGTCTGCAGTAACGGTTTTTCTTTTGGCGTGCTTGGCAAATTCGTTTGCCTGCTGGGCAATTCTAATGCCTTTTTCTTCAAGAACCTCGGCAAGTGCTGCGGCAGCTTCCTCGCTTACCCTGCCTCCACCGGCTTTCCTGATGATTCTGTCAACCGCTGCAAGCGGTAATTCACCCATAACAATCTCACATCCTTTCAAAAGGGATTTAAAGCCCTAAATAACTTTCTTTCACGATAATATTTAAATCTAACCCTTTTCTAAGGTAAAAAAGGCTTTTTTGGGCAAAAAAACACCGGAAACCTCCTTGGAAAGCCTTTAAAAAAAAGCCTTTACTAATTGATTGTATGGCTTCAGAAAAAAAGGAATTTGTCGAAAATCCCTTTATCAAACCAAAAACAGTGGAAAAAAGGGTATTTCAGGAAAAGCTCGCTGCCTCTGTTTTGAAAGGAGTAAACAGCCTTGTTGTTGCCCCAACCGCCCTTGGAAAAACCATTGTGGCAGTTCTCGTTATTGCAGGAGTTCTTGAAAAAAATCCTGACAAAAAGATTCTGTTTCTTGCGCCAACAAAGCCATTGTGCGAACAACACAAAAAAACCATGAAAAAACTCATGAAAATTGAAGAAGAAGAAATTATTCTGCTTACAGGAACAACCCCTGCAAAGAAAAGGGCAAAGGAATGGGAGAAGGCAAAAATAATTGTTGCAACCCCCCAGACAATTGAAAACGATTTGAGAAAAGACCGTGTGTCAATTAAGGACGTGGGCCTAACAATTTTTGACGAGGCCCACAGGGCAGTTGGAGAATATGCCTATGTCTACATTGCAAAAAAGTTTGTGAAAAAGAATCCAAAAGGACTTGTGCTTGCAATAACTGCTTCACCAGGAGGAAAGGAAGCCCACATCAAAGAAGTTTGCAGAAACCTTGGAATTAAAAATATTGAAATAAAGGTCTTGGACGACGAAGACGTTGTTCCCTACTCCCACGAGATAAAAGTTGAATGGCTTGTTGTTGAACTGCCAAAAGAATTCCAGGATATGCGTGGATTGATTGAACACTTTATGAAAAGACAGGCTGAAACACTTTACAAATTCAGGTTAAGCAAAACCAAATCATTGAACGCCTTTGGAAAAGCAAGGCTTATTGAAATGCAGAACAGCATTAGGAAAAGAATTCAGGCAAGCGGGGGGAAAAACCCAAGCCTTTTTGCAGCAGCAACAGCAGCAGCTGCCTTGATGAAAGCAAGCCATGCCCACACCCTGCTTGAAACACAGGGAATTAGTGCATTGTACTCATATCTTGAACGGGAAAAAAACAAAACGGGAAAGGTAAGCCGCGCAACCTCGCAGTTTCTTGCAAGTATGGAAATGGTGCAGGTAAGAGAGTTAGCAGAAGAGCTTGATGCAAAAGGAATAAACCATCCAAAGTTTGACGCCCTGAAAAAGGTTTTGACAGCACAGTTTAAGCTAAAGCCAAACAGCAATGCAATTGTGTTCAACCATTACCGGGACTCCATCAGAAAGGTTACTGAGGAATTGAACAAGCTAAAGGAAATTAAGGCAGAAAAATTTGTTGGCCAGGCAGCAAGAGGCAAGGAAAAGGGCATGACGCAAAAAGAGCAGGCCGAAAGAATTGAGGAATTGAAGAAAGGAAATCTAAACTGCCTTGTTGCAAGCAGTGTTGCAGAAGAAGGACTTGACATTCCATCAGTTGACCTGGTTGTCTTCTATGAACCAGTTCCAAGCGAAATAAGGTTTATTCAAAGAAGGGGAAGAACAGGAAGGCTTGCTTCCGGAAGGGCAGTTATTCTAATGGCAAAGGGAACAAGGGACGAAGCCTATTATTGGACAAGCGTTAACAAAGAAAAGAAGATGCACAAGATATTACATAAGATGAAAAGGGCTGGAAAAGACGAGAAAGACAGTGCCAAAGAAAAGCAAACAACACTGCATTCATTCAAAGAAACAGGAGCAGAAAATGACGAAATTGTTGTCTATGTAGACTCAAGAGAAAGAGAGTCAGGAGTTGCAGGCATGCTGAAAGAACACGGCTGCACTGTTGTCGAAAGACAGCTTGAAACCGGAGATTATATTCCAGGAAAAGAAATAGTGATTGAAAGAAAGGCAGTTTCAGATTTTTTGTTAAGCATTGTTGACGGCCGCTTGTCAAAACAGTTAATTAACATGGCTGAATCATATGAAAGGCCTCTTGTAATTGTAGAAGGAAACAAGGACAAGCTGTTTGAAAGAAACATTCACCCAAACGCAATAATTGGAATGCTTACCTCAATTGCACTGAATTACCGCGTTCCAATTCTGTTCACTGATTCTGCAAGGGAAACAGCAAAATACATTTACGTAATTGCAAAAAGAGAGCAGGCAAGCAAGGGAACAGATGTAAGGCTAAGAATTGGAAGAAAGGGCCTGAAACTGGGAGAACAGCAAAGGTTTGTTGTAGAAAGCCTTCCATTAGTTGGCCCAAAGATGGCAAAATCACTCTTGAAGAAATTTGGAAGCGTCAAAGGCATTGTAAACGCCCAAAGCAAGGAACTGCAAGAAGTAGAAAACATGGGCCAAAAAAAGGCCAAGCTTGTAAGGCAGGTTCTTTTATCCAAATTCGAAGAAGAAGAATAAAATCCTTAAAAAAAACTCTATTTTTTTATAACTATCAAAGAAGATACCTCTTTTCATAAAGAATAAATAGGAAAAAGCCCTTTCTTTTGTGTGGTTGGAACCTCTTTTTGCGAAAAAAGTAGTGTTACAACCAACTTGATAGCCATCGGAGGTGAAGATGTAATGGAAGTCCAAAAAGGAATCACAAAATTGTTCAGCAAACTATTTGAAGCAGTGATTCCACAAGAGACAATCTCAACGAGGGTTTCCAAAAAAGAAGCTACGTTCATCTGCAAAACAAATAGTAACAGAGTTGAGTTATGTAGTAGTCATTCACTTGCTTTTGCATGCATTACACTCCTCTTTATCGCAACTCTTCCAATGGCATTTGCAATCTCTGAAGAAATCACGCTTCAAGGAAAGCTTACCAACAGCAATGGCCAAGCCCTAAGCGGTGATTACACATTCCTCTTCGAATTGTTTGACGCCAATAGTGGCGGCAACTTCGTTTGGGGAGAAACACACGGTTTAACAGTAACCAACGGAGTCTTTGCAGCAAACCTTGGCGACAACAATTCAACACAGTATCTTACAACATCTGATTTTAATTCAGAAAGATGGGTCCAAATAACAGTCGATGGAACAACCCAGGTTCCAAGAGTAAAACTTAACTCACAGCCATCTGCCTTTATTGCAAAAAAGGCAATGGGCATTGACCCAAATGCAATTATAAATATTTCCGGCGACAGCAACTTTGCAAATATTGGGATTTCAGGGAGTATTTACGGAGATGATACCACAATAATTGTTGCAGACAAATTTCAGAGTCTTACCGGAGAATCAAGCGGGGATTTCAGTGTATCACTGGGTTTCAATACAACTGCAACCGGGACCAGAGCAGTGGCGATGGGTAGAGCTACAACGGCGAGTGGAGCTTACAGTACTGCGTTTGGAAAGGACACAACAGCAAGTGGAGATTACAGTACTGCGATTGGCGAAGGTGGAACGGCAAGTGGAAATAGAAGCTTTGCAGGAGGGTTAGACACAATCGCAAGCGCGAATCAAAGCACTGCGTTTGGAAAGGACACAACAGCAAGTGGTGGTTATAGCATAGCAATGGGCAGAGACACAACAGCAGAAGGAAAGTATAGCACGGCAATGGGTTGGAATACAAACGCAATAGGAGAAGGCTCTACTGCATTTGTTTATTCACTCAACGCCGGCAAAGTAATTGGATTTGCAATCGGCGACGGGGCAATAGCATTGGGCTACAGTGACACAAACTTTGTAGCAGGAGACGAATCAACAGATTACGGAGCAATCGCTTTAGGTTACAATGTTCAAAGCCTTGCAGAAGCAAGCGTAACACTAGGAAAAGATTTAACAAACTACAATACCAACAGCGTGCTAGTAAATGATTTGAATGTTATTGGAAACCTCGACATTGTTGGAGCAACAATTGGAGCAGATTCAAACTTTGTGAATGTTGGAGTAAGTAATAACCTTTATAGTCTTGGAACAATTGTTGGGGTAAACTTTAAGTCGCCTAATAATGTTGCAAGTGGAACCAATGCTGTTGCTTTTGGAAAGGGAACAAACTCCATAGTAATTAATGCAACAGGTACAGGAAGTTTTGCCACAGGCCAAGCTGGAAATGAATCAAGTGGAGGAATTGTTTCAAGTGGAGCAGGTTCTGTTGCTCATGGCTATACTACCGGAAGCCAAACAGCAATTGTCGGAGCAAGGAACACCGGCTCGTTTGCTTGGGGAAGAGCCAGCCGAAGTTATATTGAGTCTTTGGCTGACGGTGCAATGGCAGGAGGATACTCTTCTTCAAGCGATGACGGAATTCATGCAACCGGAACAGGTTCAATAGCAATGGGCTACTCTGATGCAAATCTTGCCGCAACAGGAACAGGAGCAATAGCACTAGGATACAACGTTCAAAGCCTTGCAGAAGCAAGCGTAACACTAGGAAAAGATTTAACAAATTATAATGCCAACTCTGTGCTGGTGCAGGATCTGAATGTTTTGGGAGACCTTGATATTGTTGGAGCAACAATCGGAGCAGACTCCAACTTTGTGAATGTAGGAATTTCAGGAACGTTGTTTGGTGGAAGCCCTCTTGAAATTGGAAGCGATTTGAATATTGCAGGGGCAACAAAGATAAGAGGACAACCTGCTGTTGGACTAACAGAGAATGCTGCACGAGTTTTGGATGTTAACGGTGGAGTAGGTGGACCA
>JAFCCH010000041.1 GCA_017610265.1 Nitrososphaerota archaeon
GGAAAGCACATTGAAGATTATGCAAAAACAAAGCCTGAAAAAGTATTTGGAAAAACCGCAAACAACGCGGCCCAGGCAACAAAAATGTTTGAGGAAGTAAAACAAAAAATCTTGAAGTCAAAATAAGATGGTGATTGAATGGTTGAACAAAGAAGAAAACGAAGAGTAGAAACTCCTGAAGAAAGAGCTCTTAGAGCAGAAGAAAAGAAGAAAGCAGAACTTGCAAAGTGGGTTCCAAAAACAGAGCTTGGCAAAAAAGTAATCGCAGGCACAGTAACAAGCATGGATGAAATAATTAAAAACAACCAGCCAATTCTAGAATCAGAGATTGTAGACACTCTCATGCCACTTCAAGAAAAAATGATTGAATTTAAGAAAACCACAAGGGTTGTAAGAGCCGGAAGAAAGTTTAGCTTCAGAGTATCTGTTCTTGTAGGAAACAAAAACGGCTATGTAGGAGTTGGAACAGCAAAAGACCTTGAAAAATGGCCTGCAGTAACAAAGGCAACAAGAAGGGCAAAACTTAATCTTATAAAAGTAAGATCTGGCTGCGGAAGCTGGGAATGCATTTGCGGATACCTGCTCCAAGGGGAACAGGGCTTGTAGCAGGAGACGCAGTAAAAGACGTGCTTATGTTTGCAGGAATATCAGATGTTTGGACAAAAGTCAGTGGAGCAACCGACACAAGGCTTAACTTTGTAAAGGCAGCAATTGACGCTTTGAGCAAAACAACCAATGCAAAGATGAGTGACGCAATAGCAAGGAAGGCAACAGGAGGCAAACATTAATGTATGCAGCAATAAGAGTAAGGGGCAGCGTAAACGTTATCCCTCAACTTAAAAAAACCCTTGAATTGCTCATGCTTGACAGGGTAAACCACCTTGTCCTTGTTGCAGACAACCAACGAGGTATGCTGAACAAGGTTCAGTCATTTACAACATTTGGCGAAATAAATGAGGCAACACTTGCAAAGCTTTTGCAGAAAAGGGCAAAAATTTCAGGAAACAAAAAGGTTGACGAGGCATTTTTAAAAGAGAAAAAAATTAAGGGATTTGAAGAGCTTGCAAAATCATTGATTGAAGGAACAGCAAAGCTAAGAGAACTTGGTATAAAGCCTGTTTTCAGGCTAAGCCCTCCAAAGAAAGGGTATGAAAGAGCAGGCATAAAGAAAGGATACAGTATCGGAGGAGCTCTAGGATACAGAGCCAACGACATAAACGCGCTTATCAAGAGGATGATTTAGATGGTTGTAAGAAGAAGGAAAAGGGTAAACAAACTCCTTGGACAAAGGACAAGGGGAAACGGCGACACCAAGAACAGAAGAGGAGCCGGAAGCAGGGGCGGCCGAGGATTGGCAGGCTCACACAAGCACAAATACCCTAAGTACCACGGCAAGTTCGGAACCGAGAAAAGAAAGGTTCTTTCAAGAAAGATCGTGAGAGAAATTAACATTGACAAATTGATTCAGATACTGCCAAAGCTTATTGAAGCAGAAAAAATTTCAAAAGAAGCAGGGATGACATTGATTGACGGAAGCAAGATTGGATTTGACAAGCTTCTTTCAAAAGGAGATCTGGACGAAAAGCTTCTTGTAAGGAATTTGAAGGCAAGCAAGAAAGCCGTTGAAAAGATTGAAAAAGCAGGCGGAAAATTTGAGGAAGAAATAGAAGGCGAAGAAGAATTTGAAGCCGAAGAAGAGGCAAAAGAAAAGCCAGCTAAGGAAAAAAAAACTGCTAAGGAACCAAAGGAAGAAGTTTCTGGAAAAAAAACAGAGGGAAAAAAATAAAGATTAGTGATTAATTATGAGTTTGTTAGATTCACTGCAGCCAATTTTTAACATCATGCCAGAGGTAAAGCCTCCGGCGAAAGAGGTTACACTGCAGAAAAAGCTGATGTGGACATCACTTGCACTTGTTTTGTTTTTCATAATGGGGAACATTACGGTTGTAGGGCTTGATGTTGCAAGGGCCGACTACCTAGAGGGGCTTCAAACAATTTTGGCAAGCAATATGGGCAGCCTGATAAGTGCAGGAATTGGCCCAATCGTTTTGTCATCCATTATCTTGCAGCTGTTGGTAGGGGCAAATTTCATTAATCTTGACATGAGCAATCCTGCAGACAAGGCGAAATTCCAAAGCCTGCAGAAATTTTTTGCAATAGCACTATGCTTTTTTGAGGCAATTGCCTACACAATTACTGGAACGCCCCTGCTTGCAAAACCAGGATTTTTGATGCTGGTAATAGGGCAAGTTGCACTGGGTTCAATTATATTGCTTTATCTTGACGAACTTGTTTCAAAGTACGGAATTGGTTCAGGAATCGGCCTCTTTATTGCAGGAGGAGTAAGCGGTTCATTCTTTTGGAGAATTTTCAGGCCAAGCGTTGAAATTGGTGATCCAGGCGGCATAATTTTGCAGTTTGTTGCATCACTGGGTTCAGGCGCAAATTTCCTGTTGTTTATGCCAATAGCAGTTGCAATTGCAATTTTCCTCATAGTTGTGTTTGTTGAAGGAGTACACGTAAATATTCCAATTACAATGGGAAGAAGAGGAATGGGTGGAAGATTCCCAGTGAAATTGCTTTATGTTTCAAACCTGCCGGTTATTCTGGCAGTAACATTGTTTGCAAACATCCAGCTATGGGCAGCGGTAACTGAAAGCATTCCATTTGTCGGACAGTTGTTTGCAATTCTTGCATGGGCAACAAAAAGCCCGTTTAACCTTTTCAGCGACATTATTGTAAGCATTGGAGCAGAGGGAATAGTCCCTGCACTTGCATTTAAGGCACCGGAAATTTTCCAGGCAAGCATTTACCTGGGCATTTTGCTCGCAGCATGTGTTGTCTTTGGAATATTTTGGGTAAATATGGGAAACCAGGGCCCAAGCGCGGTGGCAGACCAGTTGCAGAAAAGCGGAATGTATATTCCGGGATTTAGAAGAGACAAAAGAATAATTGAAGGAATTTTAAACAGGTATATTCCAACCATTACAATTCTTGGAAGCCTTTTTGTAGGGCTTTTGGCAGGACTTGGAAACATGGCTTTAGGAGGCCTTGCAAGCGGCACAGGAATTTTGCTAACAGTTGGAATTGTTTACAGGCTTTATGAACAACTTGCAAAAGAGCAAATGATGTCAATGCATCCAATGCTTGGGAAATTGTTCGGGTGAATCAAAATGGTCGGAAAAACGCATAATTTATATTCTATTCCCTTTCCAAATAGTTATAGGGAAGATCTTTTCCCGGCCGGATTTTGTGGTGATATTTAGTGGCAGTGATAACCCCAATAATAGATATCGGACTGCTTGCAGTCATTGTTGTCATAATTAGCAGGGTTTTACAGGCAAAGTTTATTGATAAGAAAAAGCAGAAAGAATCACAGGCAAGAATGAAGGAAAAACAAGCAAAGATAAAGGAGTTAATGAAGAACGGAGATGAAAAAAGCAAAAACGAAATGGAACAACTGCAAAAGGAGCTCTTTGAAGAAATGGGCGAAACAATGCAGGGAACAACGAGATATATGATGTTCAGCCTGCCGATTTTCTTCGGGGCATATTACATTATAGGAAATTTTTACGGTTTGCAAATGTTTCAGACACCGTTTTTGGTACCAAAGTTTGCAGGATTTTTCGCATTGAATCCATTAACATGGATTCCAATCGACTGGGTTGGTCAGTCAGGCGGAATAAAATGGTATATTATTGTTTATTTCCTTATCTCAATGGGATTAGGATTAGTATTGAAACTTAAGGAAAAATTAACAAAAATTGACAAGTGATTGATTATGCCAAAAAGAAGTGACAGAAACAAGAAAACAAAGTTCAGAAAAGGCGGCCAGGAAAAGAGCAAGAGGGTCTTTGAAAAAGGAAAGACCAAAAAGCACAGCTGTGCGCTATGTGAAGGAATGCTTCACGGAGTGCCACACTCAAAAAGGCCTGCTGAAGTAAAGAAGCTTGCCAAGACAAAGAGAAGGCCAACCGCATTGTTTGCAGGAATCCTTTGCACAAAGTGCAGAAGCCTTGTTGCAACCGAAGTGGCAAAAGTAGAGGCAAAGGTTAAGACAATAGATGATGTTGAATTGAGATTGCAAAAATATGTTAAACAGGTTAAGGTGAAATAAGATGGCTGGACTAGAAGATGGAATGGTTTGTATTAAGACACATGGAAAAGAGGCCGGACGAAAGGCTGTTATAATTGACTTTGACAAAAAGACAGGCATTGCCACAATAATTGGCCCGCATGTCAAAAAAAGGAAGTGTAACACAAATCACTTGCTTCCAACAGGACAAAAGGTTAAAGTAAAAAAGACCTCAACACAAAAGGAGTTAGCAGAATTGCTGAAGGTGAAATAAAATGGCTGAAAATGAAGAGTTTAGACACATTGTAAGGATTGCATCAAAGGACCTAAACGGCAACTTGCCGATATACAGGGCACTTTCAAAAATAAAAGGCGTTGGCATAAGAATGGCCAAAACAATGGCACTTTCATTTGAAAAAGAATCAGGAATTGCACACACAACCAAGCTTGGAACATTGTCAGAGGAAGTTGACAAAAAGCTTGAAGAAGTTGTAATGAACCCAGGAAAGCACGGCATTCCAGATTACATGCTTAACAAAAGAAATGAATATGAAACAGGCGAAACCAAGCACCTGGTTATGAATGATCTTGATTTTAATTTAAGAAACGAGCTTCAAAGGCTCAATGAAATAAAGTCATATAGAGGCCTAAGACACAGTTGGGGCCTAACAGTAAGAGGCCAGAGAACAAAGTCAACCCACAGAGGTAAAGGCGGAGCCGTTGGCGTAAGAAAAAAGGACAACAAAAAGTAAAGAGAGTTGATGATAAATGGGAGATCCAAGGAAAACCAGAAAGCAGTTCAAAAGACCTCTAAAGATTTGGGACAAGGCAAACATTGAAAAAGAAAAAGCCCTGAAGCAAACATATGGTCTAAAGAACAAAAGGGAAATCTGGAGAACAGAGACTTTACTTAGAAAGAAAAGGACAAGCGCTAGAAGCCTGCTTGCACTTCCACTTGAAGAAAGGCTAAAAAGAGAAAAAGAACTTTTGAACAGCCTTAGAAGAATCGGCCTATTGAGCGAAAAGGCAAGTCTTGATGATGTTTTGACATTGAAAGTAGAAAGCTTCCTTGAAAGAAGGCTTCAAACAATTGTTATGAGAAAAGGACTTGCAAACACAGCAAACCAGGCAAGGCAGTTTTTAACACATGGGCATATTGCAATTGACGGCAAAAAGGTTGATGCCCCAGGTTATATTGTAACAACTGAAGAAGAAAGCAAGATTGGATATTATGCAGGCAAGAAAATGATTCTAAAGCCTGTTGAAAAAAAAGAGGCCAAGAAAGAAGAAAGCAAGGAAAAAACTGTTGCACAACAGTTTGAAGAAGCAAAGCCTGCTGCTCCAAAAGAAAACGCTGCAGATGTTATGGCCGCAGTAAAAACTGCAAGAAAAGCAGCCAAGACAAAGGGCGAAGGAAAGCCTGCTGAAGCAAAACCTGCTAAAAAGAAGGAAGCAAAGCCAGCTGAAAAGAAAAAAGAAGAAACAGCTGAAAAAAAGGAAACAAAGCCGGCTGAGAAGAAAGAGGTGAAGAAATGAGCAAGAAAGGAATAATTCACATTTACGCTTCGCATAACAATACGAAGATTATTTTGACAGACATTACGGGCGCTGAAACTGTTGCAAAAAGCAGTGGTGGAGAAGTAATCAAAGCACAGCACAAAGAAGGAAGCCCCTATGCAGCCATGAAAGTAGCGGAAAACGTTGCTGAAAAGGCAAGAGAAAGGGGAATCACCGAGGTCATCATAAAGGTAAGGGGAACAGGCGGAAACAGGTCAAATTCTCCAGGACCGGGAAGTGAAGCAGCGATTAAATCATTGACAAGAGCAGGACTAAGAATTGTAATGATAGAGAATGTTACGCCCATGCCACACGACGGATGCAGAAAGAAGAAAAGATACAGAGGAAAGAAGCGATAGAAAAAAAGGAGATGACTGTTATGGCAATTAGCATTAAAAAACTGGATGAGAAACACGATGTGGCAAGATACCTTGTAAAAGGCGCAAGCCCTTCATTCATAAACATGATTAGAAGAGGCATAATGCTGCATACACCATGCCTTGCCGTGGAAAAAGTTTCAATCTACGAAAACGATTCAGTAATGTTCGACGAAATGCTCGCCCACAGGCTGGGAATGATGCCTATAAAGATGGACAAAACTTATAAAATGGGTGACAAGGTAAAACTCGTTGTTGAAAAGGAAGGCCCATGCACAGTTTATGCTAAAGACATTAAGAGTACAGACCCAAAAGCAGAAGTGGCTGACAAAAACATTTTGATTACAAAACTTGAAAAAGACCAAAGGCTAAGGCTTGAAATGGAAGCCGAGGTTAACACAGGGGAAACACATGTAAAATGGCAACCAGCCATTGTTTCATATAAGGAAGTTCCAGAACTGGTTGTTTCAAAGGACTGCAACCAATGCAAGGACTGCATAAAGATATGCCCTGAAGGAATTTTGGAAGTAAAAGGCAAAACAATTGCATTTACAGACCCAAATGCATGCAGCCTATGCAGAGCATGTGTTGATGCTTGTGGAAAAGGAGCAATAAAGCTTGTTTATAATAAAAATGAGTATATTTTGATTATTGAAAGTGCGGGTGGAATGAGCCCAAAGGAAATAATTTCAAGTACAGTTAAAGCAATGTTAGAAAAAAACAAGGAGATTGGAAAAGCTTTAGCAAAGGCTAAATGAGGCGTAAGTTGATAGGAAAATATGCAGGGGTTCCCGAGCGGTCAAAGGGGCGGGACTTAAGTTGTTTTTCATTAAAAATGAGGGGCATGAGAAATCCCGTGGCTTAGTGCCTTCGGGGGTTCGAATCCTCCTCCCTGCAATTAAAAAAAGGTGAAATATTATGAAGAGAACAGGACCAACAAGTGACAGGACAAAGAAAGCAATTGCACTGCTTGAAAAAACAGGCAGAAAAAGCAAGAGCGCAATATGGTTAGACCTTGCTACAAGGCTTGCAAAGCCAAGAAGGCAAAGGGCAAGTATAAACATCTGGAAGATTGAAAAACTTGCAAAGATTTTTTCAAAGAAAACATTGGTTGTGCCAGGAAAGGTTTTGGCAAACGGCCAGTTGAAAGAAAAGGCAAATGTTGTTGCATTTGAATTCAGCCCTGCAGCAATCGAAAAGATTGAAAAAGCAGGTGGAAAAGCGATTTTAATTGAAGACGCTGTAGAAAAAAAGCTTGATGCAAAAACAATGGTGTTGGTAAAATGATTTTGATAAACGCAGAAAACCACATAATGGGAAGACTTGGAACATTCGTTGCCAAAAAGGCACTGGAAGGAGAACAGGTTACTGTTGTTAACGCAGAAAAAATAATGATTACAGGCACAAGAGAAAACGCCCTTGCAAAGATGAGAGTAAAACTTCACATGAGGGGAAAAGGAAACCCTGAAAAGGGGCCAAAGTACAGCAGAATGCCTGACAAGATACTAAGGCTGTCTTTTAGAGGAATGCTTCCATGGAGAAGCAGCAGAGGCAAGGAAGCCTTTAGGAAAATTCATGTTTACAATGGAATGCCTGAAGAATATACAGGCAAAGAATTTACAGAAGTAGAGCACGGCAAGGCAAGAGAGGTCAAAACCTTTGTTGAACTTGGCACAGTGTGCAAGCTTCTTGGAGCAAAATGGTGAAAAAAATGGTTACAAAAAAGAAAAGAAAGAGAAAGACAGGTCTAAATACCAAGGCAAAGAAAAAGGAAGCTGTGGCAAGAGCAGTTGTAAGAAAGGGAACAGGCAAAATAAAAATCAACAAAAGAGACCTGAGCCTTTTTGAGCCAAAGTACCTGAAAGACTTTATTGAAGAGCCATTGAAAATTTTGCCAGACCTTGCAAAAGAAGTCGACATAGAAGTCAACGTAAAAGGTGGCGGCTTTATGGGACAGGCTTCATCAGCAAGAAGCACAATTGCAAAAAGTCTTGCATTATACAGCAAGGACGAGAAAGTTAAGAAAGCATTATTGGCTTACGACAGGCTTTTGCTTGTGGACGACGTAAGACGTGTTGAAAGCAAGAAGCCACTTGGAACAAAAGCAAGAAAGAAGAAACAAAAGAGCAAGAGATAAAATTTAAAAAAACTGGAGAAGGTGAGGAAAAAAATGATGATACCGGTTAGGTGCTTCAGCTGCGGAAAACAGCTTGCAGGAGTATACGAGGAATTCCAGAAAAGAGTTGAGAAAGGAGAACAACCAGAAAAAGTAATGGACGACCTTGGAGTAAAAAGATACTGCTGTAGGAGAATGATTTTCTCACAGGTAGACCTCATTGACATGATAGGAAAATTTAAGAGTTGATACAAATGGAAGAAAAAAATGAGTCAAAACATTTGGTTGAGTTGGACGACTACCTAAAAACAGGGTCCCACATTGGAACAAAGTTCAAGACAGGCGACATGAAGAGATATATCTTCAAGCAAAGAAAAGACGGCCTAAAGGTCTTAGATGTTGAAACAATTGACAGCAGAATAAAGATTGCTGCAAAGTTTTTGGCAGGTTATGATCCAAAGGGAATTATTGTAGTCGCAAGAAAAACTTACGGACAAGAACCAGCAAAACAATTTGCAGAAGCCGTTGGCGGAAAAGCAATCTTAGGCAGGTTTATTCCAGGAACTTTTACTAATCCAGAGGCAAAAAAGTTTATTGAACCAAAAATAGTTGTTGTAACAGACCCTGAATCAGACAAACAGATTCTAAAAGAGGTTGCTAAAACAAAGGCACCTGTTGTTGCAATGTGTTCAACAAACAACAATTTGACAACAATTGACCTTGTAATCCCAATAAACAACAAGGGAAGAAAAAGTATGGCATTGGCCTACTTCCTTTTGGCAAGAGAAGTCCTGAAAGAAAGGGGCGACATCAAAAAGAATGAGGAATTCACCAAAAAGGTGGAAGATTTTGAATACAAGATGAAAGAAGGCCAAAAGGAAAAAATGCAGAGAAGCCCAAGAGACAGCAGAGACAGGGACCGAAGGCCTGACAGAGGCCGAGGCTTCCAAAGGCGAAGATAAAAAGCCTTTAAATTAACTTTTCCGCTAATTAATTTTATGGCAACAAGACAGCCGGCAGTAGCAGGAATGTTCTATCCAGACGAAAAGCAGGCTTTGATAAAGCAGCTTGAATCCCTATTCAAAGGAATTCCAAAACAGGAAAAGGCAAGAATAGTTGTTGCACCACACGCAGGCTATGACTACAGCGGACGAACAGCTGCTTATTCTCATGAAGCGTTACAGGAAAACAAAACATTTGTAATCCTGGGGCCGAGCCACACAGGTTTAGGACCTAAAATAAGTGTAAGTGGTGCCAGTGAATGGGAAACTCCTCTTGGAACAGTGGAAGTAGACAAAGAGCTTAGGGAAAAGCTCCTGAAAAAGTTGAAAATTGAAGCAGACGACATTGCCCACATCCAAGAACACAGTCTTGAGGTACAGATTCCTTTTCTTCAGCACAAATTCAAAAATTTTAAGATTTTGCCAATAACAATAATGGAAG
>JAFCCH010000004.1 GCA_017610265.1 Nitrososphaerota archaeon
GGCAACAGGTTCGCCTGTAACCTTAAACGGAAGCTGTTCTGATAGTGACGGTACAATTTCAAGCTGTGTCTGGACTGCTCCCGCCGGATGTATTGCAGGAGCTCCTGTTGAAGACTGGACAGACCCTACTGATGTAAAAACTTCTATTGAGATTACCTGCACAGGTTCAGTTGGTGACATATTCACTGTTGATCTAAAGGCAATTGATTCTGCCGCAAACTCTGACACTGACACAGCAGACATTGTAATTTCTGACTTTGGCACTTACTTAAAAATAATTCAGCTTAGTGCTGATCCAATAATCTTTGATGAACCAGGGCTGGCTTTTAGTTCGATAAATGTTGCGGTAGAAAATATCAGTTCAACTCCTGTCAATGCCCTTGTAAGACTTGAAGTTCTTGACCCTACAACAAACGTGCCAATTGTTCCGCCAATGGTTTCTGAAAACAATTCTTGTGGTCTGTTGGCAGACGGAGACATCTGCAGCCTGACAGAGGTTGCTTTTCCGGGAATTGACATTTCAACCATTCCAGGCGGAAGCTACAAATTGCAGGCTTCTGTTGAGGCCTTTTCAGGCAAAATTGATGACCAAAAAGCCCTGTTTTTTACAATAAAGCAGCAAACTCCTGTGCCTGAAACAAACCTTATTCTTATTGCTGTAATTGCCTTATCTGTAATTGGAATAGTTTTTCTTTCAGGAAATAAAAAACCTTTGAAATAGGGTATATTATTATTTTTTTGCCTGCTTAATTCACTTAAATAATTCACTTAAATTATAGTTTTTGGGTTTTTTTTATGAAGGGTAGCCAGTTATTTGCCGTTTTTATTGCAGTCCTGATGGTTGCATCAATTCTGGGTTATTACACAGCGCAGGAAATGCCAAGCACTCGGGATAGTCCTGATGGAACTCCTCCTGAACAGGATTTGGCACTTGACTTTATTGCAAGTGATGTTGAAGCAAGTGTTTTCCAAATTCTTCCAACCATAAAAATTCAGGCAGAAACAGAGGAAACAGACATTGTGGCAATAAACAGCAGCATTTATGCAATTGAAGGCGTTAAAAAAGTCAGTGGCAGATTTGAACAACGGGCTTACACAATGCTTGGCACAGGCTTTGTTTATGTTGCAGACATAAGCTTTTCCACTGACATGACTTCTTATGACGTAATTAAACTGCTTGAAGATGAGACCTCTCTTAAATTTATTTCAGGCTACAACTTTGCTCTTGTTGAGCTTCCGACAACAGTTTCACTAACAAGTGTTGACAAAGTTCTAAATCTTTCAAGGGAACACGAGTTTACAGAAAATCTTAGCGAGTCACTTGTAAGCTTTGATTCAATGGAAAAAGACCAGGTAAAAATAAGCCTTGAGGTAACCTTTGTTGGGGACAATGTTGTGCAAATGATGGCCTATGAGGAAGAAAACATTACTGCTACTCCTGTTGAAAAAACTGTTTCCTTGACGGCTCCGATTGCTTCTCTTGAAAAAAATCTTCTCATTGAAGCAGACAATGCATTTTATTCACAGCTTGATTTTGTTTCCAATGTTGAATCAGACATCAATGCCTTGCCCCCGGTAGAAACTGTAAATATCTTTGTTTCAGACTTCAATCCTGTTCTTTCATTTACCTTTGAAGAAGTGCTTGCAACAGAAACATTTTCAAAACTTGAATCTTTTCTAAATGATTTGAATGCAGAAACTGTTTCACTTGCAAATGAGCCATTAAATGCAAGCATTGCCTTTAAAGCCGGAATTTCAGGCGCAGATTTCCTGGAGAAAAAGCTTGCAGTTGAAGCAAAGCTTGAAGAGCTTGGCATTGAAGTAGATGTTGAAGAGGCAAAAGGATTTGTGGCAGGGGAAATAACCCTTAAATCAGAAGACTCAGGCGCAGTCGCAACTGCCATCAATGCTCTTTTTGAAGAAAAAGGAATTTCTATAAAAATTGTACAGCCAGGTGTTTTAGCAGTAGCAGAAATTGAGGATTCTGAATTAACTCATATGGTTGAGTCAGGTGAAGTGCAGGCAATGCTTAAGCCAGGGCACGGTCTCCAAGACCATGTTAATGTCGGCGTGGACATCGCCCTTGTAAGGGGTCTGCTTTCCTCGGCAACCGCAAACGAACAGTAAATTAATTTTGCAGCCACAGACTAATTTAATTGCAAACAATGCTTTGTTTTCACTTTTTTTTAAGCCTAATCAGTTTTCGCCTTTTAACCTGAATCAGTTTTCGCCTTTTAACTCAAGTATTGCTGCAGCAATGTCGCCCTCGTTTTTCTTCAACGCGGCTTCGGCTTTTTTTTCGTTAACATTGGCTTGCTTTACAACCATTTCAATATCTTCCTTGCTTGGGCCTGTTTCTTCTTCAACCTCGTCGCCCATAACTGTGTAGGTTTTTTTGCCCTGCATGTTTATGGCTGTAACGCTTGCGTTCTCAATAATTATCTTTTTTGTTTTGCCTTCAATAATGACTCGCTCAGCATCAACTTCTTCATTTTTAATGCCCATTTGCTTCATTATTTTTTGCATGGCTCTTGGGTCCATACCTTTCATTCCCGGAAACATCGAATCAACTCCTTTTTTGACAAAATTCTTTTGGTAGAAAAAGCTTTTTAACCTGCGCCACACTAAATCTTCTTATGAGGAAGGATCTCATAAGCTCTTTTGGACAGCTTCAAAAAGTGCTGCCGAAGGATTTTAACGTTGAAAAAGAGGGTGCCAGGGTTTCAGCATTAAAGCATTACTTGTCAAAGGGCGGAGTGCTTCACATTGCGCCTGCCAGTAAGGGCTGGCCAAAGCTTTTGTATCCAACAAAGGCTCATTTGAGAAAAAAAATTGATGAAACAAGGCAGCTCTACAATCAGTATGATACAAGACTTAGCAGCTGGACCAAAAAATTCAATGATGCAAAATCTTATCATTCCCTGCACAATTTTAAAAAATTAAAAGAGCCATTGTTCTGGAAACACATAGCAAAGTGCGCGGTTGATCCCGATTACAAGAACGATTCCCAAAAAGTAAAGCTTCCTGTTCATCTTGTTTCAGACAACAGATGGAAGCCAATGGTCAAAATGTTTGTTCAAGACCTTGATTACAGAAAACAGCTTGTTCAAACTGTTGACGAAAGCATTGTCTACAAAAAGGAAAAAAGGGTTGCACAATATGCTGACTTGCTTCAAAAGTTTAGGATGGAGCAAAGCAACAGGAAAATTGACGAATTAAAGTTGAAAATAGGGGTGTTGGAAGCAGACATTAGTGCAATGCAAGAGCTTGCAAGATGGGCCTCTTTCTAAAAAGCTCTTTTTATTAGGTCAAGCTTTTATTTCCTTGAATTAACTTCCAATTTTGTTAAGCCCAACCTTTAAATATTTCAAAATCCTTTCTTTTGGCATGGATAAAAGGATTTTGCTTGTTTCAATTGCCCTTGTGGCAATTCTCTTAAGCGGCTGTGTAACGCCAAGCCTTGAGGGACAGACAAAAAGGTTTGAAAAAGACGGTTTTGGCCTAAACTATGGTGAAGAGCCAGGCTGGCTTGACTGGAAGGAAGTTCCCTTTGCCGAAATAATGCTTAAGGCAATGCTGGCGGACATGGGTGAGGAGCCGGAACTTGTTCTCATAAAGGACGAGGGCGGCGATGATTCAGCTCCTGACATGGCATTTATCGGCCTTGTAATGACTGACAACGAGTCTAAATATTCAAGCGTTTTGGAAATCCCTGTTGAAGAACTTGAAGCAGGCCCAGGCGTTTTACCAGGCAATTTTTCAAATCCGGAGATTAAAAGAATTGGAAGCATTGACTGGATTTATCTTTCAGCAGAGCAATCAGATGAAGAAGCGCCAAACATGTCTGACATGGCGGTTACAATCTGCAATGACAAGCTTGTGGTTCTTCTTTTGATTAATGGAAAGGAAAATGCGCAGGAGAACAGGGATTATTTTCAGACCATAGCGGCTTCAGCCGATTGTTCTTAAATTTAAAATTGGAGGTTTTTCAATGGAATACAAAATTACAGGAGACATTCTTCAAACAGTTGACATGACCCTTAACGCAGGTGAAAGGGTTTACTGCGAGTCAGGCGCACTTGCCTGGATGAGCGACAATGTAAAAATGGAAACAAAAGCCAAGGGCGGCATAATGAAAAGCATTGGACGTGCTTTTACTGGTGAATCATTCTTTTTGGTTGATTACTTTGTGGAAGACGGAAAGGGCATGATAAGCTTTGCCGCAGAATATCCTGGGAAAACAATTCCATTTGAGTTAAAGGACGGGCAAAGCGTTATTGCACAAAAGGACGCTTTCCTTGTTGCAGACAACTCTGTTAAAATGGAGGTCTTCTTCCAAAAAAAGCTTGGAGCAGGAATCTTTGGAGGGGAAGGTTTCCTCTTGCAAAAGTTTACAGGACCCGGCAATGTCTTTGCAAGCGTTGGAGGCGAAATTGTTTCATTTAATTTGCAGGCAGGGCAAAGGCTGAAAGTAAACCCTGGTTTTGTTGCCGCATTTGAGCCAACAGTTCAATTTGACATTCAGACAGTTAAAGGCATTAAGAACATTCTTTTCGGAGGCGAAGGCTTGTTTCTTGCAACAGTTTCAGGCCCTGGAAGGGTTTGGCTTCAGACAATGCCAATAAGGCATCTTGCAAACAAGATAAATGAATTTATTCCAACCAAGGGCGGAGGGCAAAGCAAAGGCGGTTCTGGCCTAAGCCTTGGAGCCGGAGGACTCAATTTTAAGTTGTGATTTCCATGAACAAATCACTTGCATTAATTTTGACTCCAGTTGTCCTTCTGGCGGCATTAGCCATTTCACTTCTTTTGGCAGTTGTGTTGGTTGTTTTCCTTGCATTCAATCCATTGGTTGTTTTGGGTATTGTCGGGATTGTTGCAGTGCTTCTTGCAGTGATTGTCATAAGCCTGGTAATTTTCACAGGCATCATGTTGGCAATCTTTGTCTTTGGAACAATCTACTTTATCCTGCGCGATGTAAACGAGCCATTTCAGAGAACAGAGAGTAAGGACTATTCGCCGGGTCAGCAGGAAGAAGTTGGCAGAAAAAAGCAGAGCTTGTGATCTTGAATGAAAAAGCTGTTCTTTATTTTTATCATTCTGCTCTTAAGTGGTTGCATAACAACAGACGGCAATTCAAGTGATTCATCCGGAACTCATCCTCTTGAGTGGCCTGACGGTTCTGGTAGTGGTGCAAAAACAGAGGCTCCTGAAATAAAATTGCCTGAAAGCCCTTTGACTGCGGAATTTGCTTTTAGCAATCCTGAAACAGGCAGGGTGAGAGACAGGTTTATTGACAGTAAAGGAAATACTTATATTCTTGGCGATCCAAAGGACAAAGACATGGCTTTTTTCATTGAGAAATATGATTCAAGCGGAAACCTTGCCTGGACAAAAAGTTGTGGAGGCAGTTTTAACTGGGGCCTTGACCGCCTTTCATTATTTGTTGACTCAGAGGAAAACCCTTACATAGCGGGCTTTTTCAGGGGGGAAATTTTGGGCGAGTTTTCCTGCGGTGCAGATGTTGAAGTGGTTAAAACAGGCTCTGTTTGGCCTGTTCTTTGGGGTGTAAAATTTAGTCAGGATGGAACACCGCTTTGGGCAAAAAGCTTCAATATTGTTGACTTTGGAATGATTATGAATGTTGGTTTTGACAAGTTTTTCGTTGACCAGTCACAAAATATTTATGTTCTTGGAAGTTCAGTGCAGAACATAAGTTTTGGCAATGACGTTAGTTTGCCTACAAAAAACAAAGACGATTATTTTTTCTTTTTAACAAAATACACTTCTGATATAGCTGCCCAGTGGGCAAAGACCGCCAGTGGCCCAGGTAGTGAATCCTTAGGACAATTATTTGTTGACAAGGGAGGCAATGCATATATTTCAGGGCAGGCAGCAGTCTTTCCAGAAAGCAAGGGTTTGACAAACTTTGGCAATGGCATTGAAATTGAACCAGGTTTCTTCATTGCAAAATATAATTCAGGTGGAGAAATTCAATGGGCTAAAAGCAAGGAAGGCATTTTTAGAGTTGACCCAACTGACATTTTTGTTGACGATTCAAGCAATGTTTATTTGACAGGAGTCACTATTAGAGATTTAAATCTTAGTCCAGATGTTTATATCCCAAGACACGAAGACTTTTTCAATCTTGGATTTTTTGTAAAATACAGTTCTGACGGAACTCCCTTGTTTGCAAAAGCAGTCTTTGCAGACGACGACGCAGTGATAAATTCTGTCTTTGTTGACTCTTCTGGAAACATTTTTGTTGCAGGTTATTTCAAGGGAGATGCTGATTTTGGAAATGGAATTATTGCATCAGGCTTTGAGAAAAGAAGTTCTTTCATCGCAAAATACAATTCTAGCGGGGAAATTCAATGGGTGGAAGTTCCTTCAGGAGAAGGAACAGGCGGCTCTTACAATATGTCTGTTGACGATTCTGGCGGAATAGGAAGCAACTATATGAGCTCTATAAACATTGATTCTTCCGGAAACATTTATGTACTAGGCTCCAAAACAGGTTTGCTTGATTTTGGAAACAATGTTTTAATAGAAGACGATGGCTCCTCAAACTACGAATTCTTCTCGGCCAAGTACAAACAGTAGCCGTCTCGCCCGGCTGGTGTGAGTAAAAGGCTATTTCGCTTTGCTCAATAGCCTGACTTCACTTACTTTTACCGGAAGCCTGCTTTGAAATCCATTTTAAATGGCTTTTCCAATCAAATTAATTTACAATGAATGTTGAAAAAAAGGTTCTTGAATTAAGTGGGATTCCAGGTTTTAATCCAATGCAGAAAGCCGTTCTCAAAAAGGACTGGAAGAACAAAAGCATTGTTGCATCTGCGCCAACAGCCTCCGGCAAAACACTGCTTGCAGAACTTGCCGCAGTAAATTCTGTGGTTGAAAAAAAGCGCAAGGTAATTTACACCTGTCCTTTGAGGGCCCTTGCAGCAGAGCACTGGTCTGAATTCAAGCGAAAGTATTCCTTTGAATTAAAGATAAGGGTTGCATTAAGCACAGGAGACCTTGACGGCAGCTCTTCCTACTTACAAAATTACGACATTATTTTTACAACCTATGAAAAGCTCGACTCTTTGCTGAGGCACAGATCTGACTGGCTTTCCTCAGTTGGCCTTCTTGTAATCGACGAGGCCCATTCTCTTGGAAGTGACCGTGGTCCAACAATTGAAATGGGTGTTACAAAACTGCGTGCCCTGAATCCAGTGTTGCAGGTTCTTGCATTGAGTGCAACAATTCCAAACGCAAAAGAGCTTTCAGAATGGCTTGAGGCCGAACTTATTGAAAGTGACTACAGGCCGATTCCCTTAAGGGAAGGGGTTTTCTTTGACGGGGAAATAGAGTATGCCAACGGCAAAAAGGAAAGCCTTGAATTAAAGGAAGCCATCAAGGCTCTTGTCAAAGACACTCTTTTTTCAAAGGGAAAGCAGGCCCTTGTCTTTGCAAATACCAGAAAGAGGGCTGAAAGTATTGCAAGCCAGCTTGCGCCCTTTGTCGAAAAGCATTTGGATGAAAAGGAAAAAAAGATTCTTGAAAAAGAAAGCAAACCGGTTCTGACTGCATTGGAGGCTCCGACAGAGCAATGCAGAAAACTTTCTTACCTTATTTCAAAAGGGGTTTCATTCCACCACGCAGGCCTTCTTGGAAAGCAAAGGACAATTGTTGAAGACTTGTTTAAGTCAAATAAGATAAAATTAATTGCGGCAACCCCCACTTTGGCTGCCGGAGTAAACATGCCAAGCCACACAGTAATTATTCCGTCCCTTTACAGATACACAGCTGCAGGAATGCAGAGAATTCCTGTTTCAGAATATAAGCAACAGGTTGGAAGGGCCGGCAGGCCAAGGTATGACACTGAAGGCAGAGGCATTGTTGTTGCAAGGTCTGAATCAGACAAGGAAGATGTGCTTGAATCATTCATTAACGGGACAGTTGAGCCGGTTGATTCCAAACTTGGCTACGAACCAATTCTCAGAACCCACATGCTGGCCTTAATCGCATCCCATTTTGTACACGACCTTGCCAGCATGGAAGAATTTTTCAAGAAAACATTTTATGCAAAGCAGTTTAGCAATATGCAGGCCCTTTTTGAAAAGCTGCAAAATGTTCTTGAACAGCTTGAGGAAATGGAATTTATTTCAAAGTTCTCTCCTTTGTCCTATCTTTTTCTTGTTTGCAACTGCAGTGAGATGGTGCCTTGGGTTTCAACAGGCAAAGCCAATGAGCCAGGCCTTTGGGATCAGCTTCAGTTAAGGCACCTTGAAATTCCGGTTGACCTTGACAGGGAAATGTTTTTCGATTTGAACCTTTTGAAAAAATTTAATACTTGCCTGATGCTGGAACAGTGGATTGAGGAATCAAGAGAACAGACAATAATGGACGACTTCAAAACACAGCCTGGAATTCTTCATGCAAAATTGAACAGGGCAGACTGGCTTTGCTATTCAACTTTGGAGATTGCAAAACTTTTGAAAATGCAGAGGCATTATACCGGTTTGTCAAAGCTTAGGAAAAGACTCAAGCACGGAATCAAGGAAGAGCTGATAATGCTTTCAGAGGTTCGTTATATCGGAAGGGTTCGTGCAAGAAAGCTTTGGAGAAACAAGATTAGGACAGTTGCGGAATTAAAGAAAACAGATGTAAAGGATTTGTCAAGGCTGTTGGGAGAGGGCACTGCCAGAAAGGTCAAACAAGCTCTTGGCCAAAAGGCCTAATCTCCGACTTTTTCGCAAGCTCTTTTTTCAAAAATTCTTTGTCTAAAAACAGTCTCCACAATCTTTATTAATGGCAAAACAATCCCTATTACTGAAAAGAATTAATTTGTAAAGGTTTCAAAAATGAACGATTTACTGGAAAATTTGCTGGAAAATCCTTTGGTTAGACGGTCTGTTAAAACTGTCAAAAAAGGCTACTTTTTCTTAGAGGACGGTTACTACACTGTCTTGGACAGGGTAAGTGAATATACACCAATTTACAAAATAATTGACCCAATTGACAATGTTTTCCCCTCGTTTATTCTAATTATTGTTTTGCTTCTTAGCCTGCTTGCTGTTTTCACATTTATTTTCTCACAGGGTCCTCTGACTTCGAGCCTGCGCGTTGTTACTGAAACAGGTTCGCCTATTGAAGGTGTTTCCATTTTTGTTTCTTTCCAAGACACAACGTTTGACCTTGAAACAGATGATTGGGGTGAAACAAATCTTTTGATTCCATGGCGGGAAACAGAGGCAGAGATTACTTTTTCAAAAGAAGGATTTGATGGCCTGACTAAAACCATTACTCTGAAAGCAGATGAACTCAGCGAGTTTGTCTTAAGCAAAACAACAATTCAGTTTAAGGAATCAAAATATACTATTTATGTTGTTGACAGCGAAACAAACAGGCTGATTAAAAACAGAGTTCAACTGTCTTTCACTTGTTCAACCGGTGTGCCAGGTCCTGCAACTATAACCAAGGCAAATTCAGAATTCAAGGACATTGTGCCTGGTGCCAATTGCGGCACGCTCATAACAAAAGCCTCTGCAGAAGGCTTTCAAACAAAGGAGAGCACAGCAATTACGAGAACTCCAACCTATATTAAGCTTGAGAAAACACAGACAACTTCTGCCATAAATGTTTTAGTTAAAGACCATACAGGAAAAGGCATTGGAAATGTTGCAGTAAAACTGTTTGATTCAGACAATGCAATTGCCAACCAGATTACAACAAGTGCAAGCGGCGCTGCTTCTTTCAACGAGGTTCAGCCAGGAACCTACACAGTCACAGCTTCCCATTCAGACGGAAGATATATTGAAAAAACAGGGATAATTGCAACAGTGGGCCAAACAAAGACAGTGGCCCTTTCCCTGCAGGAACTGCTTGTCGGCAAGAAAATTTTCCTAAAGTTTACCGATTCTGAAAGCAAGCAAGCAGTTGGAGACGCAACAGTCTTGATTTATGCAAACAACAAACTACTGGACTCAAAAACAAGCGACAATTCCGGCCGAATTGAAAAAATGGTTGACGAAAGCATTGACTCCTTTTTGGTAGTAGTAACACATTACAATTATGTAACCAAAATAGTTTCCAATGTGATTATTCTTGACGCCGCCGCTACAGAACCTCAAAATGTTCAATTGCAAAAAGCTTCGGCGCAAAACAGTGGGAAGATTGTGGCAACAGTGTCAGACTATGAAACAGGGGAAAGCGTTGAAAATGCATATGTTTACCTTCACCATTCTGATTTTCCTAAAGTTATTTTGAATTACCCCTACAATTTTAGCAATGCAGATGGAAATGTCTTGTTTGAAAGGCTGCCTGCCGGAAACTACTCTGCAAAAGCAAAACAGGATAACGCTGAAGGAAAAAGTGAACCAAAAGATTTGATTTTGGGTTCTACAATTTCGCTTCCAATTGTTCTTGTTTTAACAGAGGGAGACATCGAAGTAAAAGTAATTAACAAGATGAGTAAGGAACCAATTTCGGGCGTTGAACTAATCTTTTTTGATTCCTTTACAGATTCAATTTTTCAAAGTGGAACAAGTGACGAAGAAGGCGAATTTGAATCAATGCCCTTCAAATCAAATAAAATAATTTATGTCAAAGCAAGCAAGGAAGGCTACTTGAACAGCCTCAGCCTGCCTATTCCAATAATTGCAAAAAGCACGCAAAAGCTAGAGCTTGAACTTACTTCAAAGGGAGACATTGACGTAACCAAGGATATTTCAATTGACTTCGCCGGCCTGTTTTCAGACCAGGCTGCTACAAAGAAGGAAAACAAACTTGAGTCAGGCCAAAGTTATTACCTAAAGCTAAACCTAAGGCTGCCAAAAGATGCAAATTACAGTGCCCTCAATCATCATTTAAGGCTTGGGCCTGAAACTGTTGCAGGCCAGCCAGACACTCTACCATTCCAGGACTATATTGCGAGGCTAACAGGCCATGCATTTAGTTCTCCTCAGTCAACAACTGTCTTTAGTTCATGTTATAACAAAGCAAGCATTTTCTCAAATCCTTGTCCTGCAAGTTTTGCTTCTAAACAATCTAACACATTATGGCAAAAAGTATTGGGACAGACAGTTTACTCACTTGTCTTAAAATTCGAAACAGAGCCAAACCTGGCTGACGAAACCGAAATAGAGTTTAGGTACAAGGCAAAAGCAGTGGTAAACGGTGCTGAATTTGAAACAGACGAATTCCTTAAATCCTTCAAAATTGGAGAAACAATCTGCACGCCAAAAGTTGACTGCCCGCCGGTTGTCTGGAGACTGTGGCTTCAGGATCCGGATGGAAACACAATGCTTTTGAACAATTTTTCAGAGGAAGACAAGCAGGGTCTAATTATAAACTCTGATTACGCTCTTTCATATGAATTGCACAACACAAGCGGTTACGACCTCGAATCAGGTCTTGAATTTCTTGCAAAAATTCCACCCTCAACTGTCTCAATAGCAGGTCAGGGTGAATCTTACACTGTTTTCTCAAACTTCTTATTTGCAGCTGACACAGTTTCAGACAATGGCTCTCCTGTCGGATTCCAAACATTGCAGGAATCAGACTTTCTGCAAATGGCGCTGCGTTTTAATTCAGGTAGGGGCTTAAATGATGAAAAGACCCTGTTTTTTGCAGTGGAAGCCGCCGGAGATCTTGAGCTGTCAGTATCTCCAAGTAGCCTTATTCCAAACGATGCTACTCAAATAATTAAAGGCACAGTCAAAAGCCCGAGTGGCAATCCAATTGAAGGGGCTTCAATAAAGATTTACTTGCCTTCTCCTGAACCAGGCCAGCCAAGGCAGTTATTTGAAGTTCTTCTAAGTGATGAAGAAGGTAATTTCCAGTCCAGTGAAAACTTTGGCCTTTCAGCAGGTGAAAAAGTAGTCGTTACCGCCAGTGCCGCCGGCTTTAGAAATACTTCGGTTGAAGTGCCGGTCAAATGGGGTTCCTTTTTTGACCCAAGATACAACTGCATTGAGGTGCCTTCAGGTGATGGAGAAATCCTTACATTTTCAAACATTGCACCTGGCTCAACAAAGTCTTTCGAAATTGTAAACGGCTGCCTTATGCCGGTTGAAATAAAGTTCAACAGTAAGCTTGAACTTTCCCCTCAAATTCTGCAAATTCCTGCAGGGGGCAAGGCAACAGCAAGATTCAAGGCCGACAATCCTGAAGGAGGCGAAGAAGTTTATTTGGGACAGTATCCAATTTACCTGAAAGCAAAGTTTGATGGAGACGTAAGGTTTGTCAATGCAATAAAGGTTCTTGTCATAATTGAGGATTCAACAGGAAGCTGTTTTGGCATCGACAAAACAAGTTTTGACCTTGTTTCAGAGTCACAGGATACAGGGACAATTTCAAACAACTGTGCTGTTCAATTCAATGATGCTTGGGCGCCGGAACTTGCCATTAATTCTTTTAAAGCAATAATAAACAGAACAGACCTGGAAATTCCAGGTCTTACTACTTTCAAATGGGGCGTTAAGGCAAAAATGTTGCTTTCAAAACCAATCACTGTGCAAACCCAGGAAACAGCGTCTAAAGTATGGGAAAATTTTTACATTCCAACCGGTTCAAATGCAGGCCAAACTTTTAATGACACTGTTACAGTCAACATTGGCTCACAATTTGTGAAAAACGTTGATGCCCTGCAATTTGATTCAGTTGCGCACCACATGGGCGGCGGCTTTTTTGACCAAGACCCTGATTATTCAGACAGCGGTTACATAAAGAGCAACACTATTACAATAAACTCTGGTGGCATTGGCTATCCAATCAACGTGCCTTGTAACCAAAACGGCTGTGATTGGGGTAATGTAGAAAGAAGATTGTATAATGGAAAGCAGTGCCATGACCTTTCCCCCTGTTGGTTAGGAAGTTTCGAGGTTCCATTAGGCCAGTCCTTTGAAACAATTGACAGCATAACTGTGCCAATTTACAACAAAGAAAACGAAATGTTTTTGTTCTTCAATCTCCAAGGAGACTCTGTTAGCCAGGGATATGATTTTGACCTCAATAAGTCAGAACTGGAATATGACTTTGGCTCATTTACTTCTTCAATTGTGCCAATCAGAAACCTTGGCTTTGTTCTTGGAAGGATCGATATAGATCTGTCAGAGGAATTCCAAGAGCAAAGAAATTTCATAGAGGACGCAAATTTAATGGTCTACACTGACAATCCTGAAGTAGAGGCGTGGCTTGTCGGCACCACTGTTTACGGAAAATATGTTGGCGTTGACACAAACGAAAATCCGGAAGAAACACCTTTCGCAATAACAAACCTTTTCTTGAACACAACTCAATATAATGTGATTTTGGTTGATGATTATGTAAGTGAATTGAGGAGTGGCTGAAGATGTTTACTAAAAAAATGCTGGCAGTTTTTGTTCTTACATTGTTTTTCCTTTCAGGCGCAGGTGCGCAAGACCTTTTTTACTCAAGCAATATGCGGGTTAGTTTGAACAAGCAAGTTTTTGAGTCAGGTGAAACACTTGAAGCAGAGATTACAGTTCTCAACATGGAAGACTTCCCTGTTGCCGAAGCTTATTTGGTTATAGAACTTGTGCAAGGAAAAGATTACTACTATCCAAGCCAGACAAGCGATGTAGACAATGTTTTCTTTGAAGAAAAAATTACTGGTCTTAACCTCGCACCAAATTCTAAAGTAACTGTTGCTTTTTCACATGTTTTGCCTGCTGACCTAAAGCCAGGCGACTACAGGCTTGACGCTTACGCAAAGACAGTTAAAACTCATTTGGTTGGAGCGCCGCATATTTTTGCGTCTCCAAAAACAGTCAGGTTTAAAGTTGAAACAGGCAGCGGTCAATTCCCTGAAGCAAAGTTTGGTAGGACAGAAACAAGATTTCACCAGTTTACAGGGCCGGTTGGTCCCGGGATTGAGCCAAATTCCAACATTGAAAACGATGTTTTTGTGCAAAATGTCTCAGACAAAGACTTGCGCAATCTTTCCCTTTTTGTAGGCCTTTGCGAATGGGATGATACAAGCTGCGCTTCTTTTGATTCAAGTGCAACAACAAACATTGATTTGCTTAAAGCAGGCGAACAAAAAGGAGTTAGTGTAAATCTCAAAGCCTCTGAAATGCCTGACGCATATGCTATTAGGCTTGAATTGCGGGACAGTGGAGGAAAATTGCTTTCTTTGTACAGAAACAGAAGCGTTGTCTACGGCCCAACGGCAAAAATTCATCAATTGAATGTAAGCGATTATATTTTCAAAAAAGGTGATGAAGCAGAATTAAGTTTGCTGATTGGCCCAAGCCCTGATCATTATCTTTATCCCACTTTTACAGATTTCACTCTAAAAACATGGGTTGAAAACATTAGGGACAACAATAGCATTGTATTTGAACAAAGCAAGCAAATTGATTCAATCACTGTTCCAGACCTTAAAACCGAGAACTTTTCTTTTACTTCTTCCACTGCACTGGATCTCTTCAAGGTTTGTGCCTTAATTGAAAAACAAGGGATTGAACATGAAAATTACTGTTATATTGTTGACGCAAGCAAGTTTCCTTCAAAAGAAGAAAAAAGCGAGCTTGAATTAGAATGGGACTATGATTTCAGCGCAAGAACTTTGGACCTTGTTTTCTCAAACAAGGACACTGAAGTAAACGAGATTAACGCAGCTTTCCTTTTAATGGACTTTGCAACCAACGACCTGGTGTCAAGCAAATCACTTGAAGGCAAAAGCCCAACAACTGAAAAAATTGAAGTTGAACCAAGCAACTTTGTTTTGCTCTTAAATAATTTTTCAACAGGAAAACAAACAAGGATTGAAATAAACTTAGCCGGGCAGTTAAACGCGCCGTCTCTTCAGGCTTGTGCAGAGCTTGGCGGAACAATTTGCTCAAGTGATACTCGTTGTGAAAACATTGCTGCCAGCAGTGATTCCGGAATTTGCTGCTTAACAGAATGCAAGGGAAAGCCTGCTGTTCAAGAAGGTGTTTTCCCGGGATTTTCTCCGATTCTTATTTTTATTTTTCTGGTATTACTCGTTTTGGCAATAGTCGGCGTGTCAATATTTTATTTTGGAAAAGAGCAAAGAAAAAGAAAAGTGGTAGGTGAAATAATTGAAAAAATCAGAAAAAAAGACCAATAAGCTAGCAGCTTATTTGCTTGGCTTGCTTTTCTGCATAGTTTTTGCCCAGCTTGCCTTTGCTTCACAAGAAGACCTTATTTCCATGGATGGCTGTGTAGCACAAGGAGTCTTTGTTGGAGGCGGTCACTGCCACTACAATGCAGATTATCTTGATCTAAGGAACAATGTTTCAAGCTTTAGCTTTAGTGTTGATTTTGACAAGCCTTTCTCAAACATGGATAATCAAACTTATATTGTGCCAATGCTTACCACTATGTCTTTGACAAATTTCGCGTCCTATATTAATGTATGTATTGACGGAGCAAGAGGCAGTAAAATTCACGCCATTGATGTTTACATAGACGAGGAAAAGAATGTTGACAACTATGGGGTAAAATCTATGGACAACTGCTTTGGTGGCGGAATGATTTTTGAGGGCAACCAAGGGCCAGTAAATTATCTTTTTGCCGAACCAGGCTTGCACAAGGTCAAAGTTGTGCTTGCGACACAGAACAATGGAACTTGTGGAAAAATTGTAAAGGAGTTTGACGTAATAGTGCTTCATCCTGTTCTTTCAATTGACGGGTCCTCTTCTCAAATAGTTTCATTCCGGGAAGGAGAAACTGATCAAACAATTTACTTAACCTGGTCAATTACAAATCTTGGAACTTCTACAGCTGTTTTGAAAGAAATTCAAGCCACTGGCTGCGGTGCAGGGTTGGAATGCAGTTTTCCTGGTTTTGGATCCCTTTCTGTGGACCCGGATCACACAATTATCTTAATCGAAGAGGTAAAATTGACAAACCCTGCTACTGCTTCTTTTGCAAACGAGATTGGGATAAAGCTCAACTACACTGACTTGTTTGAGGCAAACGATTTGTGGAAAGAGCCAAATAAGCCAATTTTTGTTCCAGTACTGTTTAGCGAAAAGCAGGGTTTTCATGTTGAACTAGTTGGCGGAGAGCAAAACTTTTGCATTGGAAAAGACGGCAGGCTTGGAGGCACTGGACCAGGGGATGTTCCTCACATACTTTTCAAGTGGAGTTGGTCAGACATTAGTACAAACACCTGTGACAGAGAAGAGGTGACAGACCTGGACTTTGTTTACTGTGATCCGGCACAATTTAGCATAGAATTGCTTAAAAGGCTTAACAGAATCAATCGCTTGGCAAAACAGGAAGATATTGCAGGTGCACAAGCCCTGCAAAATTTCCAGGCATATTTAATCGGAGATGCTTTTAATGAAGATTTCAGAAAAGACTTTGATTATTATTATACTCAAACTGCTTTCCTTGAAGCAAGCTGGTACAACAGCTCAGAAACCCCTTGGGATCTTTATTTTGTTGATGAGCAAGCCCTGCAATTTGCACCAGAGGCAATAAGCTCAGGCCTTTATAATGTTCAAATTGAATTTGAGTTTGAAGACGAAGACTTTGACTTCTTCTATATTCAAGATCAGACAACTTTGACTGCAAAAATAAAAGTGCGGCTTACAAAGTTGAGAGATCCGCTTATTGCAAATTCTTTGTATAACCTGCCATTTAATGGGGAAGTTGGCTTGCAGGCAAGGCCTGGAGAGGCAAGCCCCGAAAGAACAGGCTATGGCCTTGGCTTTAATGGGGCTGAATTAAAAGTAAATGAATTCAATCCAGGTTTCTTTATAACAACCAAGGGAAACGGTGAGAAAACAGTGTCCACTTCCTTTGAACAAGACTTTGGCAACCTTAATGTTTTAGACAGAGGCATAATTCTTTCAATTGCAAATGACGCGTCTTCCATAAAGTTTTCACCATCCACTGCCACTCCGGTAATAATGAAAATTAATTCCTCTGGCGAAAGAACAGACGGATACTATTTTGTCAGGAGCCAAAACCAATTGCTTTCATCTCCCGCAAGTTACATGGCTCTCTGGACAGGCTTTGCCTCAACACCAATGAGTTGCGCTAATTTTGACAACAGCGCCCTTTATTATAGATGGCATGACAGCCAGTCATTTAATGTTCCCAATATTGTTGACGAACCCTCTTACGGATTTTCCTGGGAGGAAATCCCCCAAGAAAACAGGCAAGCTCAACTATATTTACAGAGCGTTTTTTACACTCCTTTGGATTCAGGCATGTCTTTAGAGGGTTCAACATCTGACACTGAACTGATTAGCCCGTCTGCTGTTAACACAATTCCACTTAACTACAAAACAATGCAATCTACTTTGGAAGGTGTCTTTGGTTTGATTGAGGAAAATTATGTTTGTGTCAGCTTTGAAGAAGACGCCGTTGAATTCTGGTGGAACCCGCAAAAGATTGTTTCAGAACTTGAAGATGTAAAGGCAAACACTATTTTGGAAGAGTCAATTTGTGCTGTTGAAGGGCAGGTAAGATAACCTATTTCAGTTGCAAAAAAGGCCTCTAAAGCCTGTTTTAAGTCTTCGCATAATCTTTATTAATACTAAAATTATTCTATTAATGAAATGAATAACTAGGTTTTGTTATGGAGAATCCCTTGGAGCATCCTCTTGTTAAAGAGGCAATTGAAAAAATAAAAGGAGGCTATTTCTTCCTCGAAGATAAATATTACTCAGTCCTGGACAAAATCAACAAAACTGTTCCAATTTACAAGGTAATTGACCCGATTGACAAGGTAGTGCCTAGCTTTGCTTTGCTTATCGGCTTTGTTTTCTTCATCTTGCTTTTATTCATTTTAATGTCGTTTTCAAGTGTTGTTTCATTTGCAACACTGCAGGTTGTTGATAGCAGGGGCGAGCTTGTTGACGGAGTCTCAATTGACCTAACCTTAAGCGGCCAGACAAAGCTTCTTTCAACTGATGATTGGGGCGAAGCCCAGGTTGAAATCCCCGGCGTTGCTGTGAAAGTTGATGCAATATTTTCAAAAGATGGTTTTAGAGACCTTGAAAAAACCTTAACCCTGACTGCTGACGAAATAACCAGTGTAACCCTTCAAATTAAAGATATCACTTTAGATCCTGGCACAATAGGTGGCTCAAAAACAATTAAGGTTGTTGACAACAGCACAAACAGGCTTATCACCAAAGAGGTTACTGTTTCATTTGAGTGCAGTGGCGGTGCATTGTCTCCCCAGACCCAAACAGGTTCAACCGGTGAATTTGAGGTTAGCCAGCCAAGCAATTGTTCAACTCTAATTGCAACAGCTGAAGCAGACGGTTACACCAAGAAAAGCAAGACACTTGCTTCAAAGGTAAATTATATTATTCTTACAACAAATGTTGCAAACACAACAGGAAGCATAACCACAATAGTAAAAGACACTTTGGGAGAAGCCATTCCTGATGTTGTTGTAAGGGCAATTGATGAAGAGCGCAATGTTGAAGCTGCAACCTCAAGCACAAGCCTTGGCGGATCTGCAAGCTTGCAGGGCCTTAACCCAGGCGATTACACTGTTTCAATAATTGCCCCTGATGGAAGGACTGCTCAAAAAACAGGGGTTTCAGTCAATGTTGGGCAAACAACAACTGTAAACCTTGAACTGCCTTTGAAAAACCAGGCAGACATAAAGAAGATTTATTTAGAGTTGATTGAGCAGGGTACCACAGACCCTGTTTCAACTGCACAGGTTTTCATCTACCATGAAGATGTCTTAATTGACAGCACTACAAGCGATAGTTTGGGCATTGTTAACAAAAGCCTGACTGATCCTGGCACGGGATATCTTCTTGTTATAACACACTCTGATTTTATCACAAAGATTGAGCCAAACATTCCTTTGAAAGAGCTCTATGATTCAAATCCAATTTCTGTTCCAATGGTTAGGGCGCAAATTGAGGATCCAAATCCAACAAGTGCGGAAATAATTGCAACCGTTGTTGACGAAGACCTTAAGCCTGTAAAAGACGCCCTGATAAGCATTTATGATTCAGAATATCCAACCATTCCTCTAAAGGCGCCTCCTGGCATAACATTGGAGGGCGGAACATTTACTTTTGTAAATCTTGCACCTGGTTCATATATTGCAAAGGCAAGGGATGAAGACGGCAAGGCCGAGGGCGAATCTGATTTGGGCACAGTTGCTGCCGGAAGCACTCTAGAATTGCAGGTAATTCTTGTGCTTGGCTCAGGCACTGTTGAAGCCAAAATCTTTGATGATGATTCAGCCGACGACACTCCTATAGTG
Source organism: Nitrososphaerota archaeon (assembly GCA_017610265.1). Lineage (GTDB taxonomy): Archaea > Iainarchaeota > Iainarchaeia > Iainarchaeales > JAFCCL01. Next base: position 19,232 of record JAFCCH010000004.1, read on the forward strand.
GGAGCAGGTGTGGACTTCATTGACGCTGCTGACGGAACAACTGTTTTGGCAAGCTGCATAACAGATGCTGACGGAAAATGTGAATCAGAACCAATTCCTGCCGACAAATTTGTTTATACAAAGGCAAGCGCCACAGGCTTTCTTCCGAGCTCTTCGGTTTCAGTTGTTGACATTGTCAATAAGGGAACTGCAAAGATTTCAGTAGGGCTTATTCATGAAAGCAGTTTGCCTCCGGGTATTGGCGATATTGATTCAAGGTTTAAGTATTTCTGCGAAGACCCTGATTGTGACAAGATTGCAACCAGAATAAAATCTGATGCAATCGGAATCAAAACATACTTTGCAAAGTTTGAACTTCTTTTTACAAAAGACGAAGCTTATACTGGAACAGTGCAGCATGTAAGAATTGGCCCTGACTCTGAAATTGATTTGCCTTTGCCAAACGATTACAAAGCAAAAATTCTTGGTGCAACAGGTCCGTTCCTAAACGATGCTCCTTTGTCAAACTGCTGGAATAATGATCCAGACGACCCTTTTATGGAACCAACTGCTCCTGTTGACTGCAGTACAGGCCTTGACGCCAAACAGGTAAACCTTTATTATCCTGACTTTGAAGGAAAGCAGATTATTCCACTTGTCGTTGAATTTTCAGTCGAGCCAGGTCTTGAGGATGGAACAAGGCTTGAAATGCATTACAAAGCCAAAACAACAACAGGCGAAACAGAGGTTGTTACTGCAAACAAGGTAAAGTATTTCCTCATAGACGAAGTATTTTGTGACGGCACAAATTTTTCCTGGAGCTTTGTTTTAGAAAATCCTGACGGTTCAACCACTGTGCTTGACCGGGATTCGGATGCAGAAAATCCCCTCGAAATGAATGAAAGCTACAATATTTTTTACCAAATTTATAATTGCAGCAATAGAAATTTTACCCAGGCAAACGTAACCTTTGAAAATGATCCGCTTGAATTGGAAGCGGTTTCCTTAACAGCGGGCTCTCCATATGATTTCGGGCCGTCAAATGCTTTCTCTGCTGAAAATTTTGCTTTCCAGAACGAAACAGAAATTTCTCACAATTTGCCTGTCTTTTCAGTAACCGAGGCTCCGTCTGTCGATCTAAGATTTTTCATTGGCACAGAATCCCTAAATAGTGAGGAAATTCTTAATTTCAAAATTGAAAGCAACAAAAATCTTACTGTAACTCATACGCCTATTAATCTTCCTTCCTTTGGAAACCCTGACCTTTCAGGAAAAGTTGCCGATGCCCTTGATACTGTTCCTGGATTGGAGAACGCCCTTATATCTTTGATAATTGGCGACACTACGAGGACAACGACTACCAATGAGGCAGGCCAGTTTAATATTGAGAACATTGAACAGCTTGACAGCATCACAAGTGTTACTTTGCAGGTTAGAAAAGCAGGTTTCAAAACCTTTGAAAAAGAGATTGATGTTGGCAGTGTTATAATTGTGCCAAATGCCAGCCTTGACTGCCTTGAAATTGAAAAAGACGCTTCACCTGATGTAATCATAAACTTTGTGAGAAATGTTTCCGGTTCTGGCACATTTACCCTGAAAAGTGACTGCTCTGCCGAAACAGTTGTAATCCTGCAGTCAGAGCTCAAAGTGAGTCCAAGTGACGAATTTACTTTGGCGGCCGGGGCTTCAAGGGAAATTACTGTTGAGGCTGAAACCATTGCCAACACTGCCAAAATGACTATTGGAGAATATGGTGTTTCAATTATGGCAAGATTTGCAACAGATGATCCTCTAGCAGGTTTTGCAGGTCCGCTTAAAACAGCAAGAATTTATGTAACAGACCCTGACAGTTGTTTTAGGTTGGCAGACCCATCTACTCCAAGTGATCCAGGGGTAATGAAATCCAGTTATGATATAAGGGACGGCCTTGACGAAGGCATTATTGTAAACGAATGCTTTGTCTACTTTGAGGATTTGACCATGCCACGCCTTGACAAACTGCAGGATTTTTCTGCAGCAGAGGGTGCATTTTCACTTCTTTACGAGCCGCTTACTCTGAACCCTGGCGAGGCAGTTGAAAAACAAATAATTCTTGATGCTAATCAGGTTGAGTTTAATGAAGACAACCGTTTTATTTTTGACGTTGTTAACAACAGTGGTTATGTCTTTGTTGACTGGGTTGACTTCTTTATGACTGACGCAGAGCACACTTCTGGTGTGAGACACATGGTTTTGGGCCAAACTCACAGAAATGTCTGGTCAAATTACACCTCAGAACTTCCTTACACCCCTTTCCAAAATGACTCTTCTGGTTCACCGGAGCCATTGCCTAATCCGACTCATCCTGTTGTTGACAATTTGGGATGGGTTGACACTGAAACATATTACAAAGCAGGCAGCCTCTTTGCAGATGAACTTACTCCACAACCAATCTGGCAGGGGCAGCATAATGTCTGCAACAATTTCCTCGGAGGTTTTGACAGCACTTTTGGAACATGCAGTGTTGACAACTATTACAGAGGTGCAAATTTGACTCCTTACATTGTTGGAGACGTAATAAACAAGGTTGCACTTGAAATCCCTGAAAGCAGAACACCTACAACAAATCTTAGTGCCATAAGATGGCATTATACAAGAACAGACCAAAGCCATGATGGTAAGGTTGACTTTAAGGTTAGAAACAACAATTTAATGGGTGAATCATATGCCTTGATTGAGGTTGAGGACACAACCGGAACATTTTTTGTACCAGACGATGGCGGAACAGCTTCTGGTGATATTGTTGTTAACTGGACTCTTTCAAAGAGAGGGGTTTTGCGCAACACAAGCAATCTGCTTGACCAGTTAAGCGAAACAGTGACCATTGCACCAGGCGAGGTTCTTGGAGTTTCAGTTGAGTCTGGCTTATCAAATGTTTTTGGCAGCATTGCGTCTGTTTACAGTGCACTGAAACCTTCTGCCAGCAAGGAGCTTATTGAGATTAGAATTACAACTTCTGCTGGTCAGCCGCCTATACTTATGGAAAATGGTGACGGTAACCTAATGTTCTACGAATATTCTAATGGAATGTGGAGCTCTCCTTCTATGTTCGATATGGAGTTCCCTGGTGAAACAGATGTCATTGCCTTTGGAACAATTCATGCAACAGATGTTATTGCAATAAGGAATAATAGTGACCGAGATGTTTCATTTGACCAAATAACCCTAAATTATTTGACAAAGGAAGCGCAAAGTATTGAGATTCACAGTGGGGAGGCAACTGTTCCTCTTGGAGAAAGCTTAATTTCCTTTGAGGTGCCTCCAACAGGCGGAATTGACCTTCCTCCAGGAGAATATGATTACACAGAATACCTTATTGAAGAGTCTTCCTCTGAGGCAATTGCCTACTTTGAAAATACTCTTATGTCAACTTCTTCAGACCCCTATGCTTCTGGTGAAAACATTATAGTTGCAATTTCGTCTCCTACAGAGGGTCGAAATACAATGACCGAACAATTCCACATAAGGTTGATTGGCCAGGATCAGGGCCAGTGCATTGGCCAAGGCGGACTTACTGGAAGTACCGGCGTTGGCTCAAAGCCAAAGGTAATGTTTAATTGGGACTGGGAATCAATTGACATCGACACCTGCAATTCAGACAATCTTAACTTTATTTACTGTGATCCAACGCAGTTCACAGTCTCTTTGATGAAGAGGCTTGAGCTAATGAGGACACTTGCAGAGGAAGACCTTGGAGCTAATTTGCTTACTCTTAGGGAATTGCAGGAATTCGATGTCTACTTAATAGAGGACGCTTATGTTGATGACTTTAGAAACGATTTTGTTGATTTCTTCCAAGGAAAATTCCTTTCAGAGGATTCAGGTGAATGGAATCTTTACCTTCAGGATGCGGATAGGTTTGTGATTGACACAAGTGCAGCTCACTTGCCATTAGATCCTCCTACTACTCCTGAATCCAAGGTAGTTTCAGCAGGCTTGCATGAGGTTTATATTGAGCTTGACTTTGACCAGGACTTGTTTGATTTTTTTTATATCCAGGATCAAACAGATTTGATTGCAAACATCACTGTTTACATCAGCAAGGTTTCTGATCCAATAATTAAGAGCCCGTTTTACTACATGCCGTTTAACGGTAACCTTGGCCAGACAGATATAGGCGAATTCCAAAGGGATGGTTACGGCCTTGCATTTAGCAACAATGATGAACCACTTGTGCTTATTTCCACAATTGGAGGAAGTTTATACAAAACAGATTCTCCTGGAGCAAGCACAGGACGGAAAACAATTGGAACAGTGAAAGAAAATGACTTTACACAAATAAATAAGGTTCAAAGGGGACTGATTATGCAGGTTGCACAGGACCAAAGCCAGGTGAACTTTGCGCCCTCAATTGCAACTCCTGTTCTTGCCGAAATGATTCCAAAAGACGGCAAAGTAGAGTCCTATTATTATCTGAGAGACGATACAGAGGCAATTATTCCGCAATCTGGCTTTTTGAACCTTTGGAATGGTGCAGGCTCTACAATGAGACCTATGGAGGGTGTATGTGCAGATTTCTATGGCAGCCAGTTGCAATTCAGAATTCAGGACAGGAGCCCTCTTGTTGGAAGCTGCCCACAGAATGTTACAGGGGTCTTTGGCTTTACCTATGATCCTGCAACCGAAGGCGAACAGCTTTATTTTGAATCAGTGTTTTACACTCCTGAAGACCAGATTATTCATTTGAGGAAGAGTTGTGAAAACAATTCTACCTTTTACTCGCCTAATCTTGTGCATGGAACAGATACATTATCCACCCCACTTGCACTAAGCATTGCAGACAGCAAAACAAAGGTTGCGTCAATGAATGATGTCATTAACCTCATTGCCGAGGAATATGTCTGTGTTTCAGCCGACACTCAAAACTTTTCATTCTGGTGGAACCCGCAGAAGGTTTTGGAAGAGCTTGATGATGTTAAGTTAAGCATTAATTCAGACTGGGAATCAGGCATGTCCTGCACTGTTTCAACAGTGGAATCTTAACCGGTTTTCTGATGTTGCCAAATTTTTTTATTTTAAATGTTCTATGCATTTGCCTTTTGGGTTTTCTTACAAGCTTTTCCGATTTGAAAAAGGGCCTGATTCAAAACAAAATTGTTTTTCCTGCAATCCTACTCGCAATTCTTTTAAATTTCCTAAATGGATTTTACTTCCTGACCTTTTTTGCAAACGGCTTTTATGCATTTCTCTTTGGCTTTATTCTGTGGACTGCAAGGCTTTGGTCTGCAGGTGATGCAAAGCTCTTTCTTGCGCTCGCCCTTCTCTTTCCCCTTTCCTTTTATCCGACTTCGACCTTTCCAAGCCTAACAATTCTTTTGAATTCCTTTGTCCCGGCTTTTATCTTCTTACTTGCAATAGTTTTACTAAGGACAACAACAAAGCAAAAGTTTGAGGCCTTAAAGGAAGCATTTACTCCGTTTGTCCTAGCCTCTGTTGCGGTCTACTTTTTTTCATTTTACTGGCTTTTGGACCTCTTTTTTTCCTTTGTTCCGGTAACCCTTGACCTTTTCAGTACAGCCATCCTTCTATTTGTGGTAATTTCTTTTGTGGAATTTTTCCTTCCAAAAAAATCCCTTTACTTTTTTGCAGGCCTTTCGGTCTTGTTCTTAATTTTCAGGCTTGACTCTGTCCTTAATCCAAACTTTCTTGCATTCTTTATTTCATTCTGGCTTGGGGCAATCTTCCTTCTCTTCTTTATCTTAAGGCTGGGTTTTTCCTGTTTTGGAAATGCTGTCAAGGTCGAAGACCTAAAGCCAGGCATGGTCTTGCTTGAAACAGTTTTTGAAAGAGAAGGCAAAATTGAGAAAAAAAAGCCATTGCTTCCCTCCTTTGTAAACATCATTTATGAGATAAAAGAAAAACCGTTTGTTGAGTCAGGGCCAAAGGGGTTAAACGAGGCAGATTTAAAATTGCTTAAGGAAAAGAAGTCAATGGCAAAAGTAAATTTTGATGGCATCCTTGTTCAGGAAACCCTGCCTTTTGCCCCTATAATCTTTGTCGGAACAATCCTTTCCTTTTTCACTGCCTTGTTTGTAGTCTTCTAGATTGTTTTAAAAGAGCTTTTCTACACATTTCTTTTTGGGAGAAGCAAATGGAATCAATTGACAATTTCGAGCTTGATGAAGGCAAAAAACTTGCCCTTGTTTCAATAAATGCCAAGATTTATCCCCTACCAGTCATCTTTTCTGCCTGCTATTCTTTGATGGACAAGGCGTTTGTTGTAATAGACGGCTCTCCTGAAACAGAAATAGTTGTTTCTCTAAGACCAAGGAATGATGAAAAGCTTGAGGAAATTGCCCGTCAATTCAACGACGAGCTTTTGAATTACGCGGTCAACAATGAGGAAAGTAAGAAAACCGAAAAGTTAAGAGACGCACTTGTAAAAGACGCTTTTGCAGGTCATTCAAAAACTGATTAACCATGCACCAGATAAAATTTAACAAAGAAGAAAACAGTGCAGAGCTTGACCTAAGTAGTTTTTTCTATCCAATGCACATTCTGCAGCAGGCAGGTCTTGAATTTGAAAACTTTGCAAAAATTTCAGTCAAGCAAAAGGATTCCCGCAACCTTGTAATCATTTCCCCCAAGGGTAATGGCAATGTACAAGAGCTTGCTCTTCACTTCTGCAATTTTGCACTTGGCCTGAAAAGGGAGCTGGGAGAGCATGCCTGAATCCAAGAGCATGCCTGAATCCAAACAGGAAAAAATGCCAAAGTTTGAGCAAAACAAGGTTTTTTCCCACAAGCTTTTAGACGGGCGAGTTCTGCTAATAACAGAGCTTGGAAAAATTACCTCTTTAACAGAAGAAGAATTCAAAAATTTCAAGGAAGGCAAGATTCCAAAGTTTGTTTTCCAAAAGCTTGAGAAAGGTCACGCAATTGTAACAAAACACAATAGACCTTACGTTGTCGACGACTACAAATTGAGATATGGCCATGTTTGCGACGGCGTCTCATTGCACATTATAAACCCAACCATGAGATGCAACCAAAACTGCCTTTACTGCTATGCAAATTCTTTTCCCCTCCAGGCAAAAGGGGTCGACATGGATGAAAAAACTGCCAAAAAAGTAATTGACTTTATTTGGGAGGGCCCGAAAAAAGAAATTGTAATAGAGTTTCAGGGCGGCGAGCCCCTTGCAAACTTTCCAATAATTGAATTTATTGTCAACTATGTAAAAGGCAAGAAGGGCAAGAAAGTGCATTGGAGAATTGTTTCAAATCTTACAATGATGGACGAAACAATTGCCTCTTTTCTTGAAAAAAATTCAATTTTTGACATTTGCACTTCCATTGACGGCCCCAAAGAGGTTCATAACAAGAACAGACCTTGGTCTGGCGGAAACAGTTTTGGAAAAGCAGTCCACTGGATTAACTGCCTTAAGCAAGATTATTCCTTCAAAAGCATTGGCGCACTCTGTACTGTAACCAAGAACAGTTTGCCCCATGCAAAAGACATTGTAAACACTTACGTTGAATTGGGCCTGCCAGACCTTACGGCTGTTCCAATCAGGCGAATAGGCCTTGCAGAAAAAAACTGGGGCAAGATTGGTTACAGGGGAGAAGCCTATTTTGAATTCTGGAAGCAGGCACTTGAAGCCTGTATTGAAAAAACAAAAGCAGGCCAAAAAATAAGCGAGCAGATTTCAGTTTTGAGCCTTAGCAAAATGAACCGGTTTGAGCCAAACTATCACACTTGTTTTTCAAAGCCATGCGGTGCCGCCCTAATGCAGGCATCTTATCAGCCAAACGGGGATGTCTTTTCATGTGATGAGGCAAAAGCAGAGCCCCTTTTCAAAATAGGCAATGTAAAGCAGCCATACAAACAGGTTTTTACCTCTCCTGCTGCACTAAACCTTGTTTCCCTTTCATCAGGTCTTGGATTTGCCTGCAATGAATGCAAATTCACAGGATTTTGCAGATTTTGCCCTGTTCTAACCTATTGCACGCAGGGAAACCTTATCCCAAAGCTTGCAATGGACGAAGATTGTAAATTGAAAAAAAAGCAGTTTTCATATCTTCTTGAAAAGCTTTTCTCGGAAGACAGCCGGGTTTTCGAGCAATGGCTTAAAGGGTAATGCTTAAAAACAAGAAAAAAGTTAGTAATAAGTGATTTGAAATGGCAAAATTTCCTGAAATAAAGAAAACAATTTCCTCTTACATCGGTGAAGAAAACGGAAGAATTACAAAGCAGACTGTGCTAACCCTTGGAGCAATAATGGCTGGAGCAGCCCTTTCAACACTAAAGCTCAAAAACGTGGGTGGCGCAACATTGCACCAACATAGCCATATGTCTGCAAGGCCTCATAGCTCTCACAGCTCACATGGCTCATATTAGTTTTTATTGACTTTAACTCCTTCTTTCCCTAATGGGCTTAAAAAAACCTTTGGAAATAAAGCTTCAAATTACAGACTCCTGTAATTTTAATTGCGACTTCTGCTTCAACAGCCAGGATTCAAAAACAAAGGGTTCAATCTCAAAAGATAACGCTGAAAAAATAATTTCAAAAGTTGCAGAGGAAGGAATTAAAGGTTTGAGAATAACCGGAGGCGAACCATTTCTCCACAAGGACCTTTTTTCAATTCTCTCCCACGCAAAAAACAAGGGTCTTAAGACAACGCTTAATACAAACGCCGCCTTGTTCAAGGAAAATGATGTGAAAAAAATTGCAGGCCTTGTTGACCAAGTTCTTGTCTCGGTCCATTCCCTTAAAATAAATTCAAACACGGTAAAGACCATAAACAATTTTTCTGAACAGGGTCTAAAACCAAGAATTGCAACAATTCTTTCAAAGGAAAACATTAACAATCTTGAAAAATTCCACGACCTTGTTTCAAGACTGCCTTTCTCCCAATGGGTTTTGCTAAGGCAGATTCCAAACGAGTTTAACTGCAAGCCGGTTTCAGGCCTTGACATGCAAAGGGCAGTTGAAAAAATTGAATCATTCAATTTGCAAAGAAAAGAAAAAGATTTTTTTTTAATTGAGAATGCCCTTCCCTTTTGCTGTTGGCATTCTGAAAGGGTTGACAAAGTTTGCCTTGGAGGCATTCATGAAGACGGGCACAGCAGCCTTTTTGTCAATCAGGAAGGATTAATCAAACCAAGCTATTTCCTTGACCCTGTTTTGGGAAATGCTTTTGAAACAAGTTTTTTGGACGCCTGGAAATCTGATTTTATGAAAAGTATGAATTCACTTGAATTTATTGGAGAAGAATGCCATGAATGCAGCCATGTTTTGAAATGCATGGCAGGTAGCAGATTTTCTGCCCTTTTCGTAAACAAGTCTCTTTACGCCCTTGATCCCCTTGCAAAACCAGCTATTTTCTTGCAAAGGGGAATAAATAAATAGTGCAAATCCTTTGTTATATTGAATTTATTAGGTGTATTTTTTGGTTGATCAAACTCCGCAGGGAAACATTCCGCCAGAAGGCGTAGCTGAGTTAAAGAATGCCATTAACAGGGCTGAATCAAGGAGAGAGAGAAAAACGGCTATTATTGCTGTTGTTATAGTGCTTGCACTAATCATTATTGGTGGAGTCCTATTCTTTTTGTTGCTTCCACCACCGCTGGAAGAGCCTTGTGTAAATGGTTTGCTTGACGAGGGCGAAGAAGGAATTGACTGCGGAGGGATATGCGCAACTGCGTGTGAAAAGCCGCCAGAACCTCCTCCTGAATTTGTAGATTCTGCTTACCGCCTGCCTGCTTCAATTTCAGATATTGCGCTTGACCTTGCAAATGACCGCATCTATGTCTTGGACGAAATAAGGCACAGGATTTTGGTTTACGATTCTCAATTTAACCACATTGGAAACTTTGGAGAAGAACGAGTTAAGACAGCTGAGGGCTGGAGTTATTTCAGCGGCGGGCTTGACGACGAAAGGCTTCTTTTCCCTGCATCAATTTATTTGGCCAATGACAAGCTTTACGTGCTTGACCGGGTTCCAAGAATACAGGTCTTCTCAAACGAGCTTGTTCTTGAACAAACTCTTGATTTTTCAAACCAGGCTGTTGAGGCCTTGCCAAAAGTGCCTGACACTCCAAACACCGATGGAGGTAGAGCCTATATTCTTGTTTCTAATTCTGGTGAAATAACTATTTCAGAGGAAGTAAGCAATGCGGTTGCATCCTTTGATTCCTCTTTTGGATTTAATTCTGTTACAACCACTGGAACCTCTGCCGGAGAGGTAAACATTCCAAGGCAGATTGCATTTGGACCGCAAGGTAACATTTATTTGGCTGACAGTGGAAATTCAAGGATTCAGGTTTTGAACAAAGAGCTTGGCTTTGTAAAAACCATTTCAGAAAATCTTGTTTTGCCTGTCGGAGTTGCGGTTGCAGACAGTGGAGAAATATATGTTCTTGATTCAGGTGACAGCATGCTCAAGGCATTTGACTCTGCAGGAAATTTCGTTAAACAAACAGGGGGTCTTGGAAAAGGCGAAGGCCAGTTCTACAATCCAATTGTTGTAAAGCTTGACTCAGAAGGAATGATTTATGTTGTTGAACAAGGCAATTCAAGAATTCAGGTTTTTGACAAAAACCTTAAATTTGTTGAAATGATTGAGGGCCTTGAAAGAACCTTCAACCTTTCTTTCACTCCTTTCTATCCTGCAATTGCGCCAAACGGGGACATTGCATTTTCAGATGTACTCAATCACAAGGTATTTGTCTTTGATAAGGATTACGAGCTGAAAAAGGTTCTTGGCGGAAGAGGCTTTGGAAACAACCAGCTCAATGCACCAAAAGGCCTTGCCTTTGATTCAACAGGAAAACTCTTTATTTCGGATTCGGGAAACAGGCGTATTCAAATATTTTCATCAGATTACACTTATCAAAGCACAATAACCCACAAAGAGCTGATATGGCCTCTTTCAATCTCTGTTTCTGAGGAAGCCAAGGTCTTTGTGGTAGACGACAAACACAAGAAAGTTCTTGTTTTCAATCAGTCAGGAATGCTTTTGGATGAAATAGGTAAAGCAGAAGGCATTACCTTGCCTCTCGGAGTTCTTGCACAGGACGGAAAGATTTACATTACTGATGACAAACTGCAGACAATTGAAATTTTAGATTCGTCTTTTAACAACATAGAAAGTGTTGGCGGAATTGATGACGCTCTTGGTTTCGACGTTGAGTTCAACGAAAGCCTTGGAATTGACAGCAAGAACAGGCTGCTTTTCGCAGACAACAGGAACAGGGTAGTAATTGCCTATGACTTAACCCTTAAAACATTCTCAACCTTTGGAGGCTTTGGAAACGCTTTGCAGGAACTTAGCATTTTGGAAGTTGCAACAAGAGGCGGAGTAACTGCTGTTGCTGACATGGAATCTCATAGGGTGAAAATCTTTGACGCCAATGAAAAGGAAATAGGCGAACTTACAATTGCAGACCTTGCCTAATTCTGGGACTGCCTAATTCTTTGGAAAGAATTTCCTTGATACAGAATCGTAAAACAAAATTCCTTTCCTGCTAAGCTTCAGGCTTTTTTCTGATTGCTTTACAAGGCTAAGACTTTCAAGCAGGGCAATTGTTTTCCCAAACTTTTCTTCAAGGGAGAGGGCAAACTTTTTTTTGAAAATATTTTTGTCAACTCCTTTTTTGCAATCTTTGAGACCAAGGGCAACAAATCTAATCATTTGGTCTTCCATGCTTAGCTTTTTTCCAACTGCGCAGGCCAAACCGCTTTCTTCAACATCTTTCAAATACTTGTCTGTTGGAAAAACATTGTTGTAATCCCATTTATTAAAGAAGGAACAAGAGCTTGGGCCAAAGCCAAGGTATTCTCCACTGGCCCACTGGTTTTCAAGAAAAAGCATTCTCTGCCCTTTTTTCACAAACTGGTATGGGAAAAGTTGTTTATAGCCAAGTCCTTCCATCTTGTTCAAGAACATTGAATGCATTTCAATAAGCTCTTTGTCTGAAGCAAATTCCTCTTTGTTTCTTGCAAAAAAAGCAGTGCCTTCTCTCACCCTTAAGTCAGATGCAGTAACTGACTCTGGCTGAATTGCCTCAACCTCATTCAACGAATTTTTCCAGCCTTCAATGCCTTGCTTTGGCAGCCCATAAATTAAGTCAATGTTAATGCTTTCAAAGCCAGCTCTTCTGGCCTCCTTAATTGAATGCAGTGCCTTTTCCTTGTCATGGTTTCTGTTGCATTCTTTCAAAACTCTGTCATTAAAGTCTTGTATTCCAATGCTCATCCTGTTGAAATTCTGCCTTAGCAAAACAAGCTTTTCAAAGCTGATTGTTTCAGGGCTTGATTCAATGCTTGCCTCAACCTTTTTTGGAATCCTAAAAGAGCCTCTTAGAAAAAGCATCAATTCATTCAAGGAATTTGCTTCAAGAGAGGTTGGGGTTCCGCCTCCAAATAGGACACTGCTTGCCTCAAGTTCTTTTCCAATAAGCTGGCTGTAAGTAGAAATTTCCCTCTGAATTCCCTTCAAAAAAGCCTCAATTTCGCCTTTTTTTCCAATCCCCTGCTTGAAGTAGTGGCAATAGCTGCAAATGCTTGAGCAAAAGGGAATGTGCAAGTAGAAGGCAAGTTCCCCCACCTTTTTTCCACTTTTTTCAAGATCTTTAGCGAATTCTTCCCTGTCAAATGGGGACATTTGGTCAGAATCAGGGTATCTGTAAACAAACAAATGGCTTGTGCTTTTTCCAATTCCTTCCTTTTTCAGCCTGTCCAAAAATGAGTCATCCATGCCTAAAGCAAGCCTCATACCAGATTTTAACACTTTCTTCACTTAACTTTATCGGTGGGTTTGTGAAAATACTTTCGCCTCTTTCAAAGCCTTTTGAGGCAGGGCCTCTTGCAGAAGCAGGGGCAACTGAATTCTATTGCGGAATTGTAACAAAGGAATGGGAGGACAAATTTTCCTATATTGCCTCATCTAATTTGAGGCATGACAAAGTTGCAAATTTTTCCTCTTTCAAAGATCTTTCACTTGCAGTTGAAGCAGGGTCTGAACACAATGTTCCTGTCTTCTGCGTTTTCAATGCGCACTTTTACAGCGAGAAGCAAATGGCCCTTGTTCTAAATCATGTTGGGCAAGCAATTGACGCAGGGGTCTCAAAAATAATTGTTTCAGATCCTGTTTTTATTTCAATGCTGAAAAAACAGGGCTTTAAGACAGACATTGTATTAAGCACAGCAAACCCTGTGTTTAATTCTGCTTCACTTGGATTTTTTAAAAAATTTGGGATTCAAAGAATTGTGCTCCCAAGGCATCTAACAGTTAAAGAAATTGAGGGCCTTGCCAAAAGTGCAAAAAAGCTTGGCCTTGAATTGGAAGCATTTGTTCTCAATGCACTTTGTCCTTACATTGATGGCCTTTGTACCCTGCAGCACCTTGGAAAAAATTCAGACTTTGTTGAGGCAAGCGAACTTGCTTGCAGAATGCCATTTAAAACAACCTGTTCTGGAAAAGCCTGCAATGAAACTGGCGGTAATTCTTCTTCCCTGAAGGCATGCGTCTGGCAGAATACAGAGACAACAAGCTGCGGGCTTTGCGCCCTGAAGTCTTTTGAAAAGGCAGGCATTAATTCCCTAAAAATTGCTGGCCGTGGAAACAGCTTTGACAAAAAGCTTGCTGATGTGAAAATGATTAAGCATGCCCTTTCATTACTTGACTTGCCTGAAGAGGAATTCAAAAGTGAAATGCATGGTCTGTTTTTTAAGGCAAACAAGCAAAGATGCGATTTCAAATATTGTTATTATCCAAATAAGGGGTTGTTGTAATGGAAAAAGTGCTTGCAGTGGAAAACATTTCTTCTCTTGAAAGACTTTTTTCGAAAGAATTTTCAAGAGTTTACTTTGGAGCAGAAACCTGCGAACAAAAAATTCCGTCCGAAGTAGATGTCAAAAAGGCAATTGCCTTCTGCAAAGAAAACAATGCAGGTTTTTCTCTAATGACTTGCTTTTGCACAGACTTTGGCTTGGAAAAACTGCAAAAGCTTTTTCCACTTCTCTCGGAAAAAGACGAACTTATTACAAACGATTTCGGTGTTCTAAATGAGGCGTCAAAATACAATTTCAAACTTGTTGTTGGCAGGCTTTTAAATAGGCAATTTAGGGATCCTAGAATTTCCTCTTTTAAGGGAAAGTTTCCTGAGGAAATGATAAACCATCTTTCTCTAAGCCAGGCGTCCTCTCCTGGGTTCAGGGTGCTGTTAAAAGGTTTTAATGTTTCGCGAGTGGAATTTGACAATTGTTTACAGGGGATTGGAACAAGCCTGAAAGGAACATGCTTTTCCGGTTCAATCTATTCTCCAATTGTTTTTGTTGCTGCCACGAGAATGTGCCTTTTGGCAAATTCTTCAAAGCTTTCTTCCTTCAAAAAGGTTGGAATTTTTCCATGCAGCAAAGAATGTTTGGGTAAAAGTTTTAGGCTTGACTCAAAGGATTTTTCAAAACAGCTTTTGCTTATTGGAAACGGCCTTTTCTTTGAAAACAAAAAGCTTCCTTCTCAAAAAGAGCTTGAGCAAAAGGGAATTGACAGGGTTGTTACAAATACATCGTTAATGCAATCAGAATAACCAGCAAAATAATCGAAATCCAGAAAAACGGCCTTTGCATAATTTCGGGCATGTTTGAAGGTCCTGTTTTTCTTACATGCCTTACTCTTCCTGAATTATTTCTTTCCATCTTGTCGCCTGCAAAGTCGGCAATTCCCTTGCTATATTCAATCCAGGCACCAGGCCTTTTCAAATCAGACAATGTTTCCTTTGTAATCTCAACAAAACCCTTTTCTCTTTCGGGTACTTTTTCTTCTCCAAAGATCTCGCCTGTTATTGCACTTATTTCAAGCTGGTATGTTTGCTTTGCAACTGTCACAAAGGCAATCCACATTGGATAATAAATTACCTGAAATCCTGTTAGCACAATATTGTCTCTGTTTGTTCCAACCAGTGAAGCAGTTTTAAGCAGGGCAATTTTTTCAGCCTCATTTTTTGTGAAAAGAGGCTTTCTTACAACAAGAGGGTATTGGTCTGGAAGCTCTTTTACAAGCTCGTTTTCCTGGGGCAGGGATTTGGCAAGCTCTTTTCTAAGTTCAGCTGTTTCTCCGTTTAAGGCAAGCCTTCCTCTTTCACTTTTTTTTGTGGTCTTGCCTTCCTCTTCAAAGACTGCGTCATAATAGAAGATATAAAATGGAGTCAGGACGAGTTTTATCTCGCCCCGATCAAAACTTTTCCAGTTCTTTTTTTTGATAGTCGCTTCAACAGTTTCGGCTACCTGTTCGATCTGGAAAGAAATTGGAAAGACAGGGTTTCCTAAAAACATGTAACTCTATTTTATTGCGTCTCTTTCTTCTTAATAATCTTTACCTTGCTTGGTGTAACAAGGATCCTGTCAGGACTTATTCTTGCAATGTCACCGTTGATTGCTTCAACACCGCTCTTAATCTTTGTAACCAATTCTTTGAGCTTTATTGCATTTCTTTTGCTCAACTGGTCAATATTTAGCAAGATAATATTCCCCTGCTTTGCCTCATTTAAAACAACTTCAACATCTGCGTCAGTTGAAAGGGTAACAGGCTTGACAAATGCGTCTGCATCCTCATAAATTGTTTCATCGTCCTCATCTAGGTTGTTCAAAAAACCTTCAATATCGATTCCTTCATCTTTCCTTAAAACCTTTTCCAAAAAAGCCATTGGATTCTACACCCCCGAAATTCCAATTATACCTACTTTTGCCACAATTGTTTTTTAAAACTCTTCGCTTGACACAAACTACATAATTTATGGCTCTTATTTGAGAAAGGTCCAAAGTAAGAAAAGCAAATTTATCATTTGATACTGGTTTGCTTTCTCAAGTATAAATCCTTTTTAATTTCACAGTCATAATAGTTATGTTCCCAACTTTTTGAAGAAATTACCTCCTTTTTGAAGGGGGTATCGTGCGAGGGGTTTTTTTGATACAGCAACAGTTAGATGGAAATATGCGACAATTAAATGGAAATATTTTTCAAAAACAATTAGAAAAAAACACTGTTTTTTCAAACAGGACATTTATAACTCCTCATTATGTTCCAAACAAACTTCCTTTCAGAGATAAGCAAATTGAAGAAATTTCTCAAATTCTTTCAACTTCTTTGCATGGGGCAAAGCCAGACAATGTGTTTATTTACGGCAAGGTTGGAACAGGCAAAACAGTTACGGTAAACCATGTTTTTGTACAGCTTGAAGAATACTTAACACAGACAGGCAAATCAAATGTTGAATTTGCTTATGTCAACTGCAGAAACCACAATACAAAGTACAAGGTTTTGCTAAAAGCATTGTCTAAGTTTTTTCCAAAAGAAGACTTTATTGGATACAGCTCTGCCTTTGTTTACGAAAAGCTTTTGAAGCATGCAGAAACAGGCAAGCAGATAATGGTTGTATTAGATGAGGTTGACAAGGTTCGCGACTTAGACGAACTAATTTACGCTTTAACAAGATCAAATGACGAGCTGCAAAAGGGTGGCATTGCATTAATTGGAATTAGCAACAATCTTTTCTTCAAAGACAAGCTTGATGCAAGGACAAAGTCTGCCTTGCTTCAAAGGGAAATGGTTTTCCCCCCCTACAATGCACAGGAACTTAGGTCAATTTTGGAGGAAAGGGTAAAAGTTGCCTTCAAGCCAGGTACTGTCCAGGATTCTGCAATAAGCCTGGCTTCAGCACTTGCAGCTCAGGAATCAGGGGATGCAAGAGCCGCAGTAATGTTAATGCTTCGTGCAGGAGAAGAGGCAGACAGGCACAATTTCAGGGAAGTAAGCGATGAGCATGTCAGCATTGCCAAAAACAGGGTTGAAGAAGAAGTTACATTAAACATGGTTGAAACATTGCCCAAACAACAGCAGTTTGTTCTCTATGCCTTGAGCATGATGACTGTTCAGGGAAAGGGTTATGGAAAGCTTGATGGAAACTGGGAACAAGGAGTCTTTTTCTCAGGAGACGCTTACAGAGAATATGAAAGAATT
>JAFCCH010000042.1 GCA_017610265.1 Nitrososphaerota archaeon
CCTGCACCCAAAGACTCAAGCCAACCAGTACTGGCAAAACCCATTGCAACAGAACCACTATTACTAGCTTCTATTTCTCCAATCCCAGTTACATATCCCATTGCTACAGAACCATTACCACTTGAACTAATATTAACGTCTCCACTCATAATTGTTTCTACTCTTCCATATGCAAAACTGCCAACGCCTGTTGCTTCAATTCCTGCTTCTCTTGAAACTCCAAGCACGCTTCCTCCTGCAAACGAACCATAGCTTCTTGAAACAATTGCAGCCCAACCACCTGCTCCTGAAGTATATCCTGTTGCTACACTACCATTGTTTGCCGCAGTTATTTCTCCATGCTGTCTTTGTCCAACAGCAAAACTTCCTGTTCCACTTGCTGTTGTATCTTTTCCTAAAGCTGTGCTTGCTGTTCCAGTTGCTGTTGTTCCTAAACCAAATGCTACTGCGTTTGTTCCTGTTGCGCTTGTTGCTGCTGTTGAAACCCTGTTGCGCTTGTTGCTGCTGTTGAAACAAACTTTGCTCCAGTTACTGTTCCAAGACCATAAACATTGTTTGAAATTCCTATGTTGACAAAGTTGCTGTCGCCTGTTACTACAATTCCGCCTGTAAGGGTGTTTGCCTTTTCTGCAATTACTGCTGAGGCTGCAGAATTAAGTTTTATTCTTGGGCTCTGTGTTTCGCCGTCGACGGCAATCTCCAGCCATCTGGCTGAATTGAAATCAATGTCAATTAAGCTCTTGTTTGTGTTAATGTCTCCGATTACTACGTTGAAAAGGCCGTTTACAACGCTTACCTGGTTTCCTCCAAAATGGTACTCGTGCCAGAGTTCGTTGCCGTTGCTTGAGGCGTCATAAATTGTGAAATTAATGTCAACAGAATCATTTACAACCACGTTGTTGTCGTCAGTAAGCCTTCCCTGAATCGAAAATGCCTCGTTGATTGCAAACGCCATTGGAAGAGAGGTGAAGAAGAGAAGTGCAATGCAGGCAAAAGCAAGTGAATGACTGCTACATAACTCAACTCTATTACTATTTGTTTTACAAAGAAGCTTCAATTCTGTTTGGGAGGCCTCCTTTGAGATTGTTTCTCGAGGAATCACCTTACTTAGTAGGGTCTTTGCTTTTGCGATAATTCCTGTTTCTTTGGAATCCCTCATACTTTTTGTCACCTCCCAATGACTAAATAGATTGACCTTATGGGTGTTTTTTTTTTCCGCAATTGTTAAACCAACCAGCCAATTAATAGTATAAAGAGGTATATATAGGTTCTAGAAGGTTAGTTTACAAAAAGAAAGCTTTGAATTTCAGTTAAAAAATAGGTGTTCAGGTTTTTTTTCGTTTTTTGAAAAACATCGAGTAAACTAGCTCGTCTTCACCTGGATAATAATGGTTTGGAAGCCTTGCTTCAAGTGAAAAGCCGAGCTTTTCGTAGAACTTTTGGGCTCGCTTGTTGCTGCCGTGTGTTAGCACAAACATCTTTCTAAGCCCGTGTCCCTGGTCCTCGTAGAATATATGGCAGTCGTCAACCATAAAGTCAAAAATCTGTTTTGAAATCCCCTTGCCTCTGAATTCGGGAAGAACTGCAATTCTGTGGAGCTCTGCAAGCTTGTGCTTTGGAATGTCATGCATCTGCCAGCTTGCAATTGCAACGATTTTCTTGTTATCCACACACACAACAAATACCTTTTCCTGCTTGAATTCCCTTTTGAAGGATTCAATTGCCTCGTCCTTTGAATCCATATTGTAACATTCAACAAGGACATCAGCAACCTGACCTGCATCCGTTCTTTTTGCTTTTCTCAGTTTCATTTTTTTCACTCCACTGTAACGCTTTTTGCCAAATTCCTTGGCTTGTCAACATCGCAACCTCTTTTGTCGGCCACA
The DNA here is from genome assembly GCA_017610265.1 of Nitrososphaerota archaeon. Taxonomy (GTDB): domain Archaea; phylum Iainarchaeota; class Iainarchaeia; order Iainarchaeales; genus JAFCCL01. The sequence continues at coordinate 1,887 of JAFCCH010000042.1, forward strand.
TAATAGGCAAGCAGCTGCATTGGAATAACATTGATTATTGGCTGCAGAAGTTCCTCTGACTTTGGCACAAATATTGTGTCGTCAACCATTTCTTCAAGGACAGTGTTGCCCTTGTCTGTCACAACAATTACTTTTCCAGCCCTTGCCTTTACTTCCTCTACATTGCTCAAAACCTTTTCATAGGTTTGATCTCGTATGGCAATAAAAACAACCGGCATTTCCTTGTCAATTAAGGCAATTGGACCATGCTTCATTTCGGCTGCAGGCATTGCCTCTGCATGAATGTAGCTAATTTCCTTTAGCTTGAGTGCTCCTTCAAGTGCGATTGGGTAATTATGGCCTCTGCCCAGGAAAAGTGCGTTGGTTTTCTTTGAATACTTGGAGGCAATTGCTTTGATAACTGCCTTTTCTTCAAGAGTTTCCTGCATCAGAACAGGCAGCTTTTTCAGGCTGGCGACAAGACTTGCGGCCTTGCTTTTGCTAACAGCCTTTCTTTTTACTGCAAAGGCAATTGCAAGCATTGCGATTGCAACAAGCTGGCAGGTAAAAGCCTTTGTTGAAGCAACACCTATTTCAGGACCAGCCCTTGTGTAAAGAACTGAATCTGATTCCCTTGCAATGGTTGAATCAACAACATTTACTATGGATACAAGTGTCGCACCCTTTGCCTTGGCTTCCCTTATTGCTGCAAGTGTGTCAGCGGTCTCCCCACTTTGGCTTATTGCAATAACCAAATCCTTTTTGCCAACAACAGGATTCCTGTACCTAAATTCAGAGGCATACTCTGCTTCAACAGGAATTCTGCAAAGCTCTTCAAACAAATATTTTTGCACAAGCCCAGCATAGAAGGCTGTTCCACATCCAAGGAAGATTATTCTGTTAAAGGAGTTTGCCTTTTTCAGAATTTTTTCAAATTCTGGCAGGACAACCTTTCCTGCAACAAGTCTTCCCTCCATTGTTGCAATTGCCTTTTCTGGCTGTTCAAAGATTTCCTTGAGCATAAAGTGCTTGAAGCCCATTTTTTCTGCCTCTTCCGAGCTCCACTTGACTTCAACCTCTTTTTTCTTGAGCTTCTTCATGGACTTAAAGTCAAAAAAGCTTGCGTGATGTCCTTTCAGCAGGACAAGGTCGTTGTCTTCGAGGAAAATAACCTTTTTTGTGTGCTTGAGGAAAGCGTTTACATCGCTTGCAAGAAAAAAACTGTTGCCTTTGCCTATGCCGAGGACAAGAGGACTGTTTTTTCTAATTCCAACCATTGACCCTGTTTCAGAGTCAAGGGCAACAACTGCAAAGCTTCCGTCAAGTTTTGAGGCCGCATTTGCAACCGCTTTTTCAAAGGGAATGGCCTTTTTCTTCTCGTCTTCTATCAGGTGAGCAATTACTTCGCTGTCTGTTTCCCCTGAAAACTTGTGGCCTTTTTTTAAAAGCCCTTCTCTCAGTGTTAAATAATTTTCAACAATGCCGTTGTGAACTATTGCGACCTTTTGCTTGCAGCCAAGGTGAGGGTGAGCGTTTTGTTTGGTAACCTGGCCATGTGTTGCCCATCTTGTGTGGCCAATTGCAATCTTTGACTTTGGAAGTGAGAGTTTTGCTTCACTTATTCTTCCAACCTTTTTTTCAGAGGACAGTTTGTTGTTTGAAAGAGAGACAATTCCCCAACTGTCATAACCGCGGTATTCCAGCCGTTTAAGGCTCTGCATTACAAGGAGCGCAGCATCTTCGTTGCCTGAATAACCAACTATTCCACACATGGATTTTTCTCCTAGGAGATAAGGCCTATTAGGACCTTGCCAAGCTTTTTCGGGTCATGCCTTAAAAGCTGTTGTTTTGTCATCTTTTTCTTGGAGAATTTGGGTTTTTCAACAATTTCTGCTCCAACAGCCTTTGGCTTTTTTCCGTTTTTGGGCAGATCATTTTTGACAAAAAAGCTTTGCTCTTCCTTGTATTTGTCAAGAATTTTTTTGCTTGGTTTTTTGTTATTGAACACAACATAGTCTAAAACATTTTTGCCTGCATATTTTTGAATTGCCTTAATATGGTCTGACAAAGTATAGCCGTGTGTTTGGTTTACTTGGGTCATGACATTTGCAATGTAAACTTTTTTGCCCTTGCTTTTCTTCAAGGCTTCCTTCATTCCTTTAACCAGCAAATTTGTTATTACCGAGGTGTAAAGGCTCCCTGGACCAAGGACAATCAGGTCTGCTTCAAGGATTGCCTTTCTTGCCTCCGGTAAAATGGCAGCGTCAGCAGGCTTTAAGAAAACCTTTTTGATTGGAGGCCGCTTGGTGAGCTCCTTTGGTGAAAGGCTTCTTTGGATAAGCGCATCTTCGTTGGTAAAAAGTGTGCCGTCAGTTAATTCAGTGCAAACGTGAACATTTTCAAGTGTTGATGGAAGAACTTTTCCTTTAATTGCAAGAATTTTTCCCGCGGCCTTGACTGCGTTTCTAAAATTGCCTGTTGTTTTTGTTAATGCAACAATCAAAAGATTTCCAAAGCTCATGTCATGAAGCATTTTTCCCTCAAACCTGTGATTGAAGAGGTCAAGCATCAATTGTTCTGATTCACTTAGGGCAACAAGACAATTTCTCAAATCCCCAACTGCAGGAACTCCAAACTCTTTTCTGAGCTCACCTGTGCTTCTTCCTGAATCTGTAACTGTAACAATTGCAGTAATTCTTTTAGTATAAGGCTTCAATGATTCAATAACTGATGGAAGCCCTGTTCCGCCGCCGATTGCAACAACCTTGAGGCCAATTTCCTTTATTTTCTTTGTTTGAATTTTTTTTAAGAGGAGGACAATCTGGGCAAGATTTCTAATATTGTAATCAGGCTCTTCCAAGTCATTCCTTGGCTTCATTCTGCTAAATCTCCCTCTCAAAAGCCTGACACTAAACATTCCAAGCCTGTTAGCCATCTTTATTTCGCTGCTTATCTTGTCTCCTATGGCAACAACTTCTCTTGGCCTTAAATTAAGGGTTTCCATGGCCTTTTTGAACTTGCTAAACTTGCTTGGGTCTTTTTCAATGTCGTGAATTCTTACAATGTCAAATTCGTCCTGCAGTTTCAGCTGCTTTATTTTCTTAAGCTGCCTTTCATAAATTCCACTTGTTATTAGCACAAGTTTAATGCCTTTTTTCCTAAGCTTTCTCAGAGTTGGCTTTGCGTCTGGATAAGGTTTTATTTGTTCAACATCGTCGCTGTTGTAGGCTCTAAAAGCTGCGTTTACAATCTTTCTTCTCTCGTCCTTTGAACACTGCATTTTTTCACAAATTCGGTCAAAAATGTTTTCCATTGGACCATATTTTTTGAAGAATTCCTTCTGCAGTTCGTAGGCTTTTCTGTCTGAAACAGGCAGGCCTGCCTTTACCATTGCAGCTCCGGCTCTCTTCCTCGCGTTGTCAATTATTGAGCCACTGCAGTCAAACAATGTGTCGTCCAAGTCAAAAAAGATTGCTTTAACCTTTGCCATTAGAATGCCTCTGAATTTATCATATTGATGCAAAAACCAAATTTAAACCTTGTGGTGCAATGATTCGAAGACCACCCAACAAGCTGTTTTAAATGACTTTAGCAGGACCGAAGGAAACTTTTCAGGTTATTACTGTCCTTTTTTAAGAAAGGCAAGATTTAAGTCTTCTGCCTGAGCAATATCTTTAATGGCTGCCAGAGTAAAGAAAAGAGTGAAGAAAACAGGAATCAAAAAGATTTCTAAAAGAATTCAACTTAACAAAATACCAGGAAAGCAATTTAGTAGATGGCTTACTGCCGCAATGGCCAGGCAAGGAATTCGCTTGGAGAAGAAACGAATAATAGAATATAACCACATTTACAATAGGACAAGACAGCTAATGCCCCAAATGGTTGATTTTGTTCAAACAATTTTTAAAAGAAGAAAAGCAGGCAGGTTAAACAGCCAGCTTGTTTTTTTGGGCAGGGGAGCAAGGCCGTTCTACAGGATTGCTTATAAGTTGGGGCCGGAAATGGGCGTGCCAACAAAGTCAATTAAAATTGTCGAGGCAGGCAGAAGGCTTACTGGACAGATTAAGGACAACCCAACTACAAGAAAACAGCTTTTGGCTTATCTTGAAACCAGGGGAATAAATCTTAAGAAATCAATTACATTTGTCGACACAGGAGTTATTGGCACTGTTCCAAATGACTTTATTCAGCTGCTTAAAATAGAACGGCCAAAAACAAAGGTAAACGGTTTCATGTTTTATGGCAGAAATGTTAGATTCGAGGACGTTAAACAATATGCTCCTTCCAAAACAGTTAACTGGCGTTTGCCCCGCCTAACTGAAAGAGAAGCAAGGTCTGTAATAGAAGAACTGCCAAAGGCGGTTTTGACAATAAGGGAACTTGTTGAAGAAGGGAAAAGAGTTAAGCCAAAATATGTAAAAAGCGAAGTGGAAGAAATAGTTGGCAGCCGAGTAGTAAAAAAAGCCATAATGGACAGCCTTCAAGAAATTAAAGAAAGGTAAATTGTTCACCTGTTTGTATACATTGAATCGTGTCATCGAGCAACCATAAGTTGCGAAGATGGCACTCGTACCAGCCGGACGTGTCGGCTAATGCGTCCGTCGGGGGTCGAACCCGAGACAGAAGCTTGGGAAGCTCCGATGTTACCACTACACTACGAACGCGTTATGCTTTGCCCAGCAATTTTTCAAGTTGCCTGCAGGGGGCTGTTACAAAAATGCGGGGGTAATCGGTTTTAACCTTTACTCCGCCAATAAACATGTTTACTGTGTTTCTTTCAAGTCCCTTAAATTGTTCCACAAAGTCCAGGAATTTTCCAAGGTCTTTTGCTTCGAAGAATAAATCCTTTTGCCTGCCTTTTGCCGAAAAATGTTCTGCAACAGTCTTGCGAAAATTCTCATTTAAGCATTCGGCTGTGAAGGCTTTTGCCTTGACCTTTTTTGGAATTGCCTTAATTGCTTTTTTGGATTCCTTGCTCCAGGAAAGTTCTCTAAAGTCTGGGAAGTCAAGTTCTTTCAAAGAGGCGATTTGCTGTTCAAATATTTTGTGCAGATATTGTGTGCTGTGAATTCTTTTTTCAATGTCTTTTTCTAGTGAGACAAGATCTGAAACATAGAAGTCCATGCTTCCCTTTGCTGCAACAAGCAAGTCACGGTCTTCTTTGCTTCTTTCAATTAATGTTTGCATTAGTTCAACTGTTTTGTCAAATTGTGTTAGGGAATCTTTTTTTCCAATTAATTCATTAAGCCTTAAAAGCAGCTTGTTTTGCATCTCGCTGTTTAGGGCGGCTGCTCCTTTTCCTGTTGCAAACAGCTTGTTGCCCTTTCTTGCAATTAGGCCTAGGGCATTCAAATATTTGATGCTTCGGCTTAGGGCTGCTCGAGCGCTTTCAATGCTTCCATAGCCTGATGCAATCTTGTTCAATAGGGTGTTGTATTCAATGCCTGGCTGCTGCTTGACAATTAACAAAATACTGTTTCTGGCTGTCATGTTAACAGAGTATTTTCTGTTAAAAAAAGCTTAAAAATTAGGCTGTAAAAAGCAAAAAATAGATTGCTTGCAAAAAGCAAAAATTAGGCTGTAAAAAGTAAAAATTGGGTTAATTGCAAAAGTAAAAAATTTAGGCTGCTTTTGCCACTAGCTCTACTTTCTTCATTCTTTTTGGAATGACTCTGTAGTGCTTGGCGTTGCAGACTGTGCATTCTACTAGGAAAGTTGGCTTTTTTGTCTGCTTTTTGATGGTTGCAGGAAACTGGTATTTTCCCTTGTATCCCTTCTTTTTTTCGATGTTTTTCCTGTTTCCTTCAGCTAAAGCCCTGGCTTTGCCTGACTTAAAGAGCTTGACCTTGTGCTCTGTATGCGTATTGCACTTCTTGCAGTAGTCTTTGATTGCCTTTGGAAAGTTCATAAAAACACCGTTATAATTCAGCTCTAAAAACACCAATAAAAAATAGGTATTTCAATGAATTAATTGTGTTAAGCTATATTTAAATGCCTTACTATAACGCCTTGTAATAGGTTTAAACACCTGAAAACAGCATTTTTTGGCACGAAATCCTTAAAAACCAGGAAGGAGTTAATATTAGCAGTTTGAAAAAGAGATTGATTAAATGATTAGATCACTTACAGGAAGCCTTTCAAGAATTGTTGCAAACCCTTTCCTGCTATTGCCTGGAATTGCTACAATTGCAATTTTCTTTGGCCTTGTTTACTTTTTTGCACCCTTTGCAATTGACATGCTTATGGACACGATTTTCTTGGAGGTTATGCCTGACTCAACCCTGAATGCTTTGCCTTTCCATTTTACTGCATTGCACTTTACTCAAATTGTTGGACTCGGGCTCTTTGGATTGCTTTCAGGAATCCTTTTCACAGGCCTGAATTACTGGTATGCTGCTTACATCAGAATGGGCTTTAGGGAAAAGGCTTCAATTGGAAAATGCTGCAGTGAAACAGTTTCTGCCCTTGGAAAGATTCTTGCATTTACTTTGTTTGTTTCAATTATTGCGCTCTTTTTTGGAGTTCTTTTATGGATTGCGGCAATGATTTCAATTGCAATTCCAATCCTTGGAATTGTTTTAATTTTACTTTTGGTTCTGGTGTTTGCCTATTTGTACATTAAACTCATTTTTGTTGTTCAGGCACTTGCCCTTGAAAAGGGAACGATAAAACAGGCTTTTGAACAAGCATGGGCTTTTTCCAAGGGAAAGTTTGGGGCAATTCTTTTGTTTGTAATTGCATTAATAATTGTTGGAACAGTTCTTGAATCTCTGGCAGCGACTGCATCAGGCTTTTTCTTAGATGACCTGATCGGAGTAGTAATTATTGGCATTTTTTGGAGTGTTTCTCTCGCCTATTCTGCAACTGCGATGGCCTTGTATTATGCCGAAAAAAAGCTTGGTAAGTCAATCTAATTAAGCCTTTTACAAGGCTCATTTTGTCGTAAAAAGGCATTTAAACTAAATAGCCCTTTCTCTTATAGCAAAATGCCTTTTTTGTTTGAGTGGGTTTAATGGTAAAATTACAGAAACTTGTTTTAAGGAACTTTAAATCCTTTAAGAAAGCAGACATTCCGATAAGCAAGGGATTTACCGCAATTGTTGGAAGCAATGGATCAGGCAAAACCAATATTTTGGACGCACTGCTGTTTGTTATGGGAACCTCAAGCATGAAAATGCTTAGAGCAAGCAAGATGGAAGAGCTTGTCAATAATAGTGCGGTTGAAAATTATGCCAAGGTAGACCTTCACTTCAAGGACAAGAATAGAACCTATGTTGTTCAAAGAATGATTAACAAGCAAGGAAAGGGAATTTACCGGCTTGACGGAAAAAGAAAAACAAGAAATGAGATTTCTTCACTGCTTCAAGAGCTTGGCATCAGGCCAGACGGCCACAACATTGTGGTGCAGGGAGACACAACAAGGGTTATTGAAATGAGCCCTATTGAACGAAGGCAGATTATTGACGAGCTCGCTG
>JAFCCH010000043.1 GCA_017610265.1 Nitrososphaerota archaeon
TTCAACTTTTCTTAATTCTGCAAGAAGCTTTATGACATTTTCCTCGTAAACAATCTTTCCCTTTGGCATTTGCTTTAGGCATTGTTCAATTATTTCAATTGACTGCTTTATTTCAAAAAGCCTTACAACAACCCTGTCGTAAACATCGCCCCTTATTTCGCCAACCATCTCTTTTGGAGTTATTGCCTTAACATCCAATTCAGGGTAGGCTGCATATGGAGCATCCTGCCTCACATCCTTGTTAATGCCAGATGCTCTTGCAGTTGGACCAACAGCACACAATTCAAGCCCGTCTTTCCTGCTTAGGACTCCTGTATCCCTTGTTCTTGCCTTTATTACCGGGTCTTCCAGGAAAATTTTTCCAAGTTTGTCAAAATAGCTTTTGTAATAATCCATGGCGTCTCTTATCATTGAATACTGTGATTCTTTTATGTCACGCCTTACACCGCCGATCATTAGGATTCCCTTGGTTATCCTGTTTCCTGAAAGGGCTTCCATTACATCCAAAACCTTTTCTCTTACTTTCCAAGTGTAATGCATTACACTATCAAACCCAAGTTCATGTGCCGCAATTCCCGCCCAAAGAATATGAGAATGAAGCCTTTCAAGCTCGCTGTTTATTGTCCTAAGATAGTGGGCCCTTGCTGGAACCTCAATGTCTGCAATGCTTTCCACCGCAGTGCAAAATGTCATGGAATGGCAGATATTGCAGATTCCACAGATTCTTTCCGCAAGATAAAGTATTTGAACAGGATTTCTTCTTGTGCCAGCCCATTCAATTCCTCTGTGAACCTGACTTAGCTCAAAATCAACATCTACAATTTTTTCGCCATCAATTTTAAAATTGAACTGCACAGGTTCCTTCAAGGCAGGATGAACAGGCCCAACGCTTAGCTTAAAGTTGTCTCCTGTTCTTTCACATCTTCCAACTTTTTTTGGCAAAGCCATTATTTTCCCTCCCTGTGCAGGTTTCTAACCAACTTGTCGAGTCCCTTGTTGTCTTTTCTCCATGGAAAAACTCCTTTTGGAATTTCGTCCGGCAGGAAAAGCCTTCTTGTGTCAGGAATGCCCTTAACTTTCACTCCAAGCATTTCCTGAATCTCTCTTTCGGAAATTAATGCGCCTGGGATAAGATCTGTAATGGTTTCAATTGTCAAATCTTTTTTGTCAAGCTTTATCTTAAAGCTCAAAACCTTTTCTTTAAGTTTACTTCCGAAATCAAGTGAAAAATGGTAATTCAATTCAACAAATTCTCCCAAATCATAGCCTGAGATTACACAAAAATGGGGCAAGGGATAAAGTTCGCAAAGGAATACAGCCATTTTCCTGAAAGAGGCTTTATCTGTTTCAATCCAAATTCTTGTCTTGTAATAAGTTTTTTTGAGTTTGTGTTTAATCCTGTCAATTTTGGCATTCAAAATTCTTGAGCCAAATTTCTTTTTGAATTCATTCAAAGTTTTATCTGCGTTCACTTTTTTTCACCTGCCTTCTCAAGTTTTGCCCATGCCTTTACAACTCCGTCAATTATTGCCTCAGGTCTTGGAGGACAGCCAACCACATAAACGTCAACAGGAATAATTCTGTCAATTGGGCCTACTAAATTGTAGGACTCGTAGAAAACATCTCCTGTATTGCCGCAGTTTCCTATTGACATAACAACTTTTGGCGCAGGAGTCTGGTCGTAAACAAGCTTTAGCTTTTTCTCCATGTCCCTAGTAACAGGGCCTGTTACAAGCAAAACATCTGCATGCCTTGGCGTTCCAACAAGCTTTATGCCAAATCTTTCAACATCATATCTTGGGGTTAAAGCTGCCATAATTTCAATGTCACAGCCATTGCATGACCCGGTGTTAATGTGGAAAACCCACAATGCCCTATTAAAATCCTTTAAACCCATGCCATTCCTCCAAAAACAAATGTTACAATTAAAACAATTAATAGCAAGACAAACCAGAAAACATAGTCGTTGACAATGCCATTGTGCATTTTTTTCACGACATCATAATATGGTTTCATTGATTCAAAAAATCCCCAATAAAGATTTCCTGCAGCAATGTTTTGTTCTGGTTCAACATTGCCTGAAAAGAAAGCAAGACCCTGCCCGCCTGTTTTTTTCGCAGTCTTGTTTCCTCTTGACCTGATTGCAATTGCGATAATAAGAGCAAGGCTTAATGCCACAAACAGGAATACAGGGTTCCAAAATCCTGAAGCTGTTTCAAACAAGGGATTCATAAAATTCCTCCAATATAGCTGCAGGACGAGGTCAGTGCTGCGGCAGCAGGTTCGACAAGTAAGTCAACAACAAGGCCTGGGAAAAATCCAATTAGAATCATTGTAAGCACAAAGCAAAGCAAAACAAAGGCCATTCTTCTTGGCAATTTTCTAACAGTTCCCTTAAAGGCAGGTCCAAGGAAAATTGATGCAAAAACCTTTACAAAAATTGCCAGCATTGCCATGCTTCCAAGCAAGGCAACAATTGAAAGAAGCGGGCTGAAGAAGTAAAGTGATTCAAAAATCATTAGCTTGCTTGCAAATCCGTTCAATGGAGGCATTCCTGAAATTGCCAAAAGCCCAATCAGGAAAATCACTGAAAGTCCTGGTGCTTTGTGGGCAAGGCCCTTTATCTCTGAAAGATTGTCTGTTTTTGCCACATAGGAAACAGCACCAATTGCAAGGAATAAAAATCCAAGATCAATTGCATCGTTTATAATATGGAAAATGCCTCCCATAAGGGCGTTCATGCTAAAGACACTTGCAAAGGAGGCAACAGACAATGCAGTGCCGATTGCAAGAAGGATGTAACCAGTTTCAGCAACAGCGGCATATCCCATCAGCCTCCTCAAACTTTCCTGTTTCAAGGCCATTGTTACTCCAACAAAGATTGAAACCAGGCCAATCCCTGCAATAAGAGAACCAACTGCCTGTGAAATGCCTGCGCCTGGAACAATCATAAAAAGAATTCTGAACAAAAGGTAAACTCCTACAAGTCCTGAGGTCAAAAGAACTGCAACAACAGGAGCAGGAGCCTTTTGGTAGACATCTGGCTTCCAAAGGTGTGCTGGAACAGCTCCACTCTTCAAAAGCAATGCTGCCGAAATTAATGCAAGGGCAACTCCGTCAATGAAAGAGAATTGCATGGCCGCCATGCTTGCAACAGCCGCAATATTCAGGAATCCGTATTTTCCATAAAGCAATCCAACTCCAAAAAGCAGGAACAAAATGCCAATTGAGGACACAACCATATATTTGAATGCTGCTTCAAAGCTTGTTCCTTCCCTGAAAAAGGCAATAAGCCCTGCTGAGGAAATTGAAAGCATTTCAAGGAAGACAAACATTGTGAAAAAGTCTCCTGTAAGGCTTAGTCCAGCCATTCCTGCTGTAAGCAAAAGGAACAGCGAGTAGAATTTTTCCTTTCCTTCTTCGATAAACTTTGTTGAAAAAATTCCTGCAAGCAAAGCAATTGTGATTGCAACAAAGACAACCATTGCAGAAAGCGCGTCTCCAACAAGAACAATTCTTACAGGAAAGCCTGTGCTTGAAACAATTCCTGGAACACTTGCTCCAAGAGAATAAACATGCCTTGCGCCAGACATCACGTCAAGCAAGAGCAGGACAGCAATTGCTTCTGTTGCAAGCAATGCAAAAACAACCCATGCAGATAATGCCTTTTTACCAATCCTGTTAAGGAAAACAGATGCAAAAGCTGCAAGAAGCGGAATTGCAATTAAGAGGGCTGGAGCGTGCAAGAGAATACTCATTCCTTCAGCCTCCTTTTCTCAGTGCTTAATGAACCATAATGCCTGTAAATTTGAACAGCCAAAGCAAGCATTAATGCTGTTACTGCCATACTGATTACAATTGATGTAAGAGTTAATGCCTGCGGAGTTGGCAACACCATAAGGGTTGTTTCTGCCGAGGTAAAGATTGGTGCAATTGCACTTTCCCTATATCCAAGGCTTACAAGCAAAAGGTTTACTCCTGAACCAATTACGCTTACTCCCATCACAATCTTTATCATGTTCTTTCTGAAAAGAACTGTTGCAAGCCCAAACGCAATTAGGACAACAACTGCGATAAACGGAAGGCTAATCATTTATCTTCCCCCTCTGTAAAAAACAAAATTATTATGAGTGAAAGTGCTGCAAAGACCTCTAGGCCAATTGCAAGATTCATTAACGGAATTGTTCCTGCTGTCCACATAAAGCCAGGGTTTGGGCCAAAAGGAATTGCCATTCCAAACAAGCCAGGGCTGTTTGCCAAAAAATTGTTGAAAAAGCTTGATCCAAGGCCAAGGAATGCAAGCAATGCAAAGCCAACAAGGCCTACTGTTTCAAGTCCTGAAAACATTTTCTTGTTCAAAGCCCTTGCTCCGATATCTTTTCCAAAGGCGATTAGGAAAAGGGCGACAAGAGTTGCAATTACTGCTCCGCCTGGAAATCCTCCCCCTGGAGTCAAATGTCCGTGTGCAATAATGTAAAGGCCAAAGACTGTTATTGGCACTGCAAGAGCCAAAGCAACTGTTTTTATTATCGGGGTCATTCCCTCACTTTCTCTTGGAGCCATACCTTTATTCATCTTTTTTTCGCCCCCTAAAAACAAGGAAAACGCCTGTTGCAGCTGCAAACAAAACAGCTGCCTCGCCCATTGTGTCAAGTCCCCTGTAGTCAAAGACAACTGCTGCAACTATGTTGTTGCTGCCTGTTTCTTCTTGTCCCCTTGCAATAAAGTAATTGTCCATCTCTGTCTGGGCGGGCTTTCCAAATTCGTGCATTAAAAGAGCGCTTGCTAAAAGGAATGCGAAAAGCAATGCAAGAACTCCTACTTTAATTGCCTTTTTCATCTTCCCACCTTTTGGTTTTCTTTATTGCCATTACAAAAATTGCCGTTGAAAGCCCTGCTCCGATTGCCGCTTCTGCAATTGCGACATCTGGTGCCTGTAAAAGATAAAATTCTGCCGAAAGCAATAGGCTCATTGCCGCAAGGAAAATTGTTCCAACAAGCAAGTCCTTGTTGTTCAATGCCTTGAATGCGGTTGCAACAATTCCAAGCAAGAGAACGCCTTGAACAACCTCAAAAATCATTTCATTTCTCCCTTCAAGTCGTCCACAACCGCGTTCTTTGGTTTTACCCCTGACCTGTAGGCAGACCTTGCGATTGCATGTGCCCCTGTAGGGTTTGTTGCAAGAAGCAATGCCAAAACTATTAGGGTGTGCACTGAAAGCACTCCAAACTGGGGTTGTCCCTCTAACACAAGTTGTATTCCATAGAGTATTATTGCAAGATAAATGAAAATTGAGCCAAAGGTCGTGCACTTTGTTGCTCCGTGAAGCCTTGTGTAAACATCTGGGAATCTGTGCAGGGCAAGCACTCCTAAACCTTGGAATAGTAATCCGATTGTCAGCAGGGTATAAATGACAAAAATCATTTTTTGTCCTCCAAATACTTTGAAATAAACAAAGTTGAGACAAATGCAAGCATTGCGTAGACAATCGCAACGTCAATGTAGATTACTGCCTTGAAGGCAGCGCCAAGAACAACAAGGCCTGCGGTTACAAGAGTGTTTGTTGTATCTAATGCAACAAGCCTGTCCGGGGTTGTTGGGCCAAGAAATGCTCTTGCAATGCTGGCAATCATTAGGCCTGCAAGTGCGGCTGCCAAAACCATTAGTTCGAAGGAAATCATTCAGTTATCCTCCTAATCCACTTTGGAAAGCTTGAGCAAACCTGTTCAATTTTTGGATGCTTGCTTTCAACCCAAATCCAGTGGACAAACAATTCCTTTTTCTTGTTGATGTCAACTGTTAAAGTTCCTGGAGTTAAAGTAATGCTGTTTGCAAGCAGGGTTGTTCCAAAATCTGTCTTAAGCCCCGGGCTTATTTTGACAATCCCTGGTTTTATCTTTTTTGTTACAACCCTTTTTGCAACATCAATGTTTGCCTTTGTTAATTCCAAAAAGAATGGTCCAATTAAGTAGACAAAGAACAAAAGCCATCTTTTCGGGCTAAGCATTTTTGCACTTGGCTTTACTCCTGCTGCCTTAAACAAGCGCACAGAAAGAATAGCAGCCAAATATGCAAAGACAAGGCCAAAAACAAGTTCTTCAATACTCCAAAATAAGAGATTTCCGGAACCGGCGGTTAGGGCGAGATAGAACAAGAATGCAAAAATAAACGCAATTGCCAAAATCGCCAAACAATAGCCCCCCTTAATTCCCTTTAGTATTAAACTATTAACAAATTTAAAGGAATGCCTGCTAAAACGCTTTAAAAGGCTGGAATTAAGTTGTTGCCATTACTGTTGTCTTGTCGTTTCTTTGCATATTGCTGTTGAAGGTTGCACCCATATAGGCACCATTTCCCATCCAAACCTTAAGTTGTACTGTGTTTGGATTTGCTCCTGTTAGTGTAATTGTTCTTGGTGTAGGAGTCCAAGTATCTGAGTCTATACCCGGTCCCCAGCTTCCGCTCGCTTTTGTAACGCCATTAATCAAGATTGTAGCTCCCATACTAGCCCCGCTATAAAAAAAATTAGCATAAGGCATTTTAATAAAGTTAAAACCATTAGTTGTTGTTCCGGTTGTAGTAAAAGTTGTTGAAACTGATACACTGGTAACTAGGTTTCCAACTTGTGTCATATTAGTCCATTGCACGTCTCCTGAAAGGTCTCTTTTTACCTGATATTTGATTTTGTCAGCTTTTAACTCAGCTTGGACATCAACATTTTTCTTTATGGTTACAGTCATTTTTTCCCATTAAAAATAGGGTTTTCTTGTATTTAATCTTTTTTTAAGAATCAGGTTGTTGCCATTACTGTTGTCACATTGTTTCTCTGCATATTGCTGGCGAAAGTGGCTTCTACTTTGGCGGCTATGGCTCCCCTCCAAACTTTAAGTTTTATTGTGTTTGAGCCTGCTCCTGTAATAGTAATTGATCTTGTGGTTGGAGTCCAAGTATCTGAATTTACACCTCCTCCCCAGCTTGTACTTGTTTTTGTAACGCCATTAATTTTGATTGTGACACCCATACTAAGTCCACTGTAAGAAAACAGGACTTTTGGCAGTTTGATAAAGTTGAATCCCTTGGTTGTTGTTCCTGTTGAAGAATCTGTTCCAACTGCGTTTTTATAAGCTGAAAGATTTCCTACCTGTGTCATATTAGTCCATTGCACGTCTCCTGAAAGGTCTCTTTTTACTTGATATTTGATTTTGTCAACCTTTAGCTCTGCTTGAACATCAACATTTTTCTTTATGGTTACAGTCATTGTTTTTCCTAATGTTAAAAGATATTTGTTTATTTATTCTTTACTTTAACAGGTATCTTTTTTGGTAGCTAACTCAATAGGTATCTTTTTGGAAAGCCACTGCATTTTTTTCATCCAAAACAAGCTTTTAAATTCTATTCATTCACTTATTTTATATCAAGGGGTTATAGCATAATCTGGTAGTGCAGTTGGCTCCAGACCTTCTGATCAGGGTTCAAATCCCTGTAACCCCATTTTTATGATTAGGAAACGATGTCGAATTCTTGTAAACGAAAAGAAGAACATTTCAAGGCCGCACTGTGCAATTGACGTCAAGCTTCCCTGCAAAAGCATTAAATGCAGGCAGTCAGAGGGTTCAACTCAATTAACCAAAATGATGATTAATCAAAACATCAGCGTTGGCAAAGCGGAAAAAAAAGTAATTTCCGATGTTGCAGAACACTACTTTTGTTCAACTGCTCTTGGCAAAAAACCAAGGGACTTTGGCTTCTTCAAAATCAGGGAAGCAAAGCCAGGAATCTTTGAAATCAGGTTTAAAAAAGCAAGCTACACTATTTCTTTTATTTAAGATTCTTTATCCAAGGGCCCTTAGTCTAGTGGTAAGATTCGGCCTTCGCAAGGCCGCGGCGCGGGTTCAATTCCCGCAGGGTCCATAGCCGTCTCGTTCGGCTGGTGCGAGTGCCATCTTCGCAACCTTTAGTTGCTCGATGACACAATTCTAATTAAACCTGCAAGCCCCTTTTTCTAAGCTCTTCTGTTTTCTTAATCGAGCAAGGTTCGCATCTGAATTCAGGGGACTGTTCCTTTCGCCTGTTATAGTTTAAGGCAAGCACTAATCTGTATCCTCTCGGGCTTTTTTTCCTACAGTCAACGCAGACAATGTTTTCAGCAACCTCCCACAGAGGAGGCAAGGTCTTGCCTGTGAAAATCCATCTGTCAACCCAGAAGAAAATTAGGCCTCCAATCAGGTTGGCTATAAAGATTCCTGCTAGCCCTGTGCCCAAAAGTTGTACAACGGGATAAAGAGTAAGGCTTGTCAATTGCCATCTTCCAAGATACATCAAATACTTTTTGGCAACCTTGTTTTGCTTTTCTTCAAGAATTTTTTTGTCAATCCAGAAGAACAAAAGGCCTCCAATCAGGTTTGCTGCAACAACGGCAAGGGCACTGGTTCCAAGAAAGAAAAGAATTCCTACCAGCAAAGGAGTGGATAGCTGCCATCTTACAAGATACAAAAGATATTTTTCGCTGGTTTTTTCAAACATAATAAAGTAGGAGTATATTCTGCTTTTATACTGTTGTTACAAAATTCTGTGCTCCCCAAACATTTAATTATCTTTTAGTGTCTAATAAGAGAACATGATTGTAACTACCTCAAGCAAGATTGCAGGCAGGGAAATTGTTGAAACATTCGGCCTTGTAATGGGAAATATGATTAATTCAAAGTGGATTGGCAAGGACATTGTTTCAGGCATTAGGCAGATTGTCGGAGGCGAACTGGTCGAATATACTGACATGCTCTCCGAAACAAG
>JAFCCH010000044.1 GCA_017610265.1 Nitrososphaerota archaeon
CTTGCACGTCAACGTTTTTCTTGATTGTTACTGTCATTATTTCACGATAATAGTATGGTTTAATTCAATATAAATCTTTTTTTTGAAAAACGGCTTTCAAAAACCTTTTTTAATTCCTTTAGCGTCTTATTCTTTCATGCGCACTGTAATGGCTTTTGGGACATTTGACCTTTTGCATAAAGGGCATATTTTTTACTTGTCAAGGGCTAAAGCTCTTGGAGACAAGCTTATTGTTGTTATTGCCCGTGATGAAAATGTCTTGAAATTGAAGGACAAAAAGCCAGTGCATTCAGAGGGAGAAAGGCTTAATGCCGTTCAGGCTCTTGACTTTGTTGACCAAGCTGTTTTGGGTGATAGGGAAATGAGGAAATGGGGTGTGATAAAGAAATTTCATCCTACTATAATTGCCCTTGGTTATGATCAGTGGGCGTCAATTCCAAGTTTGCAGGGAGAACTTGCAAAAATTAATTTAAATCCAGGAATTGAAAGGATAGAGTCTTACAAGCCTAAAAAGTACAGCACTTCAAAGATTAGGGAGACGCATTTTTCTTCTTCAGAATAATCAGCGCAAAAAGACTTAGTGCAAGGTAGTAAACGGCAATTCCCATCACTGCCATAAAAAGCGTTCCAAACAACTGTTCCCATTGCTGGCTTGTAGCATCTCCTGAAATAGTCATTGCAGCCATTACAAAGCTTCCGGCCATTGAAAGAAAAATAAGTACAAGTCCACTTCTTGAAAGAAGTTTAATTGTTTTTTCCGAAATGACTTGCATGCCTACTAAAACCTCTCTTCTTTAAACCGATTTTTTTTTAGTGAGCGTTACTTTTTTTTGTATTTGGTGATATAAAGCCAGCTCAAAACACTGAATGCCAAATAGTAAAAGGCAATTCCGGTAATGGTTAGGTTAAACCACTGTTTCCAGACGTTCTCTGCAATTGCTGTAAAATATACATAGAGAACTCCTAGAGAAAGAAGTAATGCCAAAACCATGAGTGCTATGCCGCTTCCTGAAACAACGCTTATTGTCTTCTTTGTAATAGGTTCCATAACTCAATAGAATAACTTTCAGGTATAAAAGAATAGCGGTAACGCATTTTTGTTAATCGTAACGTTTTTAAGTAGTTGTTTTCCTTTTTTGTTTCATGCACAAGTACAAACTTTTGATTGGAAGCGCAATGCTTGCGGTTGTAAGCGTTTTGCTTCAAATTTACAAAATTGCCTTTCCTTGGGGCGGCATAATCGATATTGATGTTGTTGGCGTGCCTTGGCTTATTGCAACCTTCTTATTTGGCTTGTCTGGAGGTATTATTGCCTCTGTGGTTTCGGCTATTGGAATAGCAATTTTTGCTCCAACTGGGTTGGTTGGTGCTGTGATGAAGTTTGTTGCCACTATTGTAATGGTTTTAATTGTGGGCATAGTCGGCAAGACAATTGGATTTGGCAAAAAAGGTTTGGCCATCGGTTTTGTTGCCTGTCTTATTGCAAGACCTGTTTTAATGGTTTTTTTCAATTACTATGTTGGTATTCCTCTTTTCTTTGAAATGTCACCTGAGTTGGCAATGCAGGAGTTTCCTCCAGAGCTTTTTATTATTCCAAACTTGATTTTGGCAGCTATTGATTTTTGGGTTGCTTATGCATTGGTTTTTGGAACAAAGCTTAGGGCGCGAATAAATGCCTGAATTGAAAAACTTTTCAATTTCTTTTGGAAGCAAGCCTGTGTTTGAAAATATAAGTTTTTCCTTTAAAGAAAATTTTTCTGTTATTGGCCCAAACGGTTCGGGAAAATCCACTCTTGCCCTTGCATTGGCTTCTGTAATTCCTGATTTTGTGGAAGCCAAAACCTCTGGTTTTTTGCATTGTGATCCATGTGGACTGGTGATGCAGAACCCAAGTACACAGTTTTTTGCAATGACTGTGAAGGAAGAGCTTGGGCCAAAAGGCTTGTCTCTTGCAAAAAAACTCGGTTTGCAGTTTTTGTTTGAAAGAAGCGTTTTCCAGTTGAGTGAGGGTGAAAAGCAGATGATAAATCTTGTTTCAAATCTTTCGTTCAATTCAAAAGTTTTACTGTTTGATGAGCCGCTTGAGCTTTTGGACCCGGTTGAAGCAGCCTGCTTTAAAAAACTTTTATTGGGCATCAGGGCCAAAAAGGTAGTTTGGTTTGACAAGATTGATCCAAATCTTTCAAATTTTAAAAAATTCTTTTTAGGCAACCCAAAAAAATTGTCTTTGCCCCTGAAAAAAAAGAATGTTGTTGGCAAAAGAGTTTTGAATGCCGAAATTTCTTTGCAGAGAAATGATTTTTCTTTAAATGGAAACCTTTCCTTGTATGATGGAGAAAAAATTGCTTTGATTGGAAGAAACGGATGTGGAAAAAGCAGTTTTCTAAAGTTAATTGCTGGATTTGAAAAATTTTCAGGGGATCTCGAAGTTAATGCTGAATTAAGCTTTTCGCCCCAAAACCCTTCACATCTTTTTTTCAACGAAACAGCTGAAGCAGAACTGGTTGATTTAAAGAATGCAAAAACACTTGGCATTCAATCCTTGCTTAAACAAAATCCCAACAATCTAAGCAAGGGGCAACAAAAACTTTTAAGTGTTGCAAGCATCAAAAGCAAGGGCGTCGCATTACTTGATGAACCAACCACCTGGCTTGACTTAGAAAACAAGGCAAAAGTATATTCTTTTTTGAATGAAAGCAACCAGCCAATGATTATTGCAACACATGATCCAAACGTTCTTTCATATTGCGACAAAACATTTCTAATTGAGGGGGGTGAATTAAAACAATGTTCCAGTACAGTAGCAAATCGCTTTTTTCGCCAGTAAGGGAAGAGCTCAAAATCCTGTTTCTTTTGGTCGTTTTTGCGGCGGCTTTTATGACAAGTAATTACCTTGTTTTAGCAGTCCTTTTCGTGTTTCTTACTGCCTTGCTTGTGCTTGCAGGCTACAAAGATTTCTTTAAATTGTTTGCAAGCATTCTTCCATTTCTTTTGCTGGCAGACCTTGGTTTCTTTATTTTTCTTTCAGACACAAGCCTTGACCTTGTTCAGTTAACTCTTTTTTCCAACCTAAGAATTCTTTGCATTTTTACAGCCACTGCATTTTTTACATTTTCTACAGATATCTTTGCCTTGCTTAAACTAATGAAAAAACTTTATTTTCCGGAAGAAATTTACCTCCCCTTCTATGTGCTTTTTAGATTTTTGCCAGAAATAGAACAGGATCTCTCAGAAATTATTGGCATTCAAAAAATTAGGGGAATTTCAAAGAAAAGGCCCTTGTTTTATATAAAGTCTATTTTGCTGCCCTTGCTTTTTACTTCTTTGCAAAAAGCAGACGATCTTGCAATAGCATACTATCTCAGAAAAAAAAGGGAAACAAATTAGCGAACAATTGTTTCTTCTCTTCCTGGTCCGACTGAAACAATCTTTGCAGGAATTCCAAGCTCTTTTTCAATAAAGGCAACGTAATCTTTTGCTTCCTTTGAAAGCTCGTCATAACTTGTTGTTCCTTCCTTTATCTCAAAGCCAGGCAATTCTGTGTAGATAGGCTTGCATTTCTTTAAGTCGTCAAGGCTTGATGGCACAAAGTCAATTGTCTTGCCCTCACATTCATAGCCAGTGCATACTTTGGCCTTTTCAAGTCCTGACAATACATCTAATTTTGTTAAAGTAATTTCAGTAAAGCCGTTTAGCCTGTGAGCTGTTTTTACAAGCACTGCATCAAACCAGCCAACCCTTCTTGGCCTGCCTGTTGTTGTTCCAAACTCTGCTCCCTTTTGTCTAATTTGCTCTCCAAGGTCGTCTTCAAGCTCTGTTGGGAAAGGACCTTCTCCCACTCTAGTTGTATAAGCCTTTACAATGCCAACAATTCTTTCAATTGGCCTTACTCCAATTCCAACACCAGTAAAAATTGCCCCCGCCGTTGGATGGCTGCTTGTAACATAGGGATAGGTTCCAAAATCGTTGTCCAAAAAGGTTCCTTGTGCTCCCTCAAACAAAACATTCTTTCCCTCGTTCATGTTTTTGCTTACAACAATTGAAACATCTTCCAAGTGCTTTGCAAATTCAGTTCCAAGGGCGTTGTATTCCTTGAAAATTTCTTCTTTTGACATAGCCATTTCCTGACCGTAAATTTCCTTCAAAAGCCTTTTCTTCTGCGGATAAATCAAATCAATTTTTTTCCCAAGCTTTTCGCTGTTAACAAGCTCTTCAAATCTTATCCCTGTTCTTGTAGCCCTGTCAGCATAACATGGTCCAATGCCCCTGCCTGTTGTTCCAATCTTGGCATCGCCTTTTGCAACTTCCTTGGCTTTGTCTAGCTGGTTGTGCCATGGCATAATAATTTGGGTTCTTGGGTCGATAGAAAGCTTTACTTCAAATTTTCCTCCAAGTTGGATAATTTCCTGCTTCAAAACACGTGGATCTAATGCTACTCCTGCTCCAATATAGCATTTTTTGCCCTGAATAATTCCTGAAGGCATTAAGTGAAATTTGTATTTTTGGCCTTTTACAACAACGGTGTGTCCTGCATTGTTTCCGCCGTTAAATCTTACTACAATATCTGCGTTGCCGCCTAAGAGGTCAACAACTTTTCCTTTTCCTTCGTCGCCCCATTGGGCTCCAATCACAACAGTTGAAGGCATTTTAACTATCACTCCCTACAATCGAAATATGGAACCATTTTTTAAATTAAATCCTTGCCTTCTCCTTTTTTTTCTTTAAACAGCTTGCTAAAAATTCAAAGTAATTTCTTTCTTTTGATAGTTAGAAAAAAGGTTTAGTTTTGGCTATTGTAATGCTTATTTATACTACTTTAGTGTTATTTTTGCTTGGTTGGGCGAAAGATCTGCGTAAAAATACAGACGCAATGCTCGACTTAGATAGTCATTGGGAGGTGACAAGAAAGCATGAGGAATTCCAAAGAAACAGGAATTATCGCAATAGTAACAACCCTATTTAGAAAAGTGGTTCCTCAAGAAATAGTTTCAAACGAGGCCTTCCAAAAAGAAGCTACATTCCTCTGCAAAGTCACAAGTAATAAGGAGAGATTATGTAGCACTGTGATACATAATAACGCAAGGCTCTTTGCACTTGCAAGCCTTGCAATCCTCTTCCTTGCAATCCTTCCAGTAGTATATGCAATCTCAGAAGAAATCACATTGCAAGGAAAGCTTACCCACAGCAATGGCCAAGCTCTCTCAGGCGACTACACCTTCCTGTTCGAACTATTTGACAGCAACAGCGGTGGAACTGCCCTTTGGACAGAAACACATGGCCTTACAGTAACCAACGGAGTCTTTGCAGCAAACCTCGGCAGCAACAACAGTACACAGTATCTTACAACCTCTGATTTTAACGCAGAAAGATGGGTGCAGATAACGGTTGACGGCTCAACCCAGGTTCCAAGAGTAAAACTTAATTCGCAGCCATCGGCCTTCATAGCAAAGAAGGCAATGGGTCTTGACCTAAACGCATTCATGAACTTCTCTGACTTCAATAGCTGGTATGCAAGTGCCTTCAACCCAACATTCTCAGGCGACAGCAACTTCACAAACATAGGTGTAAGTGGGCAAATATACGGAGAGAATATTGCGGGTGACTTAAACATAGGAACAGATGTTTACATTGAAGGAAATCAAACAATAATAGGAAATGTAGGAATAGGAACGCTGCCAAAAACAAACTACGGAATAGAAATGGACCACGCAAGTGCAACCACAACTGTAGTAGGATTACATGGAGAAGCAAGAAACAATTTTAAGAATGCAAACGCACAAAGAGCAGACGGACTATATTTTGGAGCAGTATACAATCCAATTGGACAAACATCTAATAGAATAATAACAAGTTTAAATGGAGCATTTATAACATCGGCAATAGCAAACGAAGTAGGAGAAACAAGCAGAGCAACAGCTACTTGGGCAAGAGGAGTGGAAACAAAATTGTTTTCAACAAAGAATGGAACGGGGGACGTAACAATAGTTGATGGAGCAAACTATTATGCTAGAGATGGAACGTTAGTTGGTGGAGGAACAATAACAAACCTTTACGGTTTTTACGATGAAGGAATGACAACAGGAGGAAGTAATTGGGGATTTTATGGATTATCAGTAGACAATTATTTAGCAGGAAATCTAGAAATAGGAAATGGAGTAGACGTAAGTGGCGACAGCAACTTTGTGAATGTTGGCGTAAGCGACAATATCTATGTTATCAACACAGTTGTTGGAGACAAGTTCAAAAACTCAAGTTGTGATGCGAGTGGAGCAGACGCAGTAGCACTTGGAACAGAAACAATTGCCAGTGGAGACGGAAGTTTTGCAAGTGGAATAAGATTTATTAGTGGAGCAACGGAAGCAAGTGGTGATGGGAGCTTTGCAACAGGATATAATTTCAGAGGAAATATAACAGCAAGCAATTGGGGGGGCTTTGCTGGTGGATATACTGACCAAGATGGAACAATAAGGTCAAGTGGAATAGGAAGTTTTGCTTTTGGACATTACGGCGGAAGTGATGTACTTTCTAGTGGTTCAGGTTCTATTTCAATGGGTTATGGAACAAAAGCGTTTGGAGACGGAGCAGTTGCTTTAGGCTATGACACAAACGCAACAGGCCAAGGAAGTTTTGCTTCAGGAGACGGAACAATAGCAAGTGGAGTTGGCTCAACAGCAATGGGTGATTCTACAATTGCGTCTGGAGATGATTCTTTTGCGGTAGGTAGAGGGGGTAGTAATCTTAATGTAATTTCTGATGGTATTGCAAGTTTTGCAGGAGGAATGGCTGCATCAACTTCTGGAGGGGGAATTGTTTCAAGTGGAAACGGTGCATTTGCTTATGGCTACATTAATTTTCCAACATCACAAATTATTCATGCTGGTGGAAACGGTTCGTTTGCTTGGGGTGCAAGTAGAGGAATTATTGAAGCACGAGGAGGCGGAGCAATGGCTGGAGGAACAGCACCAGCTTTTGGTGATTCAATTGAAGCAATAGGAGATGGTTCAATAGCACTTGGGCGAAGTGACACAAATATCGTAGCAGAAGGCGATGGAAGCGTTGCAATGGGTTATAGTTCAGGAGTAAGTGGAATATTACGAGCAGGTGATGACTTCTCAGATTATGGAGCAATTGCATTAGGCTACAATGTTCAAAGCCTTGCAGAAGCAAGCGTAACATTAGGAAAAGATTTGACAAACTACAATGCCAACTCTGTGCTTGTTCAGGACCTGAATGTTTTAGGAAGTTCAGCCGACTTAAATATTTTTGTAATAAGTGCTGGTGGAAACATTGGATCAGGCACTGGTCTTTCTCCAAGAGATGTGTTATATGTTCAAGGTGGAGACGGGCAAAATTCAAATGATGGAACAGCAGGAAACGGAAGCGACATTGATTTAATAGCTGGAAGCGGAGGCTGGGATAATCACCATGGTGCTGGAGGGGATGCGGGAGATGTGAACATTATTGCCGGTTGGGCTGGAAGTAACGCAGGTGGAGGAGGGACAGTAGGAGAACAAGGAAACATTTACTTAACGACATTAGGTGCAAGATATACAGGCGTTAATTCTGCTCCTTATGGTGATGTAATAATGTTGCATAATGGGGGAAGTCTTATTTCAGGAGTTGGAGCAAGTGCAACTGGCCTAGATGCAGTAGCAATAGGAAAAAACACTACTGCAACAGGAAATCAGAGTATAGCATTAGGTTATAACACTCAAAGCCTTGCAACTGCAGCAGTAACTCTTGGCCAAGACTTAAACAACTACAATGTTAACAGTGTTTTAGTCCAAGATCTTAATGTTTTGGGCGACATGAGTTTGTCTGGTTCAGCAGTAGTTCTTGGAAGCGACAGCAACTTTGCAAACATTGGTTTAACAGGCAACATTTACGGGGATTCAAGCACGATAATCCAAGCAGATAAATTCCAATCAATTGCAGGTGTAGCAAGTGGAGATGATGCGGTAGCATTTGGAATAGGGGTGACTGCAAGCGGAAACCAAAGCATGGCAATGGGGTATTATACAACAGCAAGTGGAAATTATAGTCTTGCAGGAGGAACACAAACTCAGGCAATAGGATATACCTCAATTGCAATGGGGGAAGCAACACATGCTTATACTCCCGGTGTACAAGGACTTGCTGCAAACGGAGTTGGTTCTATTGCAATGGGAAGCACAGAGTGGCATGGGCTTATTGAGGCAAATGGTGTAGGCTCGATAGCAATGGGTCATGGAGGCGGACTCCAACTATCTTCTTCAGGAAACGGAAGTGTTTCAATGGGCTATACTACAAAAGCATTTGGCAACGGAGCAGTAGCATTAGGTTACGATACAAACGCAACAGGCCAAGGAAGCTTTGCTTCAGGTGACGGTACAATTGCAAGCGGAATTGGTTCAACAGCAATAGGAGATTCAACAATTGCTTCTGGAGCAGACAGCTTTGCAGCAGGAAATGGAACAACAGCAAGCGGAGCACAAAGTACGGCAATGGGTTTAGGAACAACAGCAAGCCAATCATATTCTCTTGCAGCAGGTCATGACACAACTTCAAGTGGCTGGGCTTCGTTTGCTTTTGGAAACAATGCCGCTATTGAAAACGGAAGCATAATTGAATCAAGCGGACAAGGAAGTCTTGCAGGCGGTTATGCAGATGAAGCACCAGGTCCTGCAACATCAATTATACAAGCAACCAATAGTGGAAGCGTTGCACTTGGATATACTGCTGCATTAGGACCAACTGCTGTTTCAAGAATGCGTTCAAGTGGAATTGGAAG
>JAFCCH010000087.1 GCA_017610265.1 Nitrososphaerota archaeon
TTGAAGGGCAAACTATTGCAGGAATAGATAACGTTTTGAAGGACGAAAGCATTGACATAAAGGCAGCAAAACTGGATGAAAAAAACATCAATGTTTCCTATGTACAACCCGATGCTGAAATGGAAGAAGTTTATGCTACTTGGGCTTATATTTTTGGCCAGGCTTTGGACAATGCGCCAAATCCAGAAACGATTGAAACTGTTACAATTTACTGTGCTTTTTCAGAAGGAGAACAAATGAAGATAATAGGAAAAACAGAGACAATAAGAGCGTTTTTTAACGGGGAAATTGACACTTGGAACTTTGTGTTTGCCCTGGATTTTG
This sequence comes from Nitrososphaerota archaeon, assembly GCA_017610265.1. GTDB lineage: Archaea > Iainarchaeota > Iainarchaeia > Iainarchaeales > JAFCCL01. The sequence continues at coordinate 325 of JAFCCH010000087.1, forward strand.
AGCCCTTGACAGATGGGCCGGAAATTTGGACAGGAGAAGATGATGATGGAACAGACGATGGCGACAGTGACACAGGAGATGGAGACGGTGACACAGGAGAGGGTGATGCTGGAAATGGTGGAGACGGTATTCCAGGAGATTATTATTTGACAGGGGAGAACACAAAGTCCATTGTTTCAGACGAATATCACATCACTACCTCCAAGGAAGATCACAGCTATAAATCAGGAGAATGGACAACTAGTTTGACTGAAACATATGCTACTTTGATAAGATTTGACATCCCTAAATTGGCCAGTGTTGAAAAGGGAATGCTGCACTTAAAGGTTATAACATTTGATAACAAGAACTTGTGGCCTGATGCCGAATGCGATTTTTCAAAAAAATTCCACATAAAGAAAATTACTGAAGACTGGGATTTTGACACCGCCGATTTTTATATTATTGAAAGCAGACAGCAATCAGGAGAAATTGTAGCAAGCTTTGAAATGGATGCTTCAACAGAGGAAATTGTGGTTGAAATTCCTGTTTCTGACATAATGAATGCTTACGGTTTCACAATTGACCAGGATGACGACACAGTTGCCTGCAGAGCAAGCTTTTACAGCCAACTAAAGGGCGGAAACCAACCTTATATAACAGTTAAGTAAAAAACTTATCAAACTTTCAAAGAAACGACAAAGTAACAATAATGAAATAAACCCTTTTTTGGGGCCAGCAATCAAACAAAGAAACCAGTGTATCGATACAAAATGACAGTAACAATCAAAAAGAACGTGGATGTTCAAGCAACACTTGAAGCCACCCAGCTAAAATACCAGGTCAAACGAGACCTTTCAGGAGACGTGCAGTGGACAAATATGACAAGCGTCGGAATTCCAATTGCAGTTACTTCATTGGGAGGGGCGACTACGCAGACACGCACTGACGACAATGCAACAGCCCAAGGCTGGAACTTTGCCAAACTGCCAAAATTTAAAGTAAAAGCAAAAATTTGGATTTATGGCGCCACAGGTTCAGGCGGTTCTTTAATAGTAACGGGCTGGGAAAGGCTAAATGGAGTAAACAAAACAACTGCACAGACAGTAGCAAGCTGCACTATTCCAACAACAACAATTAGTTGCAGTTCAACTAATACAATAACAAAAACTCCTGATACCCAAAGCAGAACAAGCGTTGCGGCAAGTCCAAACAACGCAGGCATGAGAGTAAGAGCCCGTATGTTTACTGGAGCGATTTTTGCATCGGGTTATGCCACAGCCAGACCTACAGCAAACTTCCAAAGAAATGACAAAATAACAGTAATGAAATAAGCCCTTTTTTGGGCAGGAACCTATTTTTAAGAGTTAAAGCATTACTTTAAAATACTTGAATTGACTTATCTTATTGAGTGAGCTTTATGCCGGAAGAAAAAGACATGTTTGACGACGCCTTTGGTGAAGACGAAGACAAGGTCAAAAAGGCCAAGGAAGAGCCATCGGCAGAGGAAAGCCAGGGAAAGGAAACAGTTGTCTTTGGCGGCGAAAAGCCGGTAAAAGAGGCAAATAAGGAGGAAGAATCTCCAGAAGACGAAGAACCGCCAGAAGAAGACGGAGACAAAGAGCCTGACGGAGGAGAAGAGCCACCTGAAAAAGATACCCCTGAAAACGGGGAAGATGAAGAGCCTCCTATGCCTGAAGAGCCAGAAGAGAAAGAAAAGGGGGTAGAGCAGGAAGCCAAGGAATTGAAAAATTCAAATGATATTGAAAAAAATAAGGCAAAAGGCACAAAAAAAGCCGGTTCAAGGGCAAAAAAATCATCAAAAAAGGGTCAGAAAAGGGCAAAAAAGCCAAAGATAAAGGTTGTTTCCAGTGAGGAAAACGATTCCATTAAGGAAAAAATCAAGAAAATTGTGGTTGCAAAAGCCGAAAAAGCGGCTGAAAAGGATGAGGGAGCAGGCAAATTAGACCTTCCAGAAGCTAAGGAAAAGGGCACAAAAGAGGTTGGCGCAAAGGAAGGCGACAAGCCAGAGGAAGAAGAAGAAAAGCCAAAAGAGCCTGTTATAAAACCAGAATTGAAATTTTTACAGGATGACGAAGGAAAAGCGTTTATTGGAAGAAAAACCAGTGTTTTCAAAAAATACGGAGACGAAGGAGCTCTTTTTATTGGAAGAGTTGCAGAGCAGGATT
>JAFCCH010000005.1 GCA_017610265.1 Nitrososphaerota archaeon
AAGAAGATTTGGGCATTTTTTTCGCCTGAAAACTCGGTAAGAGGCTTTAGGGCTTTTTCCAAATTGGCTTCTTCTTTTACTGCTTTGGCAACTGCCTCAAAAAGCCCTTTGTCTTTGAGCATTTTTACCATTCTTTTCCTAATATTTGGAAATCTGCTTACCCCCATGTAAAAATAGCTTTGAATAGCTGGAGGAAGGTGTTTTAGGGCGTAAATGGATTTGTCTCTGTTTGAAAAAAAGTAGTCTATTACCGCTTCTTCGTCCCCCATAAGCCAAATAATGGTATAAACTCTTTAAATAATAATCTTGGCTTTTTGGGGCCTTTTGCATCTATTTAAAAGACTTTTTTTCAGAAAATTAATTAATCAGAGAGCCTAATAAAAGGAAACCATTTTTTTGTGATTAAAAAATTGTTAAGCTAAGCTAGAGGTGATTTATTTGACAGAAAAACAATGGGTTTACTCTTTTGACGAAGTAAAAGGAGCAAACACACAGGAATGGATTTTTAAGTTGGGAAACAAGGGCGCACAGCTTGCAGAAATGACTGAATCAAAGCTGCCTGTTCCACAGGGTTTCACAATTACAACAGAGGCCTGCAACCAGTTTTATGACGAGGGCAAGAAATGGCCTTCTGGACTTGAAAAGCAGGTTAAGGAAAAGCTTGAAAAGCTTGAAAAGCAGATGAAGAAAGAGCTTGGAGGCAAGGAAAGCCCGCTATTTTTGTCTGTTCGATCAGGATCATATGTTTCAATGCCTGGAATGATGGACACTGTTCTAAACCTTGGCATGAACGATGAGACTGTTGAAATCTTTGCAAAAAAGACTGGAAACGAAAGGGCAGCTTATGATAGCTACAGGCGTTTTATCACAATGTTTGGCGACGTTGTCATGGAAGTTAAGCACGCTCTTTTTGAGGAAATTCTTGACGCTGCAAAGGAAGCAAAAGGTGTCAAAATTGACACAGACCTTAGCGCAGAAGACCTTAAGGCACTAATTCCAAAGTACAAGGAGCTTGTGAAAAAGGAAGCAGGAGAAGACTTTCCACAGGATCCATGGGAACAGTTGAAACTTTCAATAAACGCTGTTTTTAACAGCTGGAATGTTCCAAGGGCAATTGCCTATAGGAGAATCAACAATTTGAGAAAAGACGCAGGCACCGGAGTTAATGTGCAGGCAATGGTTTTCGGAAACATGGGCGAAACATCTGGAACAGGTGTTTCTTTCACCAGAAACCCTGCAAACGGAACAAAGGAACATTACGGAGAATTTTTGATTAACGCACAGGGCGAAGACGTTGTTGCAGGAATCAGGACTCCAAGGCCTGTTGATGAATTGAAAGAGGTTTTGCCAGAAGTCTACAAAGAACTTTTGGAAATTTATGAAACTCTTGAAAAGCACTACAAGGACTTGCAGGACTTTGAGTTCACAATTGAGGACAAAAAGCTCTACTTGCTTCAGACAAGGAATGGAAAAAGAACTGCTCAGGCAGCTATAAAGATCGCGGTTGACATGGAAAAAGAAAAGCTTTTGACAAAAGAAGAAGCAATTCTAAAAGTAAAACCAGCGCAGCTTGACCAGCTTTTGCACAAGCAGCTTGATGAAGTTGCAAAGAAGAAAGAGGAAGCAATCACAAAGGGACTGCCTGCCTCTCCTGGTGCAGCTGTTGGAAAAGCAGTTTTTACAGCCGAAAAGGCAAAGGAACTGTTTGAAGCAAATTCCAAGGAAAAATTAATCCTTGTAAGAACAGAAACCAGCCCTGAAGACATTGAGGGAATGCATGCAGCACAGGGAATTCTAACTGCTAGAGGCGGAATGACAAGCCACGCTGCTGTTGTTGCCAGAGGAATGGGCAAGTGTTGTGTTGCTGGAGCAGGAGACATTACAGTAAACGAAAAAGAGGGCTTTTTCACAGTCGGCGAATTAAAGGTTAATGATGGCGACTGGCTTTCAATTGACGGAAGCACAGGAGAAGTCTTTGAAGGACAGATTCCTTTGGTTGAGCCAACTCTTTCAGGGGACTTTGAAACCCTTATGGGCTGGGCAGACTCTTTCAGGACAATGAAGGTTAAGACCAACGCTGACACTCCAAAGGACGCAAAGATTGCCCTAGAATTCGGCGCAGAAGGAATAGGTCTTGTAAGAACAGAACACATGTTCTTTGAGGGAGCAAGAATTAAGGCAGTTAGAGAAATGATTCTTTCAGAAAATCTGGAGGGAAGAAAGAACGCTTTGGCAAAGCTTTTGCCATTCCAGAAAGAGGACTTTTCAGGAATCTTTGAGGTAATGGACAAATTGCCTGTCATCATAAGGCTTTTGGACCCTCCACTGCACGAGTTCCTTCCACACGAAGACAAGGACATTGAAGAACTTGCATCAGAAATGGGTGTTTCAGTTGAAAAGCTGAAGCAGACAGCAGCTTCATTGCACGAATTCAACCCAATGCTTGGATTCAGAGGATGCAGGCTTGGAATGGTCTACCCTGAAATCAACGAGATGCAGGCCACTGCAATTTTCCAGGCTGCTCTTGAGCAGAAGGAAAAGGGTGTCACTCCAAACCCTTGGATTGAAGTGCCTCTTGTCGGAAATGTCAAGGAATTCCTTAAGATAAAGGAAATCATCAAGAAAGCTGCAGTAGACACAGGTGCAGAGGGAAAAATTGACTACAAGATTGGAACTATGGTTGAAGTGCCAAGAGCTGCTTTGACTGCAGACAAGCTTGCACCAGAAGTTGAGTTCCTTTCATTTGGAACCAATGACCTTACTCAGATGACCTGTGGTTTCAGCAGAGATGACGCAGCCAAATTCCTCAAGCCATATGTTGAGGACCTTGACGTCTACAAAAGAGATCCTTTCCAAAGCATTGATCAGGAAGGAGTCGGCCTTTTGATGGAAATCTGTGTTGAGAAAGCAAGAAAAGCCAATCCAAAGATTGAGATTGGAATTTGCGGAGAGCACGGTGGAGATCCAGAATCTGTGGAATTCTGCCACAGAATTGGCTTGAACGATGTTTCATGCAGCCCTTTCAGGGTTCCAATCGCAAGGCTTGCAGCAGCACAGGCAGCAATCAAGGACAAGAAGAAGTAAGGGGGTTTTCCCCTTCTTTTTTTATTTTTTTTTTTTTTTTTTTTGAAATTTATTGTTTGTTTTTTTTTCAAAATCTAAAGATTGCTGTCTTTTTTACTAAATTCGTGTTCAATTTTTGTTCTTTCAGAACTGTAAAACAATTTTCGCCTGTTCATTTCTCTTTTCATCCTGCCTAAAATTTTTTTAAGGTCTTTGTCAATTGCTTTTCTTTCAAGATATGCATATAATTTTTCACCAGATTGTGTAAGATTAAAATATTGATATGTGAGAGCATATTCTGCAAGCAAAGACTGCCTAAGATATTCAATTGCATTTATTTTTCCGAATGAGTATATGTCAGCCAATTCTTTAATGCGCTTGTTTGTCCTTTTAATTTGTGTTTCAAGGCCCATTCCTGCAAGCGAAACCTTTTGCTTGTATATTGCATATTTTTTATCATGACTTACCTTAAGCCTCACCAAAAGCTCGCCAAACTGTGCCAGTTTTCCTGCTTTTCCAAAGTCTTTCATTCTCCCAAAAAACATCCATTCAGAATTTATTTCCGCCTTTAAATCCTTCATTGCAAGCACTCTTCGAATCGCGTTCCAGTCCTTTTTATTTAACGACATTTTTGTTGCAACAGCACGCATTTTCAAAAAGCTTTCCTTAACCTCCAACGTCTTTTTCGTGTTTTTCTGAGCATTAATCAGCATTTCAAGAAGCTTTTTAGGCGTTGCCTTTCCGCTTAACAAATAGTTTTCAATTGCCTGCCAATTTTTTACATTTTGCCTTTTGCTTTTACGCCATTGGCTCAAGGGCTTTGACAGGACTTTTACTATCCGTTCCCTTGCTCTGCTTTGTCTGTAAATGCCAGGGTGTTTTTTTCTAAAGGTCGCTGATTCCTTTTCCCAATATTTTTTTTCAGCGTTTGGATTTTCAGGCTTTTTTCTTTTTGCCATTTTAATCTTCTTCTATTGTTTCAGCGCCACAATATATTTCTTCAACATTCATTAAAACGGCTGCTTTTGGAACCATTTCCGATTTTGATTCCCTAATTCTTGTTTCCTTAACCCATTTAACACATTCTTCAAAAACATTTCCTTTTTTATGAATTTCAACACTTCCCTTTAACTGGTATGCCTTTCCTGTTTCCTTGTCCAAAACAAGACTAGTCATTTTTGGGTTTTCAAGCAGATTTTTTTCGGTTTTGAAAAATTTGTTGTTTGCAACCATTAGCTGTGTTTCGCTGTATACTTTAAGAAATACAACATAAATCAAATTAGGGCTGCCTTTACTTGAAGCTGTTGCCACCAAATGTAGCTTTTGTCCTTCTATAGCTTTCAGAACCTTTTCAGGAATTTTCATTCAATCTCCTCCTCCTTAGTGTATTCATGCTTCGTTTTTTTCGCATTTTTCTGAATATTCACAGAAGCGGCAAAGCCAGTTCTTTTTCTGGTTTTTTTTGGCTTCGTCAATTGGCAAAAGCTTGGATGTTAAAAGCTGGTGAAGCTGGCCAAACCTTTTCATGATTTCGTCAACTTCTTCCTTACTGTATTCAATTTCAAATTGCTTGCTTTGCAAATTCCCCTTGTCAACATACAAAACAATTCCGTTGTGAATTCCTGTTGCATGCATGTAAAGCTGTAATTGCATAACATGGCTCTCACTGGCCTCTCTTACATAGTCAATTCCCTTGGTTGACTTTACTTCAACAACAATGGTTTTTCCGCTTGCCTTTACAAGGACGAGGTCGTCAACCCTTCCGCTAATTACAAAGTCATCTGTTTCAATCTTTAGCGGAAATTCGCTTTGAAGAAGCTGAACATCCTTGTTTTTTTCGCTTTCAAGCACGTTTACAACAAAGTCGTGCATTATGTTTCCCATTTCAAAAATCTTAAGCAATTCTGGTTGAATTTCTTTTGGGTAAAAATAACCATACCAGACCTTTCTGATGCAGCCGCCTATCTCGCTTGGGTAATACCTTCCAATAGACTTTGTGTGGCTGCTTACTCTTCTAAGGTGATTTGTCACCATGTCGTTAAAATCAAACATTTTCTTCTCACAAAGAACTTTTGCTAGAAAGGGTTTTTTAAGCTTCTTGGAGACTGGGTTTCCATTGAAAGTTATTCTTATCTCTTTAAATCCCTTTTACTGCCTATTTTTTATTGAAATGGGGTTTTTGGGAAAAATTTTTGGCAATGGCAAACCCAAGAGGGTTGAGCTCGAACTTGAAAAAGCAGACTCTTTTCTTGAAAAAGAGCTTTCTGGAAAGAGAAAAAGCCTTCTTGACAAAAGTGCCGGAAAGCTTGCAGAAATAAAGCATCTTTTGAGAGAAACTGAGGCCTCCCTCAAAGGGCTTGAGCAGGCAAAGGCGGTTGAAAGAGGGGGCAAAAGAGCAAGGCTTGACAAGATTGCAGGAACCGCCAAGTCAAATGTCTTGAAGCAGCTTCATTCCCTTGTTGACAAATTAAGTCCTCCAAACACCTCTGACCTTTTTCAAATAAGAGAATACTGTTTTGAATCCCTTCAGATACTGCAGCAGTCGGGAAATTTTGTGAAAAATGTTGCCTATGCTGGAATTTCCTTCAAGGACGAAATGAAACTTATTGGAACCCATGTAAAGCATTTGAACAAGGCATTTATTTCTCTAAAAGAGCTTTTCGAAGAAAACAAGGTAGTTTTCCTAAAACAGGGTTTTGACAAAAAGCTTGCTGAAATAGCTTCCGTGGAAAAGTCTGTTGACTCAAGTGAAAAAGACCTTGTCTCCCTCTTAAAGAAACTGGAGCAGGAGGGTCTTGAGGAAAGCAGGTTCAAAACAAAATTGGAAAAATTAAGGGGAGGTGACGAATTCAGGAGCATTGATTCACTGAACGAGAAAAAGGCTGAACTCCTAAGAAAAAAGCAGAATGCAAAAACAGAACTCTTGGACCTGTTTGCAAAGATTGAGAAACCATTGCACAGGCTTGACAAGGCTGTTAGTGCGAGAAAGGTTTTTCTTGAGGGAAAGCGTGCTTCTTTCTTGCACGAGCTCTTGCTAAATCCTTTTCGCGCCCTGAAACTTGATCCAAAGGCCGAAATTTTGAAGCAAGTTTTGCTTGAAACCAAGAAAGCAATTGACTCAGGCTTAATTGAATTAAAGGACCGGGAAAAAGAAAAAAAGCTCAATGTTTTGCAGGAGCTTCTTTCGTTTGATTTTTTCAGTGAGGCCTTTTGGAAATTTAACGGCTTTGATTCAGACATTCTTGCAATTGAAAAAAAGCTTGCCGAACTTCCAGCTCTTAGGGAAGAAACAGCGCTTCTTGCCTCTTTGAGGTTGGCAGAACAAAGTCTTTCTGTAACAAGGGAAAGCATTGCGAAAAAAGAGGGCTCTGTTAAGAAAACAAGGCAGTCAATAAGGGAAACAAAACTTGAAATTCAAAACCTTTTGTCAAAGGCAACAGAAAAAGAAGTTGTTCTCAAGGTTTAATTTGTGGAGTGGGCTTTATTACTTTGTCACTAAACTGTGACAAAACATTCATTACTTCCGGCCTTGTCTTGTCCATTATTGTGAAAACGCACTGAAAGTCTAAACTTTTCAATCTTTCCCCTAGCCTGTGGACAAACTTTTCAACATTTTTTTCCGCATTGTAAACCATCATTGTTGAAATGCTGTCAAGAATAAAGAAATGTTTTCCAGGTGGAAGCTTTTCAACAAAGTCGGAAATTTGGGCCTCCGTTTCTGTCAGGTCCTGCGGTGAATCCACAAAAGTCATGTTTGCAATCTTTTTTGCAGCTTCTCCGCTCTTTCTTGAGATTGCGTCAACCACAAAAAGATTAGTGCAGTCCACACCGTTCTTTTCCAGAACAGCTTTCAAATCTTCTCCGCTCTTGTTTAATGTAACAAAAATTCCGGATTCTCCTTTTTTGATAAAATTTTTCACAAGGTTGGAAATAAGCAGTTCGTTGTCGTCCCTTTGAGTAATAAACAGGGCAACATATTTCATAGGCAGTTCTTCAAGCCTTTTCTCTATCTCAAGCCCAAGGCTCCCCCCCTGCTTAAGATAGTCCATGAGTTCATCAATGGTTTCTGCCTGAGTTTTCTTTTTAGGCGGCGTTAGCCCCGCCATTTATCTCACTTCCTCAAACAGTTCCTGCTTTGCAAGCACCTTAATGCCCTCTCCAGTAATGCGGATAGGATGCAATTTTTCGCTTATTTTTGTACCACGCATTTTTAGGATTCCAATGCTTCTGATAAACCTATCCTCAAGCTTTGTGTGATACAGGAGAATAACTCCATCTGCAACATATTCCTCAAGGCCAAAAAGGCTGCTTTGTTTTTCAAGGCTTATCTCATTTGTGATAATTGCCGTACAGCCAATTCTTTTAAGCATTCTTCCAAGGGAAAGAATCCTTTTTCTTGCATCAAGTTCCCTTTCAAAGTATAATCTGAACACAACACCTGGGTCAATAACAAGCCTTTTGGCTCCAAGCCTGCTTACCTCGTCTTCAATTGTGTTCTTCAATTTGTCAAAGTCGTATAATTCAACTGTAATAATGCTTACAAGCTTTTTCTCAATTAATGTCCTGAAATCCCAGTCAAAAAGTTCTGCAAAGCCAATTATTTCCTCGGCAGATTCCTCCAAAGAAATGTAGATTCCTGGCTCGTTGTATTTTATAACGCCGTTGTAAAGGTATTCCAGGACAAGTCCTGTCTTGCCTGAACCAGGGTCTCCGCTCACAACAACAAGATTGTTTTTAGGAATCCCCCCATAGAGTATTTCGTCAAGGCCAGGAACGCCTGTTTTTGTTCGGTATGGCTCAACCATTCTTTGCACCTAATAATTTTTTCAATAAACTTGAAGATATAGGCATTAACTTCTTTAAAAAGATAACCTAACAAAGTTCCTGCTAAAATTAGAAAAGTGGCGTGGTTAAAACCACGCAAGTTAGAATTCAGAGCGAATCCCCCTAGCCAATCACCGTGGATTGACAACCTGTTACTCCCAACCACGCCATTACCTATACTGCTTTTGAAAAATAAAACCATTGGTTCTTTGCAAACCAAACGGTAAATCAGAAAAAAAATTAGATTTCCTTACTATCACTGTTTTTGGAAATTACTGCCTGCTTGCAGCAGTATTAAACAGGTCCATATAGGTGTTTCCAATGGCAGGCCAGTGCCAGCCTCTTGTGTAATTGTAGGCATTTCTTTCAAGTTTCAACCTGAGTTTCCTGCTCGCAAGAACCTTGTTAACTGAATCAGCCATACATCTGCTGCTTTTGAACTTTACGAGCATTCCTCTGCCATGCCTTAAAACATCTTTTGCATAAAGGAACGGAGTTGCAACACAGGCTGTGCCTGAACCAACCGCATATGCAAGTGTTCCACTACTTATTTGGCCTGGGTCATAATATGGAGTCATGTATACATCTGTTGCCTGAATATACTTGCACAACTCTTCCAGTGACAAAAACCTGTTTTCAAACTTGACATGGTCCTTTAATCCAAGTTTGTTAACAAGACCTTTCAAATAATTACGATACTGTTCTCCGTGGTGCTTTCTTACAACAGGGTGGGTTTCTCCAATCACCATATACATTGCATTAGGATTTTCCTCAATTATTCTTGGCATTGCTCTTATTGCGTAATGGATTCCTTTTCTCCTATCCATTAAGCCAAATGTCGACAAAACCTTCTTGTCCTGCAGTCCAAGCTCTTTTTTGGCTTTTGCTTCTTCCCTGAACGGGATCTGTGGGACGCCGTGTGGCACAACCGCAATTTTGTCCTTTGGAATGCCATACTTATGCATCAAAATGTCTTTTCCATAACCGCTGATTGAAACAACCTTGTCTGAATTCTGACAAATTTTCTTCACAACATATTTTCTCTGCCTTTCAATATCAGGGTTTCCCGGCAAAATACTGTGGAATGTTGTAACAACCGGCTTTTCAAGCTCTTCAAGGAATGGAATTAAGTATTCTCCAAATTCTCCTCCAAATAGGCCAAATTCGTGCTGGATACAGACAACCTTGCTTCTCTTGCTTTTGTTGAGCTTTTCGGCAGCAATCAAATAGCTTTCCTGGTCGTCCTGGTCAATCTGAATATTTACGTCCCTGCCGTAACTGTAAGCACCAAGGTTTTCGTTCATTGCAGCAATCTTGCATTCAATACCCGGGTTTTTATTCTCCTCAATAGAGTTAACGAGGTCTTTCGTAAAAGTTGCTATTCCACACTCCCTTGGTGGATAGCTGCTTAGGAAATGAATCCAGTCTGTTTTTTTCATAGGTCCCCACCTAGAACGGACTTTCTTTTTTCTTCGGTCTCCGCTCTTCAGCTAAATCTGTTATTAATTTTTGGTAAAGCGCCATATGTTTTTTTGCAACAATGCTCCACTTAAGTTGTTTAGTAACATACTTTGCGGCATTCTTTGCATAACGCTTTCTAAGCTCGTCATGTTTCATAATGTGTGCAATTGCATGCATCAATTCTACATCGTCTCCAGGCGGAACAGTTAGTCCTCCCTTGCTGATTTCAATCTCGGCTTTTAGGCCCTCCATTGCGGTTGCAACGCAGGGAATTCCCATGGCAAATGCATGGGCAAGATTTCCTGACTGTGATGCCCTGCTGTAAGGCAAAACCATCAAGTCAAAGGTTGAAAGAACCTCATCATACATTTCAGGGGTAAAACTTCCAGTAATAACCTTAATACTGCTCTTGGCCGGGCTCTTCTCAATTGCCTCCAAGAGCTTTGGCTTGTAAATTTGCCCTGAACTGCTGCCAGGCCTTGCGTCTCCTGCGACAACAAGAACTGCTTTTGATCCAACTTCCTTCCTTATCTTATGCCAGATTTTAACAACGCGCTCAAATCCCTTGTTAGGCTCCCACCATCCAATAAGGCCAACAACTTTTTTTCCTTTAAGACCATATTTTTCCTTAACATCTCCTGCAGGGGCAATATCCTTTGCTCCGTGGGGGATAACATAAACATTGTCTGGAACCCTTCCAATATTAATTGGCAAATTGTTTTTCTGAAATTCCTCGTGGACAAGTGCGGCATTGGTTAGTTTCAATGCAACATCCATATAAATAGATTCAACTCTGTCAAGCACAGTGTAAACACTGTGGTAAGTTACAACTGTTGGAATCTCTGTTTCAACCTTCCACCTAAAAAAGGCCCTCAAAAGCCCTGCACTATAATCTTCTTCATGAAGGTATAAACCATATTCGTGCTGGATGTGGATTACATCTGGCTCTATCTTGTCAATAGCCTTGAAAAGCTTTTTGTCCCAGCCAGCCTCAACAAGGGCTTTGTTTTTCTTAACCTTAAGGGCCTTGTGCACGAACTTTTCGCCTTTTTTACCACCATCGCTAAATGTGACAATATGGACCTCATTGCCCTCTTTTCTCAAAGCCCTTACAAGATCCTGGCTATATGTTGCAATTCCACAGTGCCTTGGGGGCCAACTTGTTACCATTACTATTCTCAAATAAATCGCCTGCTCGCTCAACTGAGCTCACTCGTTTCTATATATCTTATCACTTCGGAGAATTTAAATCTTCGCACCGCGCGTTGTGACTGGTCCAGAGTCAGGGCTCGGCTTTAAATTAACTTTTTACCTATTCTTTTTTGAATGAAAGCAATTGCGTTGGCTGGTTTAATTGGGTCGGGAAAATCCACTGTCCTAAAAACTGTGCGAAGAATGGCTCTTCCTGTGGTGGACTGCGACTCCATTGTATCAAAACTTTACAGGGGTAAGGCTGTTAAGAAAAAGCTTCTCAAGCTTTTTGGCACTGTCAATAAGAAAAAGATTGCAGACCTTGTTTTTTCTTCTTCTTCAAAGAGGAAAAAGCTTGAGGCATTGCTGCATCCCCTTGTCTGGAAGGAAGTTAAGGCAAAGCTTGCTTTATTTAAAGAGGGAAAGAAGAAGCTTGCGGTTGTTGACGTGCCTCTTTTGTTTGAAGCAAAGTGGGAAAACAAGTTTGATTCAATTGTTTTTGTTAAGGCACCTAAGGCAAAGTGCCTTGCAAGGCTTGTGGACAAAGGTCTTTCAAGAAAAGAAGCTTTGCAAAGATGGAATTCTCAAATAAGACCCGAGAAAAAGATTAAAAAAGCTCAGCATGTTATTGATAATAGTGGAAGCTTGTCTCACACAAGAAAACAGGCAAGGCTTCTTTTCTCGGAGTTGAAAAAAAATGGCTGAAAGAATTGTAATTTATCCTGGAACATTTGATCCTGTTACTCTTGGGCACTTGGATGTCATCAAAAGGGCTTTGCAGCTTTTTGACAGGGTTGTTGTTGCAGTTGCCACAAAGTCCGGGAAGAACCCATTGTTTTCCCGGAATGAAAGGGTTTCTATGATTAAGGTTTGCACAAAAGATTTGAAGAATGTCGATGTTGAAAGCTTTTCAGGCCTGCTTGTTGATTATGTAAAAAAGAAAGATTCCTTTGTTGTCATAAGGGGCCTTCGTGAATTATCGGACTTTGAATCAGAGTTCCAGCAGGCTACTGTTAACAGGAAATTAAATCCTGACTTTGAAACGGTTTTTGTTGTTACAAGTCCCAAATTCTTTCACTTGAACAGTACTGTTGTCAAGGAAATTGCTTCAATGCATGGCAATGTCAAGTGCTTTGTTCCTGCTTTTGTTGAACTTGCCTTGAAAAAAAAGTTTGCTAAAAGGGCTTAAAAGGCTGTTTTGCCTTAGGAAAGCTTTTTAAAGGAGAAATACATCTTATATACGAATAAATCTGGTCCCTTCCTGGATAAATTTTTGGCAGGGACTGAAATTGGTTTTTAAAAAAAAAATTATAGGAGGGAAAGCATGAACAATAAAGGACAAGCAGCATTGGAGTATTTGATGACTTATGGATGGGCATTGATTGTAATTGCAATTGTTGTCGGTGTATTGGTTTTCATTGTATCAAGCCCTGCAGGAGTTGTTTGTAACAGCAGCGACCCGGCAAAAATTGTTGTAAAGGCTTCAAATCTTGAAGCAAATGTTGCTACTGGAACAGATATGGGTAAGATAATTCTTACTAATCTGACAGGTGGAGATATTTCATCAGTTTATATCTCATCTTCAGGCGCAATTGCTACAACAGACCAGGCTTATAATGCTAGTGTTTCAAGCGGTGACACAATTGAAGTCACAGCAACATCTGCGGCTGTAGAGACCTATTCTACAAGTAATTTGATGGTCGGATACACAGATTTTGCTGCACTTGACAGAAACGTCACCATTACTTGCAGCGGTCCAATAACTGTAACAACTTAAAGCGATTGAAAAATCGCTTTATTTTTCTTTTCTTCTTCTTTTTATTTTTTTCAACTAGTGTTAACTCTACATTTTTTACGGTGGAGTCAAGTGCTTAAAATAAGTGTCTAATACGGTGGAGTCAAGTGCTTAAAATAAGTGTCTAAAAGTCTTTGATTCAACCTAGCAATTTTCTTTCTTTAATGAACGGCCTTTCCTTCTACATCATTCCTGATATTCCTCCAAGGGCGCCGCCCAGGAAAAATCTTATGGCTGAAAACAGGAGGACGGAAATAATTACCACTATCGGAATATAGTGAATCCCCTCTTTTTCGCTTCCAGACGCCATTGCTCCAATTGTAAGTGATGCAAAGATAGCGGTAACCGTCAATGCCACCACAGAATAAGTTACAATAAATGATTCGGTTATGTTAACAGTTGGCAGGCCCATAAACCTTCCAACACTGCTCATTGAGCTGTATTCATCCATTTGTTCAGGGGAAATGCTTATGCTGCTTGTTTGCTCTACAAGGATTCCAACAATGATGCTACTAATTCCAAATAGCAGTGGTGCTCCAATAATAGCTGCCGCAAATATCAGAATTACGTACATACTGATGTTTGCCGAAATTTCGTCCTTCATTGCGTTTTCTTCTCTTAAATCTGAGCCAAGCTGTATCAATAGGTCGGCGATTGCTCCACCACTCTTAATGCCCTGAACCAAAAGCCACATACTTCTTGCGAGAACTTTGCTTTTTATCTCCCTGCTCATAATCATAAGTGCGTTCTCCATTCTTTCGCCTGAAATTATTTCTTTGCTCGCATTCTTTAGTTCCTCTGACACAACACCGAATTCCGGCCTGGCTGCTGCAAACAATGCTCTTTCTGTTGTAAGCCCTGACTTTATGTTGCTTGCAATCAATTCAAGAACATCTGGTAAAATCCGTTCCGCTTTCTTTCCTTCTTTCTCAGCGGTCTGGCTTAACATAAAATAGGTTCCACCCGCAAATGCGCTAAATACTCCTATAAACACGGCTAGTATTCCTAAAATTGAATTAATTTTAAAGAAAAGGAACAGGTTTACAGAAATTGCTATTGCTATTCCGATGCCAAACAATATGATAAATCCAACAAACCTTTCTTCTTCAACATCTATTCCAACATATCTTAGCTCCCGCTCAAAAGCCGTAAGGACAGGTTGCGGAACCAATGATGCAATTCTGTGATATATCCCCATTTTTTTCACCCTATAATATTTGGTCTCCTGCTTTTAATTATGCCAATGTACATAAATTGCATTACAGAAACCATTGCCAACAGCCCCCAGAAAATCAAGTGGGTTGGCTCAAGCCTTGTAACTTCAACTTGCTGCTGTCCAAAAAAGTTTAGTCCAATATTTTTTATTAACAGGCTTTCACCAAACAATGTTGTGCCCTCTGAGGTAACAAAGTATTCCCGCAGGTTGCTTTCGGCTCCGTAAACAGACTGTGTGTCAACTATTTTGCCTTCTGAACCAGGTTCCCGTTCCGCTACCAGGGAGAAAACGCCCCGTTTGCCGTCTATTTTGTCAACTCTTACAAAAAGCTCTGTGCCTGAGTACCGTGCTTTTCCTCCAAGGCCTGCAATATAGTCTCCTTCGTAATAAACTTCACCTGGCAAAACACCTTGCAATGTTCCGCCCACATCGTTCAATAATGGCATGCTTGAAATAGCGTCGCCTACCATTGGAAAAGTGAACAAGATTATCAAAAGTGTTACGCCAAGGGCCGGCATTATTACTCCAATCATCATATACATCAGGGAAAGAACTCTTAGCTGTGAGCCATATTTGGTTATTGCAAGCTTTTGCTCCCTTATCATTGACCTGACTGTTTCTCCAAGAATGTCGCTTATGTCTCCGCCTGCATTCATTCCATTTACAATCTGCCAAATGGATTTTCTCAAATAAGGGCTTGGATTCTTTTCACTCATTTCCTCCAAAGCGATTTGCTCTGGTGTCCCTGTATTTATTGCGTCAATGGCTTTTTGAAATTCTTCTCCAACAACGCCATACTGGCCTCTTGAAACCATTGTCATACTGTCAAAAAGGGAAACACCACTTTTTAATTGAACAAGAATTGCCCTCATTGCAAACACAAGATTTTTTTCAATGTTCTTAACTCTTGTTCTCACAATTAGTGTGGGATACATTATCATCTGCACAAATATCATTACAGCCATAAAAATGCTTATTCCTACTCCCATTACCAAAAAGTCTTCAGTCATCCTGCTTAGCACAAGGGTTGCAAGCCCTCCGACAAATATGCCGTAGAATCCCACTAAAAAAAGCATTAGGGCGCCGTATTCTTTCTCGTCAAATCCTAATTCAGCCTGGTCAAGAGACTTTTTAAGGTTTGGAAACACTTTGTCAAAGTTTGTAGTAAATCTCATCAAAGGGGCGGTCATTGTCCTAAGAATAGGCAGGGGTACTGGTGCAAATGGAATTATTTTTGCCATAATCTTAACTCCTTGTTACTGTTGAACTTGGCTTTTTTTGCGCTGTATCTGCTATCAATACTGGTTTTTGGTTTTTTGCAATCATCTGCAAAACTGTGTCCTGATCCCTATAGAATCGGGCAATTATTTTTCCAACATCTCTTACATCCCTAACATTGAATTTTATAAGCCATTCAATTACCTTTTTCTTCTTTTCAAGCTCGTTTTGGATTTCGCTCCTGCTAAATCCTGTGTGCAATGATAATTCGTCAAACATTCTAATGCTTTCACTGTGTTTTACTATCTTGTCGTCGCTTCCTCTCCATCTGTAAAGAATATTTGCTTTAACCTCTTCTTTTCCGCCTCTTCTTTCCGGAACATATTCTGCAACCTGAAGTATTCTTCTCACTCCAAGCCTTCTGTTTCTAAACATTACAATATTTAAGTGGACAGATTCCAGCATTGTTGGAGGAATGTTTACCGGTGGATTAATGAACCGTCTAATTGTTTCATCGGCAGTGTTTGCGTGGAATGTTGTGTATACTGAGTGTCCTGTGTGCATTGCTTCAAACATTACTTCTGCTTCCTTTTGACGCCTTATCTCTCCAACAATTATTCTGTCAGGCCTCATCCTCAAACTGTTTACCAATAGGTCAAGCATTGAAACCCCCCCTTTCCCCTCTGGATTTGGCTCTCTTGTGGTTAGAGGGACCCAGTGTAGGAATGGTGGAAGCATTAGCTCTCTTGTGTCCTCAATTGTTAGAATTCTGTGGTTTGGCTGGATAAATGGCATGCAAACATTCAGGAAACTGGTCTTTCCAGAACCTGTTCCCCCTGAAACAATCATGTTCATTTCATATTCCATTGTTGTCCAGATAAGAGCCATTACTTCGGTGTTTGCAGTCTTGCTGTTGATAAAGTCGGTTACTGTCCAGGGCTCTCTTCTAAATTTCCTGATTGTAATAGTGTTTCCTGCACTTGAGATTGGGAAAAGCGTTGCATTTGCCCTGTCTCCTGTTATAAGATGTGCATCAAGTAAGGGGCTAAGAATAGTTATTTGTTTTCCAATCCTTCTTGCAATTATGTTACTGTAATTTTCTGTTTCTGATTCATCCTTCATTTGCACGTTTGAAAGAAGCCATCCATACTTTTTGTGATAAACCCAGACAGGGGTTTTACTTGTGTTTACAACAATTTCTTCCAGGTTTGGGTCTGTCAACAAGAACTCTATTTTTCCAAGCCCCAACATTTCATTTAACAGGATTGCAATCAGAAGCATTTTTGTTTCTTCAGGAATGCCTGGCTCGGCTTCCAATAACTTGATTGCCTTTTCTTTGAATCTTTGCTTTGTTCTTGCAACAAACTTTGCTCCAATTTGCCTTTCTGACCTGATTGAGATGTCGCTTAAAATGCTTGTCCTAAGATTGTTCAGTAATGCAACAGTTCCTGGGCCATAAGATGGAAAATTTAGAAAATATCTTCTTACATAGGCCTGGTCATCGTCAATTATGTTTACTTCTATTTGCACCTTGTCTGATTCAACCCTGTAGGTGTCAACAACCTTCATCTTTTCAATATCTTCTTTATTCATTGCCGGAGCTTGTTCTTCTGCCATTAAAATTCACTTTCCCTATTTTTTTCCTAACCTCTTTTGCTGTTGCTTCCACTTAATGTATTGCGGGTAAACAAGCTTCACTGCCCCTATAGGGGGGTAATTGAGCTTTATAAGCTTGCTTCTTTCAAGAATCTCTGCGCATTCTTTAACTTCTTTTGATGTCATTCCAAGCTGCTTTGCAACATCATTAAGATTTATTGTTCCCTTTACCTGCACAAGGCCAAGCACCCTGTCAAAGGATGTTTCAATCTTGGCTTTTCTTATCTCTTTTTCTTTTCCAACAATCTTTTCCCTTTTTCTTGAAATAAGTCCTGTTTTAATGTCAAAGCCTGCACCTGGCCTGATAAGTTCTACTGCCGCACCACCCTTTTTCTCTTCGATAAGTTTTATTAGCTTTTGAAAGTCCTGAACAAGCCTTCCGCTGTCAAGTGTCTGAATTCTTGCTGCAAGAGCATTGTCTGGAATGTGGTATTTTTTAAGAAGCTCTCCAAGTCTTCCTTCAATCCTGTTAATTTGCTCCTGGTCAACATTGCTTCCCATTGCTTTTTGCTTTATTGCATTGTCAACAAGCTTGCTTACAGGTTGCTGTTCAGCCGGTTTTGCAAACGGAACCCTTTCAATAATCCTTTCCCTAATTCTTTCAATTACTCTTGGAGCCCCGCCTTTTTTTGGTGCAGCTTTCTCACTGGTTTTAACAGTTCCTTCTACAATAGTTTCAACAGGTTCTTCCACATATCTTTCTTCAGGAATGCGCCTTTTCCTTCTAGGCCTTTTTCTATCTTCTTCTGGCCATAAAGGGCTTTCTTCCCTTTCCCTAGGCCTTCTTGACCTGTATTCTTCTTCAGGGTATGGCCTCGGGCGCCTTTCCTCTGGATAAGTCCTTTCAGCAGACCTTGCTGTTGGTTTTTGCCAGAGTTGGAATCCTGGCTTTTGCTGAACAGGTCCGGCCGGCTGCATTGGCGGTGCAGGCCTTGCTACTGGAGCCGCAGGCGGTGCCTGTGCAACAGGCCTTGGCGCAGTTGCAAGCTTTTCTGCAATCTGCTGCAATGCCGCCGCAGTCCTTTCGGCAAACTTTTTCTCCTCAGCTTTTTCGCTTACTCTTTCAACCTCTTTTGCTGTAAGCTTTTTAATTGCGTCAATAGCATCCTTTCCAAGTCTGACATCAATTGGCATATTAGCCATTTTTTCAAGTGCCTTGGATGCCTTTGGGCTTATTCCCACTGCTTGCTTTCGCATGGCTGTTGCCTCTTCCATAGCCTTTCTTACTTCTGGAGACAAATTTGCCTTTCTGTTTTCAGCAATTTTTTTCCTAATTCTCAATTCAGACAGTTTTGACTGGTACTCAAAAAGCTTTTCTCTGAACTGCTCAAAGTCAACCTTTCTTTTGTAGAATGCCAGCTCAAGGTTTTTAATCAGGTTTTGCTGCGCACTTATTTGGTCGTCAATATTAAGGCTGTCTTTCCAGGTAACGTTTGCCATTGATTGCTTTGTGGCAGTGGCAGCCATTTCGTCTGCAACAGTCCTCATTGCCTCAACAAGGTCAACAATTTCAGATTTTTTGTTGAACTCTGACGCGCCTTTCTTTCCTCCAATATCCTTTATTTTTGGAATTTTTACTCCAATAGCTGCTACTTTTTTCTCAAGTTGTTTGCCCTTAGCTTCTTTTTCCCTTTCAATAAATTCAAGTGTCCTTATCTGGTTTTCAAGGTTTTTAATTTTCTTTGTTAAATCCCGATCCTCTGCCATCAGCTGCTTTTTCTTTTTTCTTTCGTCTGTAGTAATTTCTCCCTTTTTCTCTTTTTTCCTGATGTGGTGCAGTTTTACTTTTTTCCTAATTCTCCAGCCTGACAACGCTGCTTTTTTGTGCTTTAAGGCATCGCCATACCAGCCTCTTGCTTTCCCAATCATTTTTTCAAGCTTGAGCTCTTTTTTAATTTCCTTTGGCGAAAGTTGCTTGATTTCCTCAGCACTTTTCTCTACAAGCCCTGGTTCTTTTTTAATAATTTTTTCAATAATCTTTTCTTCTTCCGGCTTAAGGCCTTTTCCTGGTGCGGCTTTTTTTGCTTTTCCTGCTTTTTTTGAGGGCTTTGCTTTTTTTCCAACCTTCTTTTTCTCAGCCAAAGCTTTCTTTTTATCTTCCTTTTCCTGTTTTTTCTTTGCCTTTTCAACAGCCTTTAATGCGGTCTCGGCTTTCTTTTCCATCTCTTCTTCTTTTTTTACAGTCTCTAACGCGACCTTTGCCCTTTTGTCTAATTCAACTTCTTTGATTGCTCCAACAGCTACCTTTCCCCTTTTGTCAAGTTCAACATTTTCTATTGCCTTCAACGCAGCTTCGGCGCGCTTGCTTTTCTCCATCTTTTCAATATACTTGTCAATGCCAATTGCCTTCACAGTCATTGCTTTTTCAGGGCTTACCTTTTCAGGAATTTTTTTTTCAGGAATTTCTTTTTCAACCTTTTTCAAGCCTTTTTCAAGATGTCTTATTGATTCAACAAAAGTTTTCTTCCCAGATGGTTTTAGTGCAGTGGGCTTTTTTCCAGAAATTCCTTTTTTGGCTTCTGCTGCAGAAATAGCTATCTCTTTTTGAACCGCTTTTTTTTCCTTTGCTTTTTTGCCAATGCCTATTCTTTCAAGAAATGTTTTGATGCTATAGCCAAACCCTTTGCCTTTTTTGGGCTTTTTTGTTGTCTTGCTTTCGACAGCGGCAATGTACTCTTGCCAGGCTTTTTCTTCTTCATGGGCATGGTTTTTTGTGGTCATTTTCTTTCAACAACATTGCCTTCGGCTGTGCCGAAGGCTCTCCCATTTATTAAGTATTAATGAAATTTAAATGTTCCTAAATAGGATTTTGAACAGGTAAAAAGCCCTTTTTCGCCTATATAAAAAAAGGGTTTTGGCAATTGTATGACTTAAGGGCAGGACTCATATTCAATGCTGTAACTGCCTTGCTTGTTTAGAATAGTCTGGTTTGAAGCCAGGGCTGTAAAATTTACCCACCCCTCAATGGTTAAGTCTTTCATACCGTCAAGGTCTGTGGCATCTCCTACTGTGAGGAATTTGCCTGTTCCGTCAAACTGGTTTGATCCATCAATTTTTCCTGTAGTTGCTTCGCTTCCGGCAAAGCCTGTTGTGCTTGCATTGTTTGCTTTTGAGGTTGAGTCAAATCTCAAACCTGTTCCTTGTTCCTCTAAATGCTGAACCATTTGGAAAGAACTGTCCCAGACGCCAGTCACGTCTTGTTGGTTGCCTGCTGTCGCGTTTCCATAATATAAGAATATTGAGGTGTTAGCACTTCCATAAAGGCTTGTTTTTACCCATGCATCAAGTGCGCCTGTTGCATTGTTATATGTTTCAATTTCGTGGCTTAATGGAGTGGTACCGTCTCCTGATGTAAACATTATATCGTCTCCATCCGCCTGAACCTTTCCGCCTCCACTAATTAAGTCGGCGTCAATAACACTTATCAATACCGGAAAGTTTGTGAGGTTTGCTTCAACCAATGAACTGCCAATAATTATTTTTTTCCTAAAGGTCCATCCAACAGGCCATTCAATATCACAGTCTGTATCAGCCGGGGCAGAACAGCTTGCAGGGCAGCATCCATCGCCTGGAGTGCACGCTGAAATTGTGTTCCATTCGCATACATTTGGAGCAGGCCCTGTATTGCATATAATATTTGTCTTGCAAGGGTCTGCATCATAAATTGTTTCACATTGGGAATTGTTGGTGCATTCGTCCGCTTCCGGACAATCTAAATCTCCTCCTACAAATGTGCATCCTGCAGGGCAACATCCGTCTGACCCATCATCGCACAGATTTGGCGGGTAAGTGCAAACAATTGCGTTGCAAATATTTTGTGTGCAGGAATCACTGTCGTCACAATCTTCATTTATGGAACATCCTACTCCGACTCCTGGCGGATTCATTATTTGGAAATTGCACCCTGCTTCGGATGTGGCTCTGCATATGTCAAAGCCTGGTTTTTTTACGCCAAAGTCAAATGTTCCTGGCGGCAGTGAAACTTCATCTATCTCTTCCTTAAATGTTATTCTTGTTTTGAACGAGGAGTCAAGTGGTTCAGGTGGATTAACAGCATCCATTTGTTGTGCTCGTAGTTCAACGCTTAGTGTTTCAGTATTTGCTCCGTCCGGATTTATTAGGAATCCAACCCAGTTTTGCTTGGAAACAGTTTCTCCTGAATAATCTGTCTGAACCCATATTTTTCCGGTTGTTGTTGAATCAAAGTTCATTCCCACGGTCCATTGCCCGTTTACAAACGGTGCTGAATTGCAGTTTTCTCCGCTACAGTTGTCCCAAACAAATGTAACTTCTGCATAGGGGTCTATTCCATTTGGTGCTTCGTTGTTGCAATTGCTTGAACCGGTTCCGCCTCCTGCATCATAAACTCCTTCGCACCATATCTCAAAACCGTTTTTAACGTGGATTTCTGTTTCCACTGTGTTAATTTTGTCAAAGGAGAAATCTGAGACACAGTCGTCTCCTAGGGCTGTGCCTTTGTTGAATTTTGCCTTGTCGTCAAGTATATCATTTATATTAATAGTTTCTGTTCCTTTGGCGACTGAGAATCGCATGCATTGGGGTAGTGTGATGTAATTTATTTCAGGGTAGTCTCCTGCGCCTCCGCCCCATGCTCTATTTTGTATGCTGTGTTCTACGTCGACTTGTACTCCGCTTCCGCTGTTTTGTTTTGCGAATATTGCGAATAGGTTCATTGTGTCGAATGCGTCGTTAAACCTGATCTCCTTTAGTGGCAGGTTTTGTTCTATTTCGAACCAGTTGCTTCCTGAGCTGAAGCCGTTGAATGGTGTTATTCTTCCGTATGTTGTGCCTGCGTATCCTTCTTTTGCTACGATCATTTGTTGTCTTAGGTTGTTGAATCTGTCGTTTACTTCGTTGAATGCAGTTTCTTCGATGATGTTTCTTTGTTGTTTTATTTCTGATCTGCTTATTGAGAAGTTTAGTGCGAGCAGTGTGCTAATTAGCAGAAATGCCATGAAGGTTATGAATATTCCTTTTTTGTTCAGTTTCATCTAATTACCTTATATGTAATAATCTATCACATTTATGAATATTCCTTTTTTGTTCAGTTTTATCTAATTGCCCCATATATAATAATCTATTACATAAAACCTGTCTGCTGATTCAGACAGGCAGTTCATTATTGCTTGGTTATGCAGACTGCACTCGCCCACTTTTTGGTCGTTGTTTATTATTGCAATGACTGTTCCTGTGCAATCAGGAGGGTCCCCGGGGCAGTCGTTGAATTCAACATCTTCGACCCTTATCTTCCAATAGCTTGGCTGTGTACACACTCCCTCTTTCCAACTGCAAATTTCGCCTGGGCTTGGAGGATTTGGCATTCCAATAAACAAAATTCCGTCGTCAATGGCAATTTCTAAAGGTATTGGGCTGTCATCATCTTCTCCAATAAATGCGGTTGCAGAAGCTGCACTTGCCCTTAATTTTTGGTCAAAGTCTTTTTTGTAAAATGTAACTGACAAAGGCTTTATTCCTGCAACTTCTGAAATGCTCACATCCTTAAAGCCATTGTTGTCTATCTCAAAGTTAACACTTAGATTTTCCGGGCCGCCAATGGTGTTTCCTCCTGTAAATACAATGTTTAAGTCAGCGTATTTGAAGGGAAAGGTCTTGTGGCATCTTGTGTCCTCTGTGTCACACAAAATCTTTTCATCAAAGCTTCCGTCCCAGTTTACAGTGTCCAAAGTACTGTTGTCTGTGAATGTTGTTCCAAATGGCGGGAATGTAATTTCGTTAATCTCACAGTTTTCTCCGGTGCATGGTACTGGAATTTCTATTACTGCTGACCACCACTGGCCTGAAATAACATTTATTGCCTGGTCTTCAAATGTTAATATACTTGTTGTGGGATCCCATTTAACAAAATCAGCTGGATTTGGGGCGGTAGAACATCCCGCAGTGCTGACAAAACCACCTGTTTCTGCCCAAGTGCCGCAGTCTGTTACATTTGGCGAAATTCCTGAGGTGAACGGCAGTTCTATATTGACACTGCCCATTTCTTTTGCAATTTTTGATGCAATAAATTGGTATAATTGGTCTAATTCTGCTTGGTCTTCTGCAAAGTAATATTTTCCGCAGTTTACTCCGTCATCGCAGAATTCACTGTCCTCATCTTTTGCAACCTCTTCAAGAACTGTTTCATAACTTATTCCACCAGACCCTCCTACCCCGCTTTCAAGTGCGGCGCTGTCGGCAAATCCAATCACATAAATTTTTATATCCTGAAAATCCCTTGCTGTTTCGGCTTCTGCAATTGCATCCTGGGCCGCAGCCCATTCGCCACAGGCAGATCCATTAATGCAGATATTTGCCTTTCCGTCTGTCAACAAAACAATAAACTTTCCTGTGTCTTCGGCAACGCCTATTAATTCCTCTGCCGTTTTTTTAATTCCAAGTGCTAATCCTGTTGCCCCTGTTGGTTCAAGGACATTTAATGAGCTTTTTATTGCTTCTCTGTTGTCTGTAAGGCTTTGGTTTGCGTTTCCACTGTCAGAAAAGCTTACCAATCCAATTTTGTCAAGTGTTTGCCATTGGGCGTTGTCAATAAAGTCCCGCATTGCCTTTTTAGCTGCGTCAATCCTTCTTAGATTCCAGCTTACTGTAAAGCTAGTAGGCTCCTCTGCCCATCCCTCAAGTTCGTATGGAGCTGCATTTAAGTTTGAGCCTCCGTTTGTAATTGTCCTTTCACAGTAGCCATCTTGACAGTAATATGCTGTCAAGTAGCTGGTTTCGAGAGGTGTGCTATTGCCCCCATTTGTCCTTACTCTAAACGCAGGGCTTCTATGACTTTGTGCTATAAAGTTTGCTTCTGAGCATGTGCCTAAATCTCCTGAATTGCTTACCTTTACCTTGAGTCCTTTGACATTGTCTCCTGAATTTATATTAAAAACATCCAGGTCTCCTGTTCCAAATGCCTCTTCGTCATTCCAGTTTGTTTTTGTAGGACAATTTGTTTCCACAGTAGTTGTACAGGCCACCCCGTTGCAGCCATTGCTTGAATTGTCAAGGGCTTTGTTTGGAATTGCTTTGTATCCTCCTCCATCTCCAATGGTATTGTCTACAACATAGTATGAAAAACTTACAGTTGAAAGGCTTATTTCATCATCACTCCATGCCCAAACCTCATAGTTTCCGCTTGGCTGGTCGCCTGTGCTGTAATATTTGTTTCTCTCACAAGCAGTGCTCCCAGTGCATGTTGCTATAGAAGAGACATCTGTTCCATCAGATTTCTTAAAGTAAAGCCTTGGCCTGCATCCACTAAGACTTGAATCATAGGTGCTACCATAGTACATATATCCATAAACATATTGGAATGTTTGGCCTGGTTCAAGTGTTGGTAGGTCCAAATCCCCAATCTTTTTCCAGCCCCCTGTTGGAACACATTCGCTTCCGCTTCCTGTTGCTGTTCCTCCTGAAAGGGTATCAAGCTTATTGTTTACATTCAAATATCCTCGAAATCGCATGTAAACACTTGAAGTATATGGTGTGTTTGTCCATCCGTAAAGGTCCCATTCCTTATCTCCTGTATTGTGGCTTCCGTTTATTACTCCTTTAGTTGGATAAACATAATGCTGTGAATAATTTGTTGAGTCATACCTAAAATATTCTGTTCCGTCGGGTGCAACAAGCTTCAGTCTTGAAATTATTCTGCAGCTTCCTCCGTCATCTCTTGTGCCTGACCACCACATATATAATCGTTCACCCCATGTTCCAACAAACCTGTCAATAAAGTCGGCGTCTGCGGTAAAACTCCATAAATGTGTCCAGTTTGTAAACTGGTTTTCGGTTGCCGCACTGTAACTTGTTGGGCAGTTGTTTGTTGTTACTATGCAGTCGCCTCCGTCGCAGGTGCTTCCGTTAACTGTTCCACTTGTTTCCTGGGCAAGTGCATCATATTCTGCCATGCTTCCGCTTATGTCCATGGCTAACATTATTGCAATTGGATCCCTTGACTGGTTTCTTGCCCTGATTGTAAGCTTTACTGTGTCGTCGCAGGAAATTTCACTTATTGCGCCGCCGCTAAGGTCTGTTACAGTTACATTTGTTTCAACATCTGCCTCCAGTTCCCCTTCAAATAAGGCCCTTAATGCCTGCTCTTCTTCTTCAAATTCAAATGTTTGTGGAACACAAACTGTTCCTCCTGTTTCCTCAATTATAGGCTGTTTCATTGCAGCAATCTTTCGCCCGTGGGCAACCTCTTTTTCAGGAGAGGCTGATATGCCTGGATAACTTTCTTGTCCTGTTTCTTCATCAAAACATTCATCAAAAACCGATTCAATAGTGTCATAAGTAGCTCCCGCGCCTAAAAAATCTGCGTATGCGGTTCTGCAGGCAGCCAAATTTTCTTTGGCTCGGTATTCTGTTATAACTATATTGAGTTCGGCGTTTGCAGGCAGTAATTTTTTGACCTCGTCATAAATGCCTGTTCCCTGGTTATTTGTCAAAGCTCTCTGGCTTAACTCGTTGTCGGCAAGGTTTTTTGCAAGAATGCCGCTGTTTTCCAAAACTGAAAAGCTATCGTTGGCAGCCTGCTTTAGGCTTGGGGCAAGCGGAGTCATGTCTGACTGGGGTGTTTGTATTCCTAACCCAATAAATGTCAGTACACCAATAGTTAGCATTGTTGCAAGCAGGGCGTCAACTGAAACAGCAAACCCTCTTTTACCTATCCCGATATAAAGTAAATTCTGCAATTGTTGCAACCTCCTTGAATGTTACTGGTCTTCTTACTGATACTTTCATTTTGTTGTCTCCGATTGGCTCTTCCCCTGACCAAAGAAGATCTCCTTTTTTATTTTTTACAATGGAGTCATCTTCAGGGTTTATTAGCCTAAAATAGTAGTCTGTTGATCCAATTAAAAGTTTCTGTCTGACAAATGCCTTGTCCCATTCCTGTAAAGCCCTTATTTCGCTCTGGTCAAGGGCTGTATCATAGATTCTTATCTCTTCCAGGTCTCCTGCAAATGGCCCTGCAGGGTCTGTTATCTTTTGGTTTTTGCCAATCCAGACCTTTTGTATACCAGGGTTGTAGGTTTCTCCAGGCTCTGTAAATTCATATTCTGCCTTTAGGTCTCCGTCAAAATAGGTTTTCATCCACTGTGAATCCCATGTTCCAACAAGATGGTGCCATTGTCCGTCGGTAATGTCTGAGCCAGTATAGCAGGTTTTTTTTTCTTCTACAGACGTAAAGACATGAAAGCATGCTTCACTTGAGCTTGCGCTCAAATGCCATCCTCTCAATCCTACAGTTCCACGCCTGCTTACAAGAGTTTGTGCAGCAATGTTTCCAGTCTTAAACCATACTGAAACAGTTCCTGTATGTTGGTAACCTAAAACAAGCTGCGCGCTTGTTTCATTGTCGTTGAAGCCAAAGTCAAAACCTGACTGTTCGTCAACTTCAAGGTATGCTGCTCCGTTAAATGTTCTTCCCTGTGTTTTCCATAAACCATCAACATAGTTTCCGCCTCCCACAAGAAATGCTGCATTATTGTAGTTTCCGCTTCCGTCTTCTGTTGAACTGTTAAAATGCCATTCTCCCATAAGATTGTCAGTTAGCCGCCCGGAACGCCAGATAAACTGGCTTGTTTTTTCCTCGTTTAGGACCCTGTCCCTTTTGCTTAATCCGATTGAGTTAACATCTAGCTGGCCTGCCTTTTCCCAGTTTGATGGCGAGCCAGAACTTTTTATTAACGTGTCCAAAGACTTTTCGGCCATTATTCTCATTTCCTGTTCCAACAGCCTTTTTTCCGCTTCAATAGTCTTGTTTGTCCAAATCCAGGTAATGCCTCCTCCAAGTAATAGGAATATCAGAACGGCTGCCATTAGGTCTACCATCATGCTTTGGCCTTTTTCGTTTGGCTTACTCAACAATTGTGATTTTATAGAAGGTCACCCCCTGTGGAAGCTTTTTTACATCATATCTTTCCCCTTGCCCGAGGTCAAATCCTGTTGAATCCTTGGTAAAAACTTCGGTAACCGGGTTTCCGTCGTCATCTTTTTGGGCCAGCCCGATGTATCTACAGCTTATTGTGCCAGTGACTATACTGCCTTTTTCTATGTGAACTGCTTTTTCAAGCCCTCTTAGAATTGACTGGCTGTAGGCCTGGTTTGAATTAAAATTTGAAATTGTTGCTGAGATTGCCTGACATTTTATTAAATCCTGCTGTATTTCTCCAAATCTTTCTG
Organism: Nitrososphaerota archaeon; assembly: GCA_017610265.1. Classification (GTDB taxonomy): domain Archaea; phylum Iainarchaeota; class Iainarchaeia; order Iainarchaeales; genus JAFCCL01. The sequence goes on from JAFCCH010000005.1 coordinate 26,628, forward strand.
TTTCAACATTTCTTTGGACCATTGTAACTGTTGTTGCAAGCATCATTCCAAGTAGCACAACCGCAGTTATCATTACCTCAAGCGAGGTCTGGCCTTTTCTGTCCATTTTACACCTTTTCAAGCATTATTTTTTTCTTGTCAGCGGTCCAGCTTACTCTTACAACATATCCGCTTCCACTGTACTTGTTGAGGGCCCCGTTCATTAATGCCATTTCCCCGAGGTTTTCCCAAATTTTTGCTTTTGTTTCCCTGAGCATCTGGTTTTCTCCACTTAGCAAATTAACATTTATTGAAATTGCGCTGAACGAAACATTGTCGTCATAGTCTCCGCCGCATTCTGTTAAAGTCCCCTGGTTTGCAGCGTCACCTAAGAGGTTGACGCATTTGTGCACTATCTTTAATTCTTTCATCTCATTTGGAAATGAAATAGTTACAAATCTTGTGTTTCCTTCTCCGCTTGTGTAAACATCGTCCACCGCATTGGCAATTCTTGCGATTGCTTCATTTGCCTGTGCAACTCTTATGTTTTGGTTGTAGTTTATGAACGAAAAAGTGAAGATTATTGCAACAGAAATAAGTATGAATGCTGTTAGCACAAGATATTCCATTGCGTAAAATAAACCAATTCTGGCTTTTGGTCAAATGTAATGTTTAGGTCTACATAGATCGGTGTTGTTGGCAGAGTATTTGAAATAACTATTGGAAACAGGTCTCCAACCTTTTCACACCCAATTTTTATCTTGAATTCATCGCTTGCATTCGCCGGAATTATCAAAGTGTCCTCTGTGCCAACAAGGGTGTAGGCTGGGTCGAAATGGGCTGTCCTTACTGCGATTCCTGGCTGGGCTTCATTCCTTGTAATATGGCAGCCTGCACCTGGGCATTGTGGATTAATTTCATTTATTGTGATTCTTACATAGGGTAATGTGTTTAGCGGGTCAAAGGCGTCAGTGCTGCTTGCAAGCGTTCCTTGTAGCGGAGGCGTTTGATCAATATAGGCTGTTGTGTTAACAGTAATATTTATGTCAACTATATTCAGGTCTGCGTAGTCAAATCCTCCACTGCATCCAAATTCTGAATCAGCAAGTTCCCTCAAAATCATCATATTCAGGTCTGGGCAACATGCGTTTATGTCATACAAAAGGCATTGGGGCAGAATGGCATAATTGAGGTCTGCAAAGTCTTCTACTCCTCCCCATCTACTGTCCTGTATTGCGTTTGTTGCAATATTTAAGTCTGCAGTGGCATTTTTGTCTGCAAAAATGCTGTAAATGTTTAATGCGTCAACATAAGCTGTTAGCATTGAAGTTTTTACAGGAATGCGCTGGCTTAGGATGACTGCATTTTCGTTAAAGTCATATTGAAACGGCATCGGCCTTTGCTGCACGTCTTTTGCAGGTCCTTCTTTGTTCAATGAAACAACCTCTTCGTAGAGATTGTTGAACGAATTGTTTACCTTGTTGAACGCAACTTCGTCAATGTACTTCCTTTCCTGTTTGTAGTTTGTTGTTTCAGCTACATCATGTAATGTAAGGATGCTTACAACAAGGAGAAAAACCATAAATGTTATAAATACTCCTTTTGAATTCACTTTTCCCACGCCCAGTAATCAAGTGTGTAAATAAAGGTCTTTGGAATAGCGCAATTAACTGCCACGTAATTATTGTAAGAACATTCTGCAACATCCTGGTCTTTGTTTACCCAAATGCAGATATAGCCGCTGTTAGCAATATTTGTGCTTTTTTCAACGCTTGTGCTGAGTCCGTCTGCATTAGTTCCATAGGATGAATCCAAAACATCTGTGAAGTTTTCAAAGTCCACGTTTATAAGGGGATCTGCACACGCAGTCAGGAAACTGCTACCCTCATAAAAATTTATTGTCGGGCTGATTGTTGCAAGGTCTATGTCAAGATAACCCTTGTTTGAAATCTTATATTTGAGGGCAGTATCACTTGTTCCAAAAAACTGGCCGCTTATAAATTCCAGTTCCAGGTCATTGAAGTAGAATTCTCCACCTGAACTATATTTCATCGGCCAGAAGAAGGCATCTTTAGGCTCTGTTTTTAAGGCATAGCCAACCTGCGTATTTTCCGGTGGAAAAAAAACATCAGTGCCGCCGATAAATTCTGTGTCACATCCAGGATAATTACATGGAATTATTACGTCAAAACTGCCGGTCCAGCCGTTTTTAATATTCAGGTCCTCATATGTCAAAACGCCCCCTGCCCAGCTTGCAGGGCTTGGATTAAAATTGCTTAATTGCAATCCACTTAATCCATCAAATTGCATTGAAATGTCTGTTGCACTTTTGTCAGGCATTCTTCCTGCAAGTTGTGCAATTCTTTCGGCAATTATATTATAGACATCCAACAATGCCTCAGGGTCTGTTATATGGTGGTAGGAACCGCAGTCACTGTCTCCAATGTCGGGGCAGTATGCGTCAAGTGCAATATTTTCCATCTGCACATCATCAACGTCTCCTCCAAATCCAATACTAAAAATGTAAACTTCATTTGTTTTTGCTCTTGCGACCTGGGTATCAATAAAATCTTGCGTTCCAAAATCACTTTGCCCGTCTGCAAGAAGGATAATAAACTGCACTGCATCAGCCCTTCCATTGCCACTGTCCAATATTTCATCAAGCGCCTCGTCAAGGCCTAAATGCATTGGCGTTCCACCTTCTGAGAGGATTCCGTCAATGGCTGTGCTAATGGTTGCCTTGTTTGGAATATCAGCGTCTGCCAAAAAATGGTCCAAACTTGAATTGCCATTTCCATAGCTTACCACTCCAAGCTTGTCTTCAGGGCTTTCCCAATCTTCAAAGTTGACAAACTGTTTTGCGCTGTTTCTTGCAAAATTCATTTTTGTTCCAAAAATCCTGTCTGCGGTTATAAGACCATAGCTCGTGGCCATGTAAAAATAATTTGGCCCCAAATTGAATTTGTAAAAGTCGTAGGGTGAATAAAATGTTTCAAGAACTATTGCATTTGGCGGATCACTTGCGTCAACAACATGTATCCCGTCGGCCATTGCTCCCAATCCAATGTCTGCAATTGTGTAAACATTTGTGTCATATATAGCCACGTCCTCGATTGTTTCTCCTCCATGTAGTGTTGTTGAAATGCTTGGGCTTGCCTTGTTTGATATATCTATTATCCTTAAGCCGCCGTCTTCGTCTGCAAGATAAGCATAGTTGTTGCTGTCAACAACAACACCTTGCGGATTTGTTGTTGCGACAAATCCTGTCATACTTGGGCTTGCCTTGTCTGAAACATCAACTATCCACAATCCTTCTGTGCCGTCACCGCCTGCCCTGTCTGCAATATAGGCATAGTCTCCTGAAACAACAACGTCTTCTGGCTCGTCAATTAAGCCAGAACCTGTGTCATAAAGATTGCTTAAAGTTGTCCAATTGTCTGGATTTGGATGTGACTTGTCTATTATGACAAGGCCTCCAACCATAAAATCATATTTGTATATCCTGAATCTGCCGTCCTCGTAACTGCTTTGGAAAGGAGGTTCAACAGCGGTGCAAACATCTGAAGTATTGCACCTGTAAATGGCACCACCTGTGTACTGGTCTGTGCTCCTTGCCCTGCTTCCAAGTCTGTAATAATCGCCTGTGTCAAGGTCTGTTGTGGTTAAGACAATGTAATATGTTTGTCCAATATTTACGTCAACAGGCCATGGGAAATCAATAGTTTCCCATCTATAGCCATTGCTTCTCACGCTTGCCATTGGAAAGTCAACAAAGGTTCCGTTTAAATCAGGGCCGTCAATGCTTGCCCTTATATGGATAGTCAAATCCCCTACAGGATTTCCTCTCCTATAAAGATACAATCTTACTCCGTCAATCCTGTCAATGTCTGAAGTAAATGATTGGGAAATCCATTTCCTTGCTGAATCATATCCAATCATTTCATAATTGTTCCTGCTTCCAGTCATTGAGGCGCCGTAAACCTGTGTTGGTGTTGGATTCACTGTACCGGCAGCGGCAACATATATGTAGTCACCTTCAACAAAAAGGCTTCTTGCAGTTGTCATGCTTCCAACTGTCTGTTCCAATGCCATTGTTCCCTTGTTTAAGACAGTGACTCCTGTGTCGTCGTTTGCAACATAGACATATGTGTCGTCAACAAATAATCCACGTGCATCATCAATGCTTCTCCTTTGCCCTGTATAGCTTAATCCACCGTTGTCCTGATTTACATCCATTTTGTAGACATAATCTGTTGTTCCAACAAATGCATTGCCGCTTGCACTGTCAAAAAAGGTTGATCTTTCGGTTCCGGTTGCACTATATCTTCCCATCCAGCTCATGCTTCCGCTTCTGTCCATCGAAATCATTATGTCAACAGGATTCTTTCTTCCACCGCTTTCGGCTGAAACAGTAAAACTGAAATTGCTTGTTTTGTCACATTCCATTGGCAAATTTGTCATGCTTGAATCAAAGAAAAAGCACGGGCCGCCAATTATTGCAAGTGGGCTGTTTACGTCCTCACCCCAGCTTGTGCCATCAGAAACCCTGACTTTGCATTTAAAGCGGTTGCCGTCATTGTCAATTGTTATTGCTTGTGTTGCGGCAGTGTTTCCTGTGAAAGTCCAGCCGTCTCCCGAAGCTGCTTCCTCATCATACCTGTACCATTGATATTCTACTGCTGTTTCAGGATCGCTTTCTGCATCATAATATTCGTAACAGCATCGCATTGTGTCAGTTGTTTCAGGGCAGGGATTTCTTTCACTCGGGCAGCTTACTCCAATTGTAATATTTACATCCCTTGCCTCAGGCGGTTCTCCTGCAAAGGATGCCGAAAACCATTTGTCTTTTGCCGCAACTGCGCCTTCTATAGCACAGTCACCTGGCTCTTTTTTTATAAAGATCTTTCTGCCGTGAAATATCTCCTTGTCTGTTGGAAGGTTTTCTCCTATTGTAAAGAACTCATTTGAATCGTTTGGAAAGCAGCTTTCATATGTTTGATCTGCCCTGCAGGTGCTTATTGGATCGTCGAGCGTTGATTCAAATTGCAGCATCTGAACTTTAAAGCCGATCGTGTTCGGCAAAAGGGCTTTGAGTTTTTCCTCAATAGGCGTTACGTTTCCGTCTTCAATGGCGCGCATTATTGTCCCTGTATTGTCCATTGCGGCAATAGCATCGTCAACAATTTGTGTTGACTCAATGTTTGCCTGAGTTATTGGCATTTGCCCAATTGGCTGAACAGAGATAAATGTTATCATTGCAATAAACAACACCATTGCAAGCAAGGCGTCTATTGAAATCGCAACTCCTTTATCGTTGCTGGAAATAAAATGTGAACCTGGCAATTGCTTCTTCCCCCTCATAGTTTACAATTCTCTTTGTGCTTACTTCAAGGCCTTTTGACCTCACTCCTGTGTCAGGTTTGCCTGTATTTGTAATCACAGTTCCTTCGGAATCGCTTATTTCGAAATAATAGTCGTAACCGATTAATAAAAGCGACTTGATTGCGTTGTAATCCGCACTTCTGTAGGTTGCTGCCCACGCTGTAAACTTTTGGACTTTTCCGCTTTCAAGAGCCCTGTCTCTTTTTGCAAGGCCGATTGTTGTAACGCTGTCAATGCTTTTTTCTTCCCAGTTGTTTGGCTCGCCGTCTGTTCTGACAAGCATGTCAAGGGTTTGCGCGCTCTTGCTTTGAAGTTCGTTCAAAAGGCTTTTGTCTGAAACAGTTTGGTTGCCGTTTGCAATAAGAGTCATGCTTGTATTCAACACAAGCAAAAAA
>JAFCCH010000088.1 GCA_017610265.1 Nitrososphaerota archaeon
AATAAAGCAGTCAATTGAAATAATTGAACAATGCCTAAAGCAAATGCCAAAGGGAAAGATTGTTTACGAGGAAAATGTCATAAAGCTTCTTGCAGAATTAAGAAAAGTTGAAGGGGAAGGAATCGGAAGACAGGAAGCACCAAGAGGAGAGGTCTTCCACTATGTTAAAATGGTTGGCGAAGAGCATCCTTTTTCCTGGAAGGTTAGGGCTCCAACCTACAACAATCTTTTGCCATGGATTCCAATGCTTTTAGGTGAACAGATTGCAGACATTTCAATAATTGCCGCTTCAACCGACCCCTGTATGTCATGCACAAACAGAGCGGTTTCCGCAAACGGCTCTGCTTACAGCAATGACGAGTTGCATAAATTGTCAATTGAAAAAACGCGCTTGTTGAAAAGGGAGCTTGGAAGATGACTCTTACAGAAACTCTACTGTTAATTCCGGTTATAGCTATTGTGGGAATCATTCTTGGAATTCTATTTAAGGGAATTGACAGAATTCTTGCCGCAAGAATGCAGGCAAGAGTTGGCCCTCCCTTGATACAGCCCTGGCTTGATGTGAAAAAGCTTTTGATGAAAGAAAACATTGTTCCAAAAAACGCTGTTAAGTGGCTTTTCAACCTAATGCCGATTGCAGCTCTTGCAGCCTCAATTACATTGCTTTTCTACATTCCTTTATTCGGATTTCCTGCATTGCTTGAAGGGCAAGGGGATTTAATTCTTGTACTATATCTTTTGACAATTCCATCCCTTGCACTTGTATTAGGGGGCTTTGCATCAGGTTCTGTTTATGCAGCAATTGGAGCCCAAAGGGAAATGGTTACAATGCTAGGATATGAATTCCCTCTTGCAATAATTGTTGTGGGCATTGCATGGCTTTTGTCAAACATTAATCCTGTTTGGAAAGCATTTTCTCTTGCAGTTATTTCAGCAAACCCTGTTTGGGGACTTGTAGGACCGGTTGGCTTTCTCGGTTTAGCAATCCTTTTCATTGTGCTTTTGGCAGTAATGCCTGCAGAACTCAGCAAGATCCCGTTTGATTCAGCAGAGGCAGAAACAGAAATTTCAGGAGGGGTATTAGCAGAGTACAGCGGAAGAAACCTTGCCCTTTTTTACCTCGCCGACGCAGTTAAAACAATTGCAATGTCCGCCCTGGTGGTTGCAATTTTCCTGCCCTGGAATATTTCCGCACTTGTTCAAATTGACGCAAGCGCAGCAATTCTTGCAAATGCGTTGTTTTTCATTCTAAAGCTTTTCATTGTAATGTTTGTTGGCTCAACATTTGTAAGAGTTTCAATCCCAAGGCTTAGAATTACGCAAATTGTAAAGGTTTACTGGGGCTATGCAACAATGGCTGCAGCATTCGGCCTTCTCCTTATTGCAGTTGACTTTTTGGCGGTGATTCCGTGATTGAAATGCCAAAGGAATTGTTTAAACAATTGTTCAAAAAACCGTTTACAAACCTTTTTCCCTTAAAACACGCGCCAAAGTCTGTGCTTGCCCTGTTAAAAAAGGTTAAGGAAGGAAAAGTCAAATTAAACGACCCTGTTCCTGTTCCAAAAGGATTCAGGGGGGCTATTGTCTACGACAAAAAAAAATGTATTGGCTGCAAACTCTGCATTAAGGTCTGCCCGACAGAAGCCTTTGACTATTTAGAAAAAGAAAGAAAGGTAAAGTACCATGTTTCAAGATGCTGCTTTTGCGCTCAGTGTGTTGACGTCTGCCCGGTAAATGCCCTGGGATCTTCCAAAGAATTCCTTTTGGCAGACTACAAAAAGAAATAATTAGGTCAACAATTCAATTTCGTTCCAACGTCTTTCTTTGACAATTGAAACAAGCTTTTCTTTCACTGCCGCAACCACCTGGGAAAGTTCCTCGCCAATTAACATTTTATCAGGCTGAACCCCAATAAAAACAACTTCGTTGGCAAATGCTTCAAGCTCTTTAACTAAGTGCTTTAGCGGAAGGCCGTGTGTTCCAACAACAGCCGAGCTAAGGTTTTCTTTTCCCAACAATCTTAGAGAGCCTGGTTCAAGACCCATATCTGCAGCGTCAATCAAAACAACGAGTTTCGGCTTTTCTTTTCTTACCTTTCCCAAAAAGTTTTCTGGCATTGTTTCGCTTGGAAAAGAAATCCAACCAGGATTTGAAAAAGATTGTGCAACAATAGTTCCGATGCCGTCGTCGCCTTTTAGAGTGCTTCCAATTCCAATCAAAATATTTTTTCCGGGCAATTAACTCACTTAAATTTCAGTTCAACTCACTCAAATTCCATTTCCTTAATCAAAACTTCCTTGCCATTAATCAAATCAAATTCTTCGCTTTTGCATTTGGGACAAGACATTTCAACAAGGCCAGCGTGCACCATGTCATGATCTGCATGAAAGTGCTCTACCTTTCCAGTAAAGCCACACTTGCACTTTATTTCTGGATGAATT
>JAFCCH010000045.1 GCA_017610265.1 Nitrososphaerota archaeon
CACAATTCCATCCTTTGTATGAACTGTTGGAGGAAAACTGTCACTGTAAACCTCTGCAATTAGCTCTGTCTTAAACTGCTTTAGGAAATAATCAACACAGATTTTTCCAACAAGGCCTATGCCTGGCAAGCCAACAAAGAGCACTGGTTTTGAAAGTTTCTTCTTTTTTAAAAAAACAATTTTTGTAGTCATTTTAGGTCACTCCTCTCAAATTTTGCCTCTCCACCAGAAGCTTTCATTGCGTCAATAATTGTTTCTGTTGCCTTGTTAAGAACTTTTTCAGCAGCCTTGAAATCAGGACCTCTTACCTTGAGCACATACTTTCCTCCGCCGCTGTAAAATATTTCAATGTCGTCTTTTTGAGCCTTTTCAGCTTTATGCAAAGCGTCCTTTATCACCTTAACTCCGTTGGAATCAAAGCTTCTAAGTTTAAGAATTCCCTGAAGAGTTTTTTCAGGAACCGTAACATTTTTTTTTACAAGATCTAAAAGAGCAGGCATCCATTCTTTGGAAACGCCTTCAGCTGCAGCCTCTCCCTTTAATGCGATGTCCTGAAAGGCATCAACCAAAGAATCGTGGTTTTCAAGCAAAGGATATGCAATTGCTTCCCATGCATCGTCAAAGTCTTTCTTTTGTTCCTTTGCAAGAACTTCAAGAAGCTTTCTGCATCTCTTAAGCTGTTTCCAGGCCTCAATCCTTGCCCTTTGGGCATGACCCGAAACCTTTGTAAGCGATAAGTCAATTTGCCCTCGCCCAATGTCAAGGGAAAGAACCTTGGCTGCCCTAATCTGCCCTTCTTTCACATGGTTCCTAATATTTTTAACCCAACGGGTGGCAACCTGGCTAACGTGCACAAAGCCCTTTTTGTTGTCGTATTCAACAAGCTCTACAAAGGCACCGTAGTTTAGAACCTGCTTGACCTCGCAGACAACCGTTTCTCCAATCTCAGGAATATCGTGTTCTTCTTCCATTAAAATCACCTAGAATGACTTTAGGACTTTTGCCTTAAGTTTTATTTTGCTCGCACCTGATTCAGCAAGAACCTGGTTGCAGCTTAAACATTTAACCGTTCTACTTGCAGAACTGAAAATGTTTTGTTCACTGCCGCATCCACTGCACTTTACCCTTAGGAAAAATCCCTTTGGCTCTTTTGCAAATTCCATCTTTTTCATTAAGACATCTCCGCTAATTTTCTTGAAACAAGAAGAGACGCAATCTTTTCAGGGACGCTAACCTTCTTGTCTTTTTCAAAAGGACCGTATTCTTTCATATCGGCTCCCATAAATGCCGGCACATTCTGTAAAACCTTTACCAAAATCTTGCCAACTGTTTTGCTTGTTGATTGCTTGCCTTTTTTCAGGCTGAAAATCTCGTCAAGAAAATTCTGGTGCTTGTTAAGAGTTTCATAAAGCTGAGTTACGGTCCTTGATTCCTGCACTGCCATTTTTTCTTCTTCAAATTCTCCGGTTCTGCTTGAAATCAAAGCCTTGTTCAAAAGCTTTTTTTCCCTAATGCTAAAAATTTCAGAAACAATTTTTTTCAGGTTTGAAAACGACTTTGCCTTTGTACTTGACAAGTCATTTAAGCTCCTGAGATAATCTTTTTTCTGCTCTTCAAAAAAATCCCGCAATGAATCAAAAAAATCTTCGTCAACTTCAGCTAGCCTAGAACTGTTTTTTTCAAGCCTGTAAATCTTCCTTAATTCGTCGTAATCAAGCCTCATTTTCCTACCCCTAGCGAAGGGAAGCAGCACCTCTTGCAAGCAAAAACACAGCTGCAGCCAAAGGCAACTCTGTTTCCAAATTCTCAAACGGCCCAAACTCCCTGCCAGCCAAATAAAAGCGTGGTGCCTTGTTAATAAAAACCTTTACTGTCTCATCCATTGAAAAGGCAAGAGCGTCATCAAACGGGTTAAATTCCTTCAATTCATCCCTTGAAAGGTCTTTTGAAATAAAGCCTGTTTCCCCATGCAGGGTTTCAGGAAGCCTTACAATCTTGTTTATATCAATACTTGTCTGCCTGTCAATTGGAGCGATTTTGGTAACAATGCCACCCAAAAAGCTTTGCCAGAATTTGTCAGACTTGCTTTCACCCTTGCTGCTAACCCTTCCAAAAATTGAGGGAATAGTACGCCTTTCATTTATTGAGGAAAGAATTTGCTTTCTTTCCCTTACAAGCCTTTTTGCTTCAGTAAGAGAAATGTCACCCATTATCGAAATCTTTTCCACATCCCCTTCCTCCAAAAGGCTAACCAATTCAAAGAGAATTCTCTGCGGCCAACCAACCTTTTCCTTTTGAGGCGGGCAGCTGAAGAAAGTTGCCTCTTTCTTGAAATGGCTGAAAATGTTTAAGCCGTTAGCAGTCAAGTAATCAATTAACTCAATTCTAGCACTGTGTGAAAGGCTTCTCACGGCCTCACTTCTGACATGGACATGGTATCCAGCCCTTCCGCTGAAGTTTATTGCAATTCCCTCTGAAAAACCAAAATCGTCTTCGAGGAATTCAAGCAATGCAAAAACCTTTTCCTTTGCACCGTCAAGGCAGTCAGTGCAAAACCATTGCTCAACCTTTAAGGGAGTCATGCATTCATCACAAACTTCCTGGCTCCCCCTTCCTTCCTTGCCACACTTTGGGCACTTCCAAAAATCATGCTTTCTTCCGCACTTTAAGCCATGAAAGTCGTCTGCATCAAATTCGTAAACAAGATCGGCACTCAAAAGCTCTTTGGCTTCCATTGGCCTTCTTGAAGGAAACCTGTACAAAGCAGAACTGTAACTTACAAAGAAAGGCACGCTTTGCCTGAGGAAAAAGTTCAATGCCTTCTTGTCCCTGAAGGCAAAATTTCTGTTAACAATTTTTCTTCCAAAGATACCATAACCAAATTCTCTTGTTTCTGTTTCAGGGGGACCCTCAATCTCGTGCTTTTGATAAAAGTCCTGGAAAAGCTTTCTCAAAAAGGCTTCTTCATTTGCCATCAGTTTTCAGCCGCCTTCTCTTTTGCTTTCTTTTCTTCAGCCTTCTTTTCCACAGCCTTTTTTGCATCCTCTGCCTTCTGCGCGCTTCTAAGCTTGCCTCTGTAAAAACCCATAGGATGTTTCCTGTTGCAGGTTTTGTCAGGGCAATAGCCGTAAGCTTTTATCTTGTCACAACTTGGTGGAGCATAATCCTGCTTTGCAATCCTGTCAAGCTGATAGGAAGTAGTTCTTTCATTGAAATTCGGACTCTTCTTGTACAATGCAAGAATTTGAGCCTTTGGCATTCCAATACTGTTCAAAAAAGTTGCAAGGGTAAAGTTTGCCATATGCGGAAGCTTTTGCCCAGAGACAAGCTGCCCATACAATTGAGCAATGCATGGAGGAAATGCTTCTGGTGCAACCTTTCCCTTAAAGGCTTGCTTGAAAATCTTTTCCTCCCTTGCCTTGCTTGCAGCCTTTAGATTAGTTGCAATTTTCTGAAGCCTTTTGGGCAAGCCTGTTACAGGAACAGGAAGGGAAGAAATAACTGTGAAGTAAGCTTTTTCTCTTAAGAACCTGCAAAAATTGTTTAGGTCAAGAAAAACAAGGCCATGACTTACAAATTGATTTACAAGTTTTAAATTTTCGTCCCTGAAAGGAACAGAAAGATAATCCTGCAAAGGCATTGAAACAAAAAAATCCTTTTGCTCTGGAAAATCAAACTTAATGCCAAAATCTGAAGCAAGAGAAATTGCCTGCTTTCCCTTGTCCTTTTCATTTCCCAAAAAAATGTATCCTGAATTGGCAACCATTGCACTAAACCTTGAGTAAAGGCCTGAATCTGCTGTAAATGAAACAAGAATTTTTGCAACAGGAAAAGCAAGAATTTCCTGTAACAGCAATTCGCTTTGCTTTAATTCAAAACTGTATTCTTTTCCCTTAAAAGCATGCACAACCATTAATTCAGCCCTTTCAACCACATTTTCAGGCAAATCCTCCAAAGAAAGGTTTTCCTCTAAGACAATATGCTTTGATGCTTGGGTAAAAGGGAAATGTTGAGCAAAAAGAAGCTGTTGAACAGTATGCATAGGAGATTACTGCATTAAAAGAAATAAAAAGCCTTCCAGAAGCAGGTTTCCGGTAAAATTAGCAGCCTGGTTCAGCTGCACAAACTGCCCCTGAAACCATCCTCATCCACTTGAGCTTTCCGTCTCTGCAACAGAAGCAGCCGTCGTCTTCAGGACCGGCCATTCCATTAATTCCCTTTATGCCGTCCCAGTCACAATCAACAACAGACGCACCGCCTGCCTTTGTTGCAATAACCCTAACTTCTCCGCCTGCAGCAAATATCTGAGTTAATCCAACAGAATTATTGAAACGAATGTCGGCACTTCCACCGCTAACCTTTATCTGCGTGTTTGTAATTTCGTAAACTTCAATTCCATAACCGTGTCCTGCAAAGTCACTGGTGTGCTGACCCCTAACTGTTCCTGCAGCCGAAGGCCTGAACTGCAAAGTAATAGTCAGTTCGTCTGTTCCCAAAGGATGATTAAACGTTGTGTTGCTCCCAGTTGTAATTGATTGCCATGGGCTTACATAAGTAGATCCTGCAAGAACTCCGTCAGAACAAACCCATCCGCCTGCTCCGTCAGACTCAACAATTTGACCAGCAGCACAAGCAGGCAAAGGACTGCCTCCTCCTCCACCGTCAATAATTGGTATCCACCTGACTTTAAATCCTATACTACCATAACCTGCATGGGTTCTACTAATTTTCCAATGATTGCCTTTTTTGACTGGCATCATTAACCCATGAGAATAATCAACATAACCTGCACCTTCTCCTGTTATTAAAGTTGTAGGATTCACACTATTATCTGTATATCCTTGTGCTCCACCACCTCCATGGTATCCATCAGCCCAAAGAGTAATGAAACCGTCTGAGGCAACAGGACCATAAGCTGTTCCCCAGGAAAAAGAACCTGTTAAATCAACCCAGTCTCCAAAAGCAAGGCTTCCACCCGTTCCACCTGCTTCATCAACACAAGTCCAGGAAGTTGAACCTAAATCATATTTCAGGATTTGCCCGTCTGTTGGACAGTCAGGAAGAGAACTTCCACCACCTCCACTGCCGTCAACTATTGGAATCCAAAAAAATACAGCTGTGCCGTCCGCAACTGTGACCCGCCAGTAATCATCCTTTCTTACAGGCATTGTTAAGCCAGACTGGGCATTACTATAACCAAAATTATACAGCCTTTTTGTGGCAGGAGGATTGGCACCATCAGTGTAAGCAGTAAGCCTTGTGTCATTAGTTCCAACTAATACAACAAAACCGTCTGTGGCAGCTTGATAAGTAGTGGCTTCAGAAAGAACTGCTCCTGTTCCGCCAATCTGACCTGAATCAGTTGGGTTCCAATTTCCAAAGGCAAGACTTCCATCTCCTCCTCCGCCAATAACACCAGTAGTGATTGCATCCTGCAAAGTCATTTCTCCAGAGGAAGGAACATCAACCCAAACAGTGTCACCACCATGACCTGGATTTGGAAGAGGACCAACATAAGTGTAAGGAGCAAAATTTAGGGTAAAAGCTACAGTTGTAAGGGTAACAAAACCAACAACAATAACTGCCATTAAAACAGAAAAAGATTTTCTTGAAATTCCAAGTTTTTCCTCAAAACCCATTAAACAAACCCAAAAATAAAGGCTTTTAACTTATTTAAAGTTTGGCTTAACTTTCCAAAAATAGGTTTCCAGTAAACTTTTTAAAAAAAATTTAATTCAAAATTAGCTTCCTATTGGAATGGTAGAATAAGTTCGTGTACTAGTTGCCCAATCTATGTGGGCTCTCCCCTTAACCACATAATAATCGCCTTTCTTAACAAACATCGTAAAACTATCGGAACCTGTATAAGGCGGACCCCAGTCATCAGTTAGTCCCATGCCAGCACGATAATCAGTTGGGTTTGATGTAGTTCCGGTATACCCTCTCCAAGACACAACCATCCAACTATCGCTAGTTTGTGCAACAGTTGCCACTAGCAATAAATCAGTTAGTGCTTGAATAGGAGCAAATTCATTAGTCCAACTCCCTGAAGGTACTGCGCTGTTTACTGTAATTGTCCCCTCATAGTTTCCAAATTCACTTTCTCCTACTCCTCCTCCACCACCATCAATCAGCGGAATCCAGTGAACAGAACTTATGTCTCTGCCAGAAACTCTCCAGTAATCGCCTTTTTTGACGGGCATTGTAAATTGCTTCTCATTAACTGAATCTCTGGAATTATAAACAAGCCTTCTGGTAGGTGGATTGTCTGAATCTGTAAATGCATCGATTTTTCCCCAGTCATCAGTGCCAATAACAACAAACCCGTCTGCGACAGCAGGACCTTGAACCGCACCACCTGATGCCGAAACGGTTACATCAGCCCAATTGCCAAAGGCAAGGCTTCCGCCTGCTCCCCCTGCTTCATCAACACAAGTCCAAGAAGTTGAACCCAAATCATATTTTAGAATTTGACCATCCGCAGGACAATCAGGAAGAGAAGCTCCGCCTCCTCCGCCATCAACCAGTGGAATCCAATAAATATTAACTACCCCATTGCAAACCCCATCAGTCCTCTTTCTTTTAACTCTCCAATAATCATTTGCCTTAACAGGCATTGTAATTGCCGCTCCACCAGTATCAATGTAACCGCTTCCATTTTGAGCCCTTAAAGTAGACGGATTAACAGCGCTGTCAGTGTAACCTTCAAGACCTTGGCCGCAGTGGCCTGCAATCATTTCAGCAACAATAAAACCATCACCGGCAGCCCGATAGGTGGTTTCACGAGCCAATACAGCTCCTGTTCCACCAATCTGGCCTGAATCAGTTTTGTCCCAAGCTCCAAAAGCAATGCTTCCTCCCGATCCCCCTGCTTCATCAACACAAGTCCATGAGGTTGAAGGCAAATCATATTTCAGGATTTGCCCGTCTGTTGGACAGTCAGGAAGAGAAGCTCCGCCTCCTCCGCCGCAAGCAGTGCTGATTGCAAGAACTTTATAGTGGCCAGAAGGGGGGGCGTAACCACCTGAGTAAACTGCATCTGACAAATAAGAAGCTGCCAAATAAACTTTCAGACTTGAGTCAGTGATTTCCAAAACCTGGGCACCCATTTCCAAAGCACCCGCACCCCATCTTGTAGTTTCTACTCTGCCAATTTTTGAAAGATCAGGACCCCCTCCATTATCAGGAGCCCAAAAAATTTCAATAAAAATAGAAGTTGTTCCCAAATTATGATTTAATGTAAGAACATCACTACCTGTAACAGCAAACCAGCCACTGTCATAACTTGGGCAAACGCCGCCGCCGCCAAGAACGCCTGTTGTTATTGCATCCTGCAAAGTCATTTCCCCACTGGCAGGAACATCAACCCAAACAGTGTCACCACCGTGTCCTGGATTTGGAAGAGGACCAACATAAGCGTAAGGCGCAAAATTTAGGGTAAAGGCTGCAACAGTGAGAGAAACAATGCCCAAAACTATGGCAACCATTAGAATAGAAAATGATTTCTTTGAAATTCCAAGTTTTTCTTCAAAACCCATTAAACAATCAGGATAATAAGGAACTTTGAAATATTTAAAGATTGTCTTAGAGGATTAGACGACTCTTAGAGAATCAGATGGCTCTTAGAGAATCATGTGAGCCAAATAGAATTCAATTTGGGCAGGGCCAATCTTGTAGGAAACCCTCATTGGGGCATCGTCCCTTAATTCAAGCTTTATTTTCTTGTTCTGGTCAGCGTCCTTTGCAATATTTTGCAAAAAGGTGAGAGAATACTTGCTTACAACCTCTGCCTTTGACTTGATTGAAATTCCCTTTGATTGCTTTGCAACAGTACGCAGGGTTCCTGAACTACCCCTTGCCTCAATCGTCATTTCCCCTTCTTTTACGCGAAGAACAACACTGCTTCCAAACAAGGAAGCATCCTTCAAAGCTTCTTTGAGAATTCTGGCACTTATTTCAACAATTGCATTAAATTCAGGGGAAGGCATTTTGACTTCCTGTTCTGAAACATCAATTAAGGGCAAGGAAAAATTTCTGCTGATTTCTCCTTCAAGCTTTAGCTTCATTTCGCTGTCGTTTATGGCGAGAACCATTTTGTCATTTGGCAAAGCCCTTGCCATAATTTTGTTTAATTCAATAAGGTCAATGCCAACAAAAGTTGGTTCAATGTTAAACTTTTCAAAAGCGTTTTTTTGCATTATAAAATTTACAAGAACAATCTGGCTTGGGTCAACAGCCTTTAAGGAAATTCCATTGTCATTAAACCTGAAATTGCCCTCGCTAATAAAAGAAGAAATTGCATCAATTGCTCTTTTCCAAGAATCAACTTTTTTTAATTCAATCATTT
>JAFCCH010000089.1 GCA_017610265.1 Nitrososphaerota archaeon
GCCGGTCATGTGGCTACCTTCATCAGGCATTGGCCTTGAAAGAATTAAGCTTAAAACAGAAAAAACCATCAATAAAACAAGGAGAATGAACACTATTTTTGTCCTTGACAAAGCAAAAAAAGAATTTTTTTCAGGCACTATTTTGTTGTTTATTGCAGGTCACCTACTAAAACAAAACATTCATAACCTTTTTAAAATATGTTTAAAGAGTATGATAATAGCATGAGAATTGTTGTATTAGCAACCGCAGGGCATTTACAGGCATCCATTATCCTAAAAAGGCTGCTTTGCGAAAGAAACGATATAGTTGCATTGATTGAAACAGGCACGCCCTTTTCTGATATAAAAAAAACCTTTTTGGTTGGAGGAGTGAATTACTTTTTTTATAAGGCAATTGAGTTTGGCTTTTTTAAGATTGGAATGTTACTGCACGCCATTTTTGGCAAAAAAAACTGGCAGTTTTCAAATATACACAACATTGCAAAAGAAAAAGGCATAAAGGCAATTAAAGCAGACAATATAAATTCAGAAAAGTCCCTGAAAAAAATAAGAGAACTGAAGCCAGACCTTATTGTTTCAGCCTACTTTGGCCAAATCTTAAAAGAGGAAATAATCTCCTCGGCAAAGAACTGCATCAACATTCATCCAAGCCCCCTGCCCAAATACAGGGGAATTTCACCATATTTTTGGGCAATTTCAAACAATGAAAAAGAAGCAGGCATTACAGTGCACTTCCTTGAAAAAAAGGTGGATGCAGGAGGCATCATTCTGCAAAAAATTGTAAAAATTGAGCCAAAAGAAACAGTACACGGCTTGTTTAACAGGCTTTCTAACGAAGGCGCCGGCATTTTGCTAAAAGCCATTGCCCAAATAGAAAAAGGAAAAGTCGTTACAAAAAAGCAGAACAAAACAAATGCAAGCTATTTCTCAAGCCCGACTAAAAAAGCAGTGAAAAAATTATATAGCAATGGAAGAAAACTTATTGCCATAAAAGAAATATTCAAAATAGTCTGGTGACTTCCTTTAGGGTTTTTAGAGCAATCACAAAAACATTAGCATTTTTAATGCTTTTCGACTCAATTAATTAAAAATAGCAAATGCGACTTTGTTGCAAAGTGCAAAGGGTCTTTTTTTACATTTTGGAGTTGAATTCAAGTGGAAAAACCTGCAATTGAAGGAGGAAAGCCTGTAAGAGAAGAATATCTTGTCTTTGGCAGCCCTGAAATTTTACAGCCGGAAATAGATGAAGTTGTCGACAGCTTGAAGAAAAGCTGGATTGGAACAGGTCCAAAAGTACTGCGCTTTGAAAAGGATTTCAAGAAATATATAGGATGCAAGCATGCAAAGGCATTAAACAGCTGCACAGCAGGCATGTTTCTTTCCCTAGTTGTTACAGGAATAAAACCAGGCGACGAAGTAATTACAACACCGCTTACATTTTCCTCAACCGCAAACGTCATACTGCACGCAGGGGCAAAGCCTGTCTTTGTTGACGTGGAAAAGGACACCATGAACATTGACCCAAAACTTGTTGAAAAAGCAATTACAAAGAAAACCAAGGCAATAATTCCGGTTCACCTTGCAGGAAGACCCTGTAACATGAACGAAATCCAAAGAATTGCCGAAGGCAACAACCTTCTTGTAATAGAAGATGCAGCCCACGCAGTAGAAGCAAAGTATAAGGGCAAAAAAATTGGAAACATTTCTGACCTAACCGCGTTCTCATTCTATGCCACAAAAAATGTTGTGTGCGGGGAAGGCGGAATGGTTGCCACAAACAACCAAAAGTGGGCTGAAGACATTGAAAAATATGCATTACACGGACTAAGCAAGGGAGCATGGCAAAGGTACAGTGACGAAGGATTCAAACACTATGAGGTTGTTTTTCCAGGCTACAAATTCAACATGATGGACATGCAAGCTGCTCTTGGAATTCACCAGCTTGCAAGGGTTGAAGAAAATTTAAAGAAAAGAGAAAAAATCTGGAAGAAATACAACGAGGCATTTGAAAACTTGCCTGTGTTTCTCCCTGCAGAAACAGAGGAGAACACAAGGCATGCAAGGCACCTTTACACCCCACTACTCGACCTGGAAAAACTAAAAAAGGGCAGAAACTTTTTGCAACAGGCCCTTTACAAGGAAAACATTGGAACAGGTATTCACTTTATTTCACTTCACCTGCACAGGTATTACATGGACACTTTTGGATTTAAACAAGAGCAATTTCCAAACGCAAAATTTATTTCAGACCGGACAATTTCTCTGCCACTGTCTCCAAAGCTTTCAAACCAGGATGTTGAAAACGTAATAGAAGCCGTTTCAAAAGTACTTGACTTTTACAAAAAAGG
>JAFCCH010000046.1 GCA_017610265.1 Nitrososphaerota archaeon
CCGAAATAAAAGTTGGTAATTACTTTGCATGGGTCGCCCACTAAGTCGTTTATGTAAAGGGCTGACGTAATAGAAGTTACTTTGTAATTATATCCAACAGGTTTTTTAAAACCAAATGAGCCCGTTTTACTATTAATAGTATATTGACCAAAATAATTTTTTATCTCATAGTGACATTCGCTGCAGTCATCATCTTCACAGTCTACAAGCCCGTCTCCATCATCATCCAGGCTGTTGTTGCATATTTCAACATCTTGAGGTGCTCCGCTTCCCAACTTAGAGCTAACAGTTTTTGTAAGACCTGTTTGGGTTTCAAAGTATGTTATTGTGATTTCTTCTGCGAAAACCATCCCTGTTCCTCTTATAACAAATTCTTCCCCTGGGTTAATTGTGACTTCGTTAACATAACTTGTCCCCTGGTATTCTATTGAGGCGTAACCGTATTTTTCTTCAAAGGCAATACCTGTAAATGGATCAATTGTTATTGCCTGGCCTGTTGCATTTTGTAAGACAAGGGTAAGCGTGTCTCCGTCTGCAACAACTCCCTTGCAGATTAAGTGAAGAAAAGTAGTGCAGGAATTAGAGTTAACGCCTAAACCACTTGCAAAAACAAGAACTCCAACAATGGTTGCAATTGCAATAAGAGCCCAACTATAAGTAATAAGATATTCATTGAGTCAAATTTTAAAAGCAGACCATTTAAGCAACAGCGCCTTTTATTAAGTCAGACATTATTCTATTGATAGCAAAAAGGTGTTTTTTGAATGTCTGCAGATCCAGTAACAAATGCATTTCTAATGGGTCTGTTTGCATTGGAACAAGATCCTCTTACAAACGCAAGCCTTACAGGAGTCTTTGCAGCAGTTATAGTGGGAGCACTGCTTTACTTGAAGAAGCGATTGAATAAATGAATTTAAGTGAAAAAATCGTCAAAAAACAGGCAAAACAATTGCTTTTTATCGCTTTTCCCAAGGAAATTAAACGGGGTTTAAGGGTTAATGAGAAGGTCTTTTGTCTTCACATTTCTAGTTATTCTGCTAATTTTGCCAGTGCTCTTTGGCATTGACATAATCCCAATGATGATGCCCTCCTTTCCAGAAGCCACAGACTACCTCTGCAGCGATGGCTTTGAGAACGACGGAGACAATGCAATAGACTGCCTTGACCCAGACTGCGACGGATTCACAGGAACAGGACAATACCCAGACGGTACGCGATGCACTTGGGACAACAATGTGCCAGTAATGACAGGCGTTGACCTAAACACTGCAACCGCATCAAAAAACCAGGACATCAAAGCAATTCCTCTAAATGCATTTGATGTTGAAGGAGATGCCCATTTTGGTGGCCTAAGACTTTACTGCTCTTTCACATCAAACGCAAGCCCAGACAATAACAGCTTCTGCGGCGAGGCATACACAAACTGTGTGGGCAAAGGCGGTTTGGAGGAGGGCCAAAAAACAGTTCACTGCCGCCTCTTTGACAGCCGGGATTACAGCGCAGAATTCACTGCATCCTATTACGCAACAGGCAACTTCAGGCCAACCCTTTCAGGAATTGACCTCAACGCAACCACAGTGCAAATTGGGGACCAGGTAACAGTAACAGCAAACAATGTTAGCGATTTAGACCAAGAGCCACTCTCTCTTTTGTGCAGCAACCAACCCAATCCAACAATTGACTCAAACAACTTTTGCACCTCATACGACATCACTGCCCCTTACTCAAACATTGGCTGCACTGGCACAATTCCGGAGAACCAAGACAACGCCACAGTCTACTGCAAACTATTCGACCAAACAGACTACAGCGAACAAGCAACAGCCTTTTACCAAATCCCAATAGAACACGACATATACATCGAATGGATTAAGCCAATCCAAGTAGTAGAAGACGTCCCCCTAGTTGCAGGCAAGGCAACAGTTGTGAGAGTAAAGGTAGTGAATGACGGGCCACACATAGAAACAACCGTGGATCTTACCGTCGGAAACTGCCCACTCAACCCACAAACAGTTACAATTGACGCATACTCATTCAAAATAGTTGATTTTTACCCAGAAAACAATTGCATACAATAAAAAAAGGAGATGATAAAAAAAATGGAAATGAAAAAAATGGTTTTGGTTTTGGTCAGTTTGTTTATTTTGTGTTCATTGAACACAGTAAACGCAATGCCACAAACACCAACCTGTGAGGTGTATGAAAAACCAGAATTTGTAGAAATGGATTGTGAAGGTGGCTCTCTATATATCGGAGGATTAGCAGGACATAAAATTGAAATTATAGAAAGCCCCCTTATTACACCTGAAGTCAAAGAAAAACTTGAAATGGACTTACAAAAACTTTTTATTGGCTCGGTTCCGTTTGGAGATTACAAAATACTAATAGACGACGTAGAACAACTTAATTTCTCATACGGAAAAAATAGACTTGCCAGTCAACAATATACTGCGATTATATTCTCAGTACTATTGTACGGAGGAATTTTGTTAATAATTGCAGGCGCAATAACCGCAATCGTAACTAAACGAAAACAATGGATACTCGCACTACTACTTATAGCAAGCGGAATAGCGCTATGGGTACTCCTGGCTCTAATAAGCATGATAAGTTAGGCGATAAAAATGAAACTAGAAACTAGTGCATTGCTGTTCTACATTTTTATAGCCTTCTTTATCAGCAATGCAACTGCTTTTACTATTTCAGCAGAAGTTAATAATGATGGAAATGTTGTTTCTGTCCATCCAGACATTGTTGAAACAAGTGATTTCAAAATCACTTTCAGACCTATTAATTGGAAATTTATTAGTGGAGACACTTCGAAGATATACCGACAAAATTCCGAATATTTAGAAGCTCTTTATCCCCTTTCAGAAAATCGTTTTAAAAGAGACTATTTCTTTTTACCCCATTTTACAAGTCGTAAAGAACAAGCGCCTGTATCTGGATTAATCTACCTTATGAACAACTTATATCTAGAAGAACTTCTTAGATTTAATATCCCCGATAGAGTAGTTGGCATCATCGATTCTGATTTATTAAACTCGTTAACTGTAAGACCGTTAGATGGAGCTAGTTTCTATCCAATAAATTTTACAACCGTTTTAATATCAACCGATAAAAATTCTACTGCCGCACATGAAATAGGACACACCTTAGGATTTTGTGATGAGTATTCCGGATTTGCATGGGGTTTGCAAAATATATATTATCCGGGAGGGTGTAAAAATTTGTTCCCATCAGAATGTAGCGGTACTCCAGAATCCTGCGGAGGAAATACAGATATTCAAGGATTTTGGGTAAAAAAAGAAAGAAGAATGAAGACCTTACCACCCAAGAGTTTTTATTTTGAAAGTTGTCAAGAAGCAGAAGATAATTTACTAAAACTCAAACAAGAACTTGAATATGAAAACTGTGTTAAATCTTGTCTAGAAGAAGAGGGCTCTTTTGAAATAACTTGTTCTAGTAAATTTTACAATTTTATGGGATATTTAGAGCCAAGTTGGATAGACAAATCATCTTACGAAACCTTACTAAATAGATTTTCAGTTCAGCCCCTTTCTTTTAGTTCATTTGAGGCTAATCAGTCAACTATCTATTTTTCTTCTCCTCAATCCCTTATCATCTCTGGCCTTGTAGACAAAAACGGGTCTGTAATTTTAGATGACTTATATATAATAGATGGTTCTCAGGAGTCTGAAATTCCCACAGGACCTTATTCTTTAAAGCTTCTTGATTCCGGAGACGGTGTTTTGTTTGAGAAAACTTTTGATGTTTCCTTCCTGCTTTTGTCAGACCCGCCAATTGAGTTGAACACAACTGGGTTTGTTTTCACAGTGCCATTCTCAGAGGGAACACACAAAATTCAAATAGATTTTAACGGTCAAACAAGGGCAACAAGGCTTGTTTCATCCAATACCCCAACAACCTCTTTTACAGTGCCAAGCGGTGGCGAAGAATGGAGCGCAACCGAAACAGTGACCTGGAATGCTTCAGACCTTGACGGTGACGACCTAAGCTTTGTTTTGCAGTACAGTACAGACAATGGCTTAACCTGGAATCCGCTGGCAATAGACTTGAATGAACAAAACTTTGAGCTGGACACAGGTTATTTGACTCCAAGCGAGGAATACAAATTGAAGGTCATTGCAACTGATGGAGTTTTGACAGGCGAAGCAACCTCAAACACTTTCACCGTAAGAAACGCCGACATTGATGTACAGCCCTGGAGACTTGAGTTAGGAGAAGTGGAACAGGGCGAAATTGCAAGCTATAATGCAAACCTAGTTAACACTGGCAATGCCAACCTGAAAGTAACGAGTTACAATGCTCCAACAAATATAGAAGTTTTTGGCCTGTCTCCCCCGTTAACCTTGATGCCGGATGAAAGCATTCAATTCCAAATAGACTTTAATTCAGCAAGGCTAGAGGGTGTAGTAGATCAAAACATTGTCTTCTATTCAAATGATCCAAACGAGGGAGAAAAGCATCTGTTCATCGAAGGCACAATTATCATTCTGAAAACATTTGACGGAAACCTTCACCTTGAAGGAATGCCATTTTACCAAAAAGAACAGGAACACTTTAGCGGGGCAGCAACAGCAAAAATGATTCTTAATTATGTAAGGGAAGCAGCAGGCAACCCCCTGCTTTCACAGGACAGGATATATAGTTACGCACACGCATATAACAAGCTAGAAAACTCGGCTTTGCTTGAACTTGACGCAGACGCAATGGACGTAGCACTAGGCCACTTTGACCCATATGACAGCATAGTGGAAGAACCATATGATTATGCTGATGACAGGGTAGACGGCAACCCATATCAGGGATACAACTACACAGTTGAAACATTTGACAGCATGAAAGACTACCTGCACGACATAGTTCACTGGATGGCCTACCCAGTAACCTGGAAAGTCTGGTGGCTCAACCAAGACAAGGTTGCAGAACCAAACACGCCGGCAGCCCTTCCCTTATACGGAAGCTATGACAACTGGGTGGCACTAAACGGCTTTGCAGCAAGCGGCAACCCAGTACCCAACCCAGACACAGACCCATGGCAATCAGCACCAGTCACAATCTATGGCTTCTGGCTAACAGACCCAACAATAGACGGAATAGGTCAACACGTTTACGTTACAGCCGACGATGCACAAAACATCTACTTCCAGCCAATGAACACAAACGACGAATACAACGGCAAGTTCTTGCAAGTTGCAGAACCACCTCCAAAACCACCAGAAATAAGGACAATGACAACAATGGCGATTGAAAAAGCTACTATTGATGAAACCAGTTCAGAAAACAGCAACAGCCTAATAGAAATTGCAAAACCTGTGCCTAGGCCGGAAAACCTGGAAGCTTTGAAATAAACCAACAGCGCCTTTTATTAAGCCAGACAATATTCTATTGATAGCAAAAGGGTGTTTTTTAAATGTCTGCAGATCCGGCAACCAATGCATTTCTAATGGGACTATTTGCCGCAATGGTTGTAGGAGCATTACTCTACTTAAAGAATAAAGTGCTTGGAAAAAAGTGATTCCACTACTTTTATTAAGCAAAAAAGGTTTCAAATACTATATGAAAGCGCAAGCAGGCTTGGAATATCTTTTGACCTATGGATGGGCACTAATAGCAATTGCCACCATAGTGGGAGCCCTTGTACTATTAACAGGCACAAACGTGGACACAGAAACCTGCACCAATTTTCTGCATTTGATATGTAAAGGCGTTGTAACAGACGGAAGCAGTATAACACTTGTTCTACAAAACGCAACAGGACAAGCAATAACAATCAACCCAGCAAGCGGCATTGCATTCGGAGAAGCCTACGGTTTTGCAGTAATAGAATACCAAGGAACAGAATTCAGAAACCAAAGCGTCACAATAGGCCCAGGAGAAGAATTTATGATAACAGCAACAACAGTAGGTGGAGAAATAAGCATAACCTACTACGAAACCCAAACAGGCCTGACAAAAACAGAAACATCCAGTATGGGTGCAAACCCAGAAAAAACAGGGATAAGCGCGTGCGGAACAACCATTAGCGAACCAGGGCTCTACATACTTGAAGGAAATTTAAGCACGAATGGGGGAAACTGCATTGATGTAAATGGTAGTAATGTAACAATAGACTGCCAAAACCACAGCATTGCAGGCAGTGGAAGCGGAGTCGGAATATTTATAGCAGAGCCAGTTGCAAAAGAAAACATTTCAATTGTAAACTGCGAAATTTCAAATTTTGAAACAGGAATATATGTTGAGTTTGTAAAAGACAGCTCAATAAGCAACAATACAGTGCATGGAAACGCAACCGGTATTTGGGTAGACGGATCAGGTTTCGTCGAACCAAACAGAAATATTGTCAGCAACAACACAGCATATTCCAACACTTATGGAATTTGGATATTTAATGAAGCAAATGACAATGTGATTAGCAACAATACCACATACCAAAACACTAATGGAATTAGACTCTCTGGTTCGAGAAGAAATGTTGTTAGCGGAAATAACGCAAGTAATGGAAACGAATACGCAATATTTGTAGGAGACGAAATCGAAGTCCAAATAATTGGCAATACCGCAAACAACAACTCAGGGAGTTTTACAATACGAGTAACGGAAGGGCCCAGTGCAATTATAAGAAACAACCAACTTCAAGAAAATGCCAATGTAGGAATTTATCTTTCTTTATCTCCGAACAGCAAAATTAGCGGCAATCAAATCAGCAAAAGTGTAAATTCACAATATGGAATCGCGATCGATAAGTCAAACCCAACTTTTTTGAACAACAACAGCATAACAAACCAGGAGTTGGGAATTCGGATATCCCAATCAGAAGCAGAACTCAACAACAACACAGTATGTACAACAAATAGTGCTATTTACTGTGATAATTCGCCATCAATTACCGGAAGCGGGAACACTGCAAGCAGTTTTATAAACTGTCCAATGGGAATCGCATCCGGTATTTTTTGCTCGTAAAAAAAAGACTACTTTGGCTCTTCCATTATTACTATTCCCTTTGGAGTGATGTCGTAGGGAATAATGTCCTTGTCGTAATCAGAATAGCGCATCTTTCTTACTTCAAGGCTTCTGTAGTCTCCGACTCCAATCTCAATATAGTGCATGAGCATTACTCCGTCGGCAATAAACTCTGTTATGCCGTCGGCACTAAGCCTCTTGCTTTCCTCGTAGAGTTCAGATGTTAAAATAGTTGTAAGCTTGTATTTCTTCAATTCACTAATAAGCTTGTAGAGAATGCTTTTTGCAATAATTTGCTCTGTTCTTGGAATGGGAGAAACTGTTTCAACAACCTGCACAAGAGAAAACTCGCTTTTTTCCCCCATGCCGCCAATAATCAAAGCGTCTGTTAAGGTTGTCATGCTGTCAATTGCAACTCTTTTTGGCTGAAATTCCTTTATTACTGCGTCAACCTCTTTTAGGAAGTTTGCGCCGTGGGTAATGTCAAAAAAGATTATTCTCAAAAGGTTTTTTTCCTCAAGCTTCTTTAAGTCCCAGCCAAAGGCAGAAGCATGCTTGTGCAATTCGTCAAGGTTTTGCTCTGTGCTGATATAAAGGGCCTTTTCGCCAAACAAGGAAGCTCCATTAATTAGAAATTGCATGCACAAAGTGCTTTTTCCTGTTCCTGCTCCACCTGAAAGAAGCACTAAATTGCCGTTGGGAATGCCTCCCATTAAGGCCTTGTCCAGACCCTGAATTCCAAATTTCGTCCTTTCCATAATAATTCACCAACTATAATAAGCCCTTTTTCTTATATAAATTTTTCTTATTTCCAAAAAAGAGCAAAAGAAAAAGGAATTAAAGGACAAAGAACACTATTTTATCTGAATGATAGTAAGCCTTTCAACAGGAAGTGTCAGGCACGCAGCAAAAAGCAGGCTTGACCAGATTCATTTCGTGGAAAAACACTTTGGAAAGCTTGTTGACGGAGCAGAACTATGTGTTTTGTCAAAAGAAGAGTTTTTTGGCCTAAAGCTAGACAAACAGGCAATTAAATTTCTGGAAAAGCTTGAATTTACCACATTGCACGCCCCCCTGATTGGAACCTGGTATGGCAAAAACAAGCAAACAGAAAAGATCTTTGAAAAAGTCAGGAAAATAGATAGATTGGTTGGCTTGAAACAGGTTAATTTTCATCCAAATCACGTAAAAGACCTTTCAATCCTGAAAAACGTTGGGTTAAATGTATGCATTGAAAACCTTGGCGGAACAAGGAGTGCTAAGGGATGGCAGACACCAAAAGAGATTGGAAAAGCCTTGAAGAGAAGGCCCTGGCTTGGATTCTGCTTTGACGTAAACCACGGCATGGCAAGTGGAGTAAACCCAAGCGAATTTATTTCAGAATTGGGGGACAGAATTTCCTACATTCACCTAAATGCAACAGAAAAAAAGGGATTTGCAGAACACAACCTGGTAGTTGAGTCAAGTGAAAGGGTTAGACAAATGGTTTGCCCTGTTTTTGACTTGGAGAAACCGCTTGTAATAGAGGTTGACAATGAGGCAGAAAAGATTCCTTTGATAAAAGAGGAAATAAAGTTTTTGCGAAACTTCTGTAAGAAATGATTGGAAACACTGTTTCTCAAAAAAAAACATTTATAATGAATTAAACCTTAGTAATATCACATTTGGTGGGAAAATGACTGTAACCTTGTCCGGAGACGTACAGTGGGCAAACTGCGCCACAATAGGAAATCTGGTTACAAATAATTGGAACACAGCAATGTACAGCACCTGGACAGCGGGTTCAACAAGCCAAAAGGCAACAGCCAATGGTTGGAATTTTTTTAAGGTTCCAAAGATTCAAGCAAAAGCCAAAATAACTGTTGGATCTACATGGGGAGCCCCTCTTTATTTACAGGCCTATGCAAAGTTTTATGTTAACGGTGTTCTAAAGGGAGTGACAACCACAACAGCAAGTACAACCGGAAACACAGCGGCAAATACAGCAACCCTAACCCCTGTTGGTGCAACAAAATCATTGACTTTGGCTTCAGCAAGCCCAAACAATGTAACAATAAAGGTCAAGGGAGTATGGCAAGCCAGTAGTGGAATGGTTCTTGGCACGGTGTCTGCAAAAATGCTTTCAAACGCGCAAAGAAACGACAAGACAACAATAATGAAGTAAGCGCAAGTGCCTAATTTTGAAAGGCTAATGGAAATTAAAGATCTGGTTCAAGCTGGCAATTTTGAAAGGCTAATGGAAATTAAAGATCTGGTTCAAGCTGGCGCCTTACATGCTTGTTTGAAAAGTCAAACTCTCGCTGTTTCTTTATTACAAATTCACAGCTTGATTCTCCAAGGGCACAGCAGTGGCTTTCAACGCATTCAACGTCTTCCTCAAAAATCCTTGAAAAGATTCCTGCAAAGACACCTCTGAGAATGTGGTCGGCGGGATGCTTTGCAGAACGCAGCCTGCTTGCAACAGGATTGTTTGAAACACTTATAATTGCCTTTTGTGCTTCAAAGTCAAGGTCAACATTGGTTATTGCCCCCCAACCAGAGGCCACAAAATACTTTTCAGTAAATCCAACAAGCTTTTTTCCCCTCAAGCCAAATTCTGTTCCAAAAGACGGAATTAAGTTTGTTGAAACACTTTTCTTTATTGCATAATAAATCTTTTTTTCAAATTCAGGGTCATTTGTTTCAAGCAGGCCTGAAAGAAGCTCTGCAGGGCAAACAAGAAAAGGCAAGTCAATTAGAAAAAAGTTGTTGTTCTTATATTTGAGACCGTTTGCAAAAATGAATTTGTCGTAAAACTTGTTAAGCAAGATAAAACACCTATAGGTAATA
The DNA here is from genome assembly GCA_017610265.1 of Nitrososphaerota archaeon. GTDB lineage: Archaea > Iainarchaeota > Iainarchaeia > Iainarchaeales > JAFCCL01. The sequence goes on from JAFCCH010000046.1 coordinate 9,817, forward strand.
GAATGGTTTTTTTTAATTTAAAACTATTCAAAGCAGGAGAAAGGGAAATTAAAGCATTGAAGGAAGCAAAACAGCCAAAATGCTGATCAAAGCACCTAAAAGGAACAAAAAAGGCTTGCCAGACTCTCCTCTTGGAAGCATGTCCCTTATTGAAATGTAAAGCATTGCCCCAACTGCAAAAGCCAAAAGCCCAAAGTAAAAGACAGGGTTAAGGTTCAAAAAGGCAGCAAATGAAACCCCAAAGACAGGTGCAAGGGGCATTAAGAAACCTGCAATTGATTTTCTTGGAAAATGTTTGTCCAAATGGTTTAAGGAAAGGGCGCTTGAAAAACTGTGCAAGAGCAAGGGAATAAATAAAATAAAACTTGCAAAAATATTATCATAGCTGAATACAAGAAAAACCATGATTCCCACAACAAAATGGTCAACAAAAAAGCCAACGGCGTGAACCGAAGACAAATCCTTCAAAAGCTCGTCCTTGTTTTTAACATGCTGATACAAGTATTTTTCTCCAACATGAAACAAAACAAAGCCTGCAGCCATTAGAATAAAGACAGCATCTCCAATAAACCTTGTTCCAGCAAAGGTTTCAGGCAGGAGTTCAAGAAAAATAAGACCCAAAAAAAGCCCTGCTGAAAAGGAAATTGTCTGAATGTGGAATTTTTCAATTGTCTTTACAAATTTCTTTGAAACGGCGTGAACTGCAACCAAAAGGATTGCCAGGGCGAATTCTGCAAGCATGATAGAAACAAATAACGCTTCTTTTCATTTAAATAGTTTTCTGAATTAATCATTCATATGCCAGTAGTAACAGCAGACTTTCACACACATTTACTTGAAAAGAAGGTTAAAACAAAAGACTACTGGAAGGCAGTTAAGGCAAGAAAGCTAGATGTTGTTGCAACAACAGAGCACGCTGACAAAAAGCCGGAAAAGGCCTACAGGCTGTTGCTTGAAAAAAAGCCAAAGAACGTGGTGCTAATTCCGGGCGTTGAACTCAACACAAAAATTGGGCATGTGCTTGCCTTTGGAAAAAACGCATCAATCTACAAAGAAAAAGAGCTTTTGAAAAAGAATGTCAGCATAAAAAAGGTAATTGAAATCGCAAACGACAAAGGCCTTGTTCTAAGCATCTCTCATCCATGGGGATTTAGCTACGACAGCGCAGCATATGTTACAAGCGAGAAAAAGATTGCCAACCTTGTTCAAAAAGAAAATATTGGAGTCGAGGTATTCAACGGAATGTTTGGAAATGTCAGCTCTTTCTTTTACAAAAGCAACTGGGTAAAAAGACCAATGAACTTGTTTGACTTTTTGGAAAAAAGCAAGATTGGAAAAAGAACAAGGTTAAACAAAATTGGAAAAAGGGGAAAGGAAAAACTTGACAAAAAAGGCAAAGAAATTCTTGAAAGATGCATCAAACCAATGGAACTTGGAGAAAAAGCCTCATTTGTAACAGCAGGAAGCGACGCCCACAGCCCACAAAGGATTGGAACAGGAATCATGAAGTTAATGGTTAAGGGAAGGGTAAGCCCTGGAAGTGTTTTGAAAGCATTGCAGGACAAGAAAAATGTTAGGTGGGCAGGCCCATATGTAAGGAAAACAAGCAAGGGAATGAAGGTAAAAGAAGCCGGCATTAAAAGAAAGGAAGTTTTTAGCAGCATAAAGTATGCGGCAAAAAAGGCCATTGTGAAAAAGGTCAGTTCAAGAATAAGGCGCAAGAAAAATTAATTAAGGAAACAAACACTAATTATTATATGACAAAAAGAAAAAGGCTACCAAAAGCAATTAGCAAAA
>JAFCCH010000047.1 GCA_017610265.1 Nitrososphaerota archaeon
ATCTTATCCTTACCCTTAACAAGATAAGAATTGTAACTGGTCCCATTTGGTAACGGAATCAGTGAATCAAAAAGTTTTCTTTTTGAATCTTTGACACCTACAAAATAAATTCCTTTTTTTATTTCAATATTTGCCATGCTTAAATCACCCAAGCTCCGAGAGGGATTTGAACTCTCGACCCCCTGCTTACGAAGCAGGTGCTCTACCACTGAGCTACCGGAGCATGATACAAATTGTCTGGGAAATGCTTTTTAAGCCCTTTTCCTTAAGTAAAAAGTATGCAGAACAAGGTAATATCAAAAGGTCAGGAAAAGGCAAATGCTTTTCTAAAAGAGTTTGTTGAAAAGCTTGCGCAACGTTATGGACAGGATATTGACTTTGTTTTGTTGTTCGGCTCTGCTGCAAGAGGCGAATTTGTTCTGGGAAAAAGCGACGTTGATTTGATTATACAGGTTAAAAGCGACGGCAAGGTTAGAGAAATAGAAAAGTTTGCCGAAGACCTTTTTTGGAAGCTTGATGAAAAACACGGCACGCTATTGAAAAAGGTTTGTTCAACCGGAATGGGAAAAAATCTTTTAGAAAACGCCTTGAAGGCAATTGAAAAGCAAACAAGGCTCTACAAACCGTTTGAAGTGTTTGGACCAAAAGACATTGACTGGAACAGGGGAATGATAAAAAGACTTGACTTGATGCCTGGAGCAATCCTTGTTGCAAGCCAGTTAACCCTTTTGTACAAGATGAAGACAGAGGGAAAGATTCTTTTTGGAAAAGACATTAGAAAAGAAATAAAGCCAAGGTTTACTCTTTGGGAGAAGCTGAAAAGCGTTTGGGTGCCGCAAAGTATTGCACTTGCCTCAATAGTTCTTGCATTGTTTCTCCCCAAAAAGGCTGTTGGATACGCAGCCAAAGCAATGTTCTACGAAATAGAATCTGCAAGCATGGCGTTGTATGGAAATGTTCCAAAAAGGGAAAAACGGCTGAAACAGTTTGCAGAGGCAACAACCTTTAAACAAAAGTTTTTGGACGATGTGCGATTCTACCTTGAATTAAAGCATGACCTTCTTCCAAAGCAAAGAATGGAATTTGTTGAAAAGGCCGTTGAGATAAAAACAAATGGCTTTCAGGGAAGCAGAATTACTGCTTTGAAATTCTGCATTGGAGCATTCAGAGTTATTTACGCAACAAATTCAGCTGTTGTAATAAAAGCAGTCTTTGGTGGAATCTAATCAGATTTTGAATCTAGTTCAGTTTTTTTACAAAAGCAGCTGTTTCCCCAATTCTTTCAAAACCAAGCGAAGTGAGAAGCGCCCTTTGTTTCTTTGTTGGAATGGAATGTGAAACAACAAGAGTTTTTACTTTGGCCTTTTTTGCCTTTTCAAATAGCTTGTTGAAAAGCATTTTTGAAACCCTGTTTCCGGAATCAATGCCCTTTTCCATTACTCCGACTTCAATAGACCATGCTTTCTTTGCATCAATTCCAGGAATCTTTTGCTTTAAGGTATAGGCACTTCCAATTGCGAGCCAGCCGCCTCTGCCTTCCCCTCCGGAAAACTTTTGGATTCCGAGGTGAATGCTTTTGCTGTCCTTTTCCTTAAATCCCCAGTTTTCAAACAAGAACTTTTCCTTGTCAATCTTTAAAATTCGCTGGTTTGCCTTAAGCTTGAGCTTTTTTGGACCAAGAGAAAGAGCAGGAAGTGCTACATGCCTTTTAACCGGTTTCTTTCCCGGAACAGGCATTCTAAAAAGCCTCTTTTCCTGCCTGAAGCTTCCAAAGAAGAGTTGGCAGGTCATCAATCTTAACCCGCTTTTGCTCCATTGAATCCCTACTTCTCAAAGTAACAGAATTGTCCTTCAAAGAATCATAGTCAACAGTTATTGCATAGGGAACACCAATTTCGTCAACTCTTGCATATCTTTTTCCAATGCTTCCCTTTTCGTCAAAGAAAACATCAAGATTAAAACTGTTTAATTCGTTAAAAATTTCCTTTCCCTTTTCTGCCAAGCCATCCTTTTTCACAAGAGGAAAGACTGCTACAAGATAGGGAGCAATTCTTTTTGGAAGCTTTAAATAAATTCTTTCTTCCGGGCCGCGCTTCTCTTTCTTAAAGGCAAGATCCAATGCAACGTAAAAGGTTCTGTCAATTCCTGCAGACAGTTCAAAGACATGCGGAACAAATTCTTTGCCGTCCTCTTTTATAGTCATCTTTTGACCTGACTCTTTTCCATGTCCTTTCAAATCATAATCTGTTCTGTAATTGCATGCAACAAGCTCAACCCAGCCAAGGTCTGTTTCAACCTCAAAGTCCCAGGTTTCCTTTGCATAAAAGGCCTTTTCGTCTTTGTCAAGTTCCCTAAACCTCATTTTTTCAAGAGGAATTCCAAAAGCCTCGTAAAGCTGCTGGAGCCTTGCAATGTAATATGCAACAAGCTTTCCTGAAACAAGCTTTTTCTTAACAGTGTCCTTGCAGGAAATTCCGCTTGTTTTCTTTCCCAAAAGCATCAAATTTAGCTTGTAATTTTCAACATCTTTGAAGTTTGAAATTTCGTCAATCTTAAACGGGTTGAAGAAAATTTCAACTTCCATTTGGCCAATTTCCCTTTCCCTAATCAAAGAATTTCTTGGAGAAATTTCGTTTCTAAAAGACTTTCCTGCCTGTGCAATTCCAAGAGGCAAAGGAATCCTCATTGTCTTGAAAAGCCTTGGAAAATCCAAAAAGATTGTCTGGCATGTTTCCGGCCTGAGATAACAGGACACATCCCCTGTTGCTCCAATGTCAACCTTCATCATCATGTTAAATTTTTTAACCTCTAAAAAATCAGATCCCTTGCATTTTGGGCATTTTACTTCATGCTTCTTAATCAGCTTGTCAAATTCTGGAGTGCTAAGGCTTTCTGGCACAATGCCCTTTGAATGAGCCTCAATTAGTTTGTCTGCCCTGTGAAGGCTGTTGCATTTTCTGCACTGAACAATTGGGTCATTAAAATTCTGCAAATGTCCTGATGCATTGAAGACTTTTTCTGGCAGAATCTGTGAGCCAAAAATTTCAACCATTCCCTCTTTTTCAACCAACTGCTTTCTCCAAAGGTTAATTATCTTTCTCCTAATTGTTTCTCCGTCCGGGCCAAAATCGAAGAATCCAGAGGGAGAACCTGCGTAAATGCCAGCACTTGGAAAAAACAATGATCTGCGCAATGCAAGGTTTGCAATTTCTTCTTTTGCCATGATATATCATTAATGAGGGATTATTTTTATAGCTTGCGGGAGAGGAAAAAAAGGGCTTATTTCATTACAGTGTACTGGTCGTTTATCTGCATTGCAGTGTTTAACTTTGCCCTGCCATAAGTAGAACCTGTAGACAGGTAGAGCGCCACATCGTTGGAAGAGGATGCAACAATTGACTGCGACCTAGTTGCAGGCGCAATTGTGGTTGTAGTGGAATAGGTTCCTGTTGCACTGACACTACCACTGACCTTTGCAACCCCATTTATTTTAAAAACAGCTTTTGCATAAGGCAATGAGCCCGCCGAATAACCATAGACATAAAGGTCTGGAATCTTCACCCAATTAAAGCCACCTGTTGTAGCAGTAACTGTCTTAGGAAGGGTCAAACTATAGCCCCAAACCTGAAGGTTTCCAAAAGTGCAGTTTCTCCACACCATGTCACCAGACAAGTTTCGCTTTACCTAGTACTTTAGCTGTTTGGTCTCCAAGGAAGCCTGCACATCAACATTTTTCTTAATTGTAACAGTCATTGAAAATCCCTGTAAGAAAGAAGTTAGAAGAATATAAAAGGATTAACTCAAAGCAAAAAAAAAGCATTTTTTCGTTATTAAAATTAGTGCATTGACTTACGGAGCTTTTTCAGGTTTGCAGCCATTACCTTGTTCATTTCTGTCTTGAGCTTTTGCTTGTTTGCCTTTCCTGAAAGAGCCATTTGAAGCAGCTTAATTGCTTCCTGGCCAAAGATTATGTTGTAAGTAGTAATAGAGCTTGCCACATTGTTTCTCTTCAACGGATTTGTCCACTGTTTTACAATTGCCTGCTTTGTGCCAAGGCTAACCCTTGGATTTGCAACGTGAAACAAGGCCTTTTTGAAAGAACTTGTTCTAATTCGCCTGTTTCTGTTAGTCCACTTTGGCGCAGTAGAATAGTAAACAGTGTAACCTGGCTTGAAAGACTTTGCACCACGCAAATTGGCAGTTTTTGTCTTAAACCTGTCAACTGCCTTTGCAATTCTTTTTCTCATGATTAAATAGGGATTATCCACATATTTAAGCCTTTTTGAAAAGCCTTATTTCATGACAGTATACTGGTCATTTCTTGAAGGAGCCTTGGTAAAATAGACCTTGTTTGAGTAGGTAAGCCAAGTTTCTCCAGACACCCATACAGTGAAAGTGTTTGGCGAGGCAGCTGTCACAGTTTTTGTTGGCGTTGAAGCAGTTAAAGTTGTCACACTAGTTGAGGTATTTAAAATTGAAAGCGTGCCATTCAATCCCGCAATTGTTACTCCATTCAGCTTTGCTTTGCCCTTCACAGTGCAGGTGGTTGTAAAACTTGTACCTCCATAAATTTTTAGCTTTGGATATTTGACAAAGTTTATACAGGCAGTTTGTGCTGTATTTGAAGCAGCTCCTGAAGTAAATGTACTTACTGCCAAAGCCCCAACACTTGCACAGGCACTCCACTGCACATCTCCAGACAAATCCCTCTTAATCTGATACTTTAGAGTTTTTGCCTCCAAAGAAGCCTGCACATCAACATTTTTCTTAATTGTAACAGTAACTGCAAAAGACCAGTAAAAATAAGAGTAATGAATTATAAAAAAGTATGGCAAAACGATCTTTTTACTTTGTCATTCCTCTGCGCCTGGCCGGTCATATAGGCCTTGATATAGGCAGAGCCAAAAGAAGCCATAACTGTAACTGCAGAGGCATAAAGTTTCACTGAAACAGTGTTGGGTGAAGCAGCTGCTGCTGAAAGAGTAACAGGCGCAGGAGTAACTGTTTTAACCGTGCTTCCAATGCAACTAACAAACGGACCTGGGCCAACAGAGGAACAAAAAGTGCTTACAGAATTTGTCGACATTTTCTTTACACCATTCAAAAAGAACTGACCTCTTCCACCCATTGCTGTAGCCATAGCAAAATTCGAAGCGAATGCCGAAACAACTGCTCTTACCTTGAGCTTTGGCATCTTAAAAAAATTAAATCCCTCAGTTTGACCGCTTGCTGTAAGGGTGGTAAACCAACCTGGAGCTAAGATCATAGTTGAAAGAGCGCCCACGCTAGTAGTATTAATCCAAACAACATCTCCAGACAAATCCCTCTTAATCTGATACTTTAGAGTTTTTGCCTCCAAAGAAGCCTGCACATCAACATTTTTCTTAATTGTAACAGTCACTGAAAAACCAGTAAAAATAAGAGTAATGGATTATAAAAAATGATGCCAAAACGATCTTTTGAGCATTTTTACCCAAGCAAAAAAGCAGTTATTTCATTACAGTTACCTTGTCATTCCTCTGCGCCTGACCAGTCATGTAAGCCCTAAAAAGGCCCCCGCCAAAACTACCCATATAAGAAATCATGCTGACGAAAGCTTTCACAGAAACAACATTAGGAGAAGCACCAGCCGTTGAAAGACTGACAGGCGCAGGAGTAACAGTTTGAACAGTGCTCACAAAGCACGAAACAGGCTGACCCGCGGAGGAAGACATACTAGAAATACTCATGCTTTTGGTTGACATTTTCTTCACACCATTCAAAAAGAACTGGCCTTTTCCGCCGAATATTGAAGCCATGGCAAAAGTCATACCGAATGCCGAAACACCTCCCAATACTTTGAGCTTTGGCATTTTGAAAAAATTAAAGCCCTCTGTTTGACCGGTTGCAGTATCACCAGCCCACCAGTTTGGAGCAAAAATAGTGGTTGCAAGAACACCAACATTTGTTGTATTAGTCCAGACAACGTCTCCAGACAGGTCTCGCTTAATCTGATACTTTAGAGTCTTTGCCTCCAAAGAAGCCTGCACATCAACATTTTTCTTAATTGTAACAGTAACTGCAAAAGACCAGTAAAAATAAGAGTAATGAATTATAAAAAAGTATGGCAAAACGATCTTTTTGAGAAAACAGCTTATTGGAAAGGCCAAAAGACAGGTTCAGGAAAAATATTCTGAAAAAGACGTTCACATTATTAGAGGTGTTTCTGTTTTAAGCGACTTGGACAATTCCTTCAATCTACTTGCAGAAAACCTGATTGAATGGTATGGAGCACACTTTCCAGAACTTTACACTTTTGTAAGAGACAACGAAAAATATTTGACGCTTGTGAGGGATTTGGGTGAAAGCAAGAACTTTTCGGAAAAAGCCCTTTTAAAAATTATTGAAGAAGAAGACACAGTAAAAACCGTTGCAGAAAGAGCAAAGGACACAATGGGAAGTCCTATTCCAAAAGGAGCATTGCACGAAATACAGCAGCTTGCCACAAATGCTTTAAAGCTAAAAGAGGAAAGAAAGAAATTGCAGGAATACCTTGAAAAAGAAATGGAAACATATACACCAAACTTTTCAAAAGTTGCAGGCCCAATCCTTGGAGCAAGATTGCTTGCCTCAGCAGGCGGCCTAAAACAACTGGCAATGAAGCCTGCTTCAACCATCCAGCTTTTGGGAGCCGAAAAGGCATTGTTCAGGCACTTGAAGAACAAAAAAAGCAAGGGGCCAAAATACGGATTTATCTACGGTCATCCTCTTGTCAAAAAAGTTCCAGGAAAGCACAAGGGAAAGGTTGCAAGAAGCATTGCCGCAAAACTTGTTTTGGCAGCAAGAGCAGATTACTTTGGCAAAAAAGAAGATATTGCAACAAAGATTCTTGAAAAATTGGAAGACAGAGTAAAACAATTGGAGTAGATGAAATGGAAGAACTTTTCCCAGGCGTTTTCACAAGAAAAGGAAATATCTTTACAAAAAACCTTATTCCAGGCGAAAAGGTTTACGGCGAAAAACTTGTTTCAGAGGAAGGAATAGAATACAGACAATGGGACTTGTTCAGAAGCAAGTTGTCAGCAAGCCTCAAAAACGGATTGGAAGTAATGCCAATCAAAGAGGGCTCAACAGTTTTGTATCTTGGAGCAGCAGAGGGAACAACAATAAGCCATGTAAGCGACATTGTTGGACCAACAGGACTAATCTTTGGCGTTGACGTAAGCGCAAGGGTTATGAGAAAGTTTATTGGAATAAGCGAGCAAAGGGAAAACGTTGTTCCAATAATTGCAGACGCAAACAAGCCATGGACCTACAAAGATTACCTTGAAGGAAAAACGATTGATGTTTTGTTTCAAGACGTTGCCCAGCAAAACCAGGCCCAAATATTTTTGAAGAACGCAGAATATTTTCTCAAAACCGGAGCAGCAGGAATGCTTGTAATAAAGGCAAAAAGCATTAGCCAAGACAGCAATGTTGCAAACGTTTTCTCAAAAGAAATTGCAAAGTTAAGCGAGTCCTTTACTCCAAAACAAATTGTTAACCTTAAACCCTTTGAAAAAGACCATGTAATGGTTCACTGCGAAAAGCTGTGATTAAATGAAGGCAGAAGCAAGAAGGCAGTTTATCCACTTTGTTTTTGGCTCAATGATTATTGCCCTGGTTGCATTAAAAGGGGTTCAGCTAAGCCTGCAAATTTTAATGGTCTTATTTCTCGCAGGCCTGGCAGTCTCTTACGCAATAAAAAAAGGACTCAAGATTCCGGGCTTAATGTCTGTTCTAAAAAGGGTTGAAAGAGACTATGAAAAACATTTGCCTGGCAAGGGAGCATTGTTGTTCTTTGCAGGAGCAATAATGGCAATGGTCTTGTTTGGCCAAAACCAGAACATTGTTCTTGGAGCATTAGGAGTAGCAGTCTTTGGAGATGCTGCAAGCACGATTGTGGGTATAACTGTGGGGAAACACAGGCTTGTTGGGAAAAAAACCCTTGAAGGCACAATTGGAGGCATTCTTGCAAGCTTTTTCTTCCTTTCATTCCTTTTTCAGTGGCAAATTGCCCTTGCAGCTAGCCTTTTTGGCATGCTTGCAGAGCTTATTCCAATAGATGACAATTTCACAATTCCGCTTGCAACAGGCGCTGTTTTGACCATTTTACTACCCTTGCTTTAACTTGAAAAAGGCTATTTTTTCGAAAAAAAAGAGGTTAACATTACCATTTTAAGCTAACCTTTCAACAAATTGTTAATGGACCGGTAGCCTAGTTGGATAGGGCACTTCCCTCCTAAGGAAGGGGTCGAGGGTTCGAATCCCTCTCGGTCCGCTAGCCGAAAATTCGGCTGAGATTGTGCTATCTTCGCAACATTGGTTGCTCGATGACACGATTTCAATTTTTCTCTTTTTCCGAAACAATAAAATACTGGTTTGAACCAATTCATTCTAATGGCAAAAAACACAAGCTTTGTTGAAATAGTTGAAGGAATGGTTGAAGAAGGACACGACCTCAAAACCATTGTAGACAACCTAAAATTATTTGGATTAAGCAAGGCAGACGCTGAAAAACTCGTTGGCATCATGGAAAAGAAAACCATGCCAAAAGCACAGCAGGCAATTGATGATCTTGTCAGAAAAAAGATAATCAGCATTGAGGCCTCAAAGCAAATAAGGTTAGAGCGAAGAGCTTTGAGCAGTAAAAGGCGCGGCGAACTCAAATGGAAGGAAACCTTTAAGCTTGGCGATACACTGATTAGGGAATTTGCTCCAGGAAAGCATCTTGCATTTAAGCAAAGGTGGAGAAAGATGGCGGCTGCAAGACAACAGGAAGCAGAAACAAGAAGAGAAATGCAGGGCCTGTTCTTTGAAATAGATGAAGCAAAGCTTCCGCACAGGGCAAAATTCAAACTGAAAAAAGTTCTGGAAATGCTTGACTAACTTTTTCTTTGAAAGAAAAGCTTTTTGGAAAAAAACACGGTTTCGACAAATAGCTTAAAAAGTCTGTTTCAAAAAGACGATTGACGAAAGCCTTTTAAAGCTGTTTTGTGTTCTTTTCACTAGGGAGTTAGATGGAAAAACTTAGCACAACGGTAGCAGGAGAAATTTGCCTAAGCAAGGATCCAGGCGGCAGCATGAAGAAATGGCGCGAAATCTTTGGGATTTCGCAAACAGAGCTTGCTGCAAAGTTGAAAATTACAAGCAGCACAATTTCAGATTACGAGGGCGGCAGAAGAAAAAGCCCTGGCATTGGAGTGGTTGCAAGATTTGTTGAAACACTTATTGAAATTGACCGCGACAGAGGCGGCAAGGTAGTAAAGCAGCTTGAAAAAGATTTTACTCCTGAGTCAGAGGCATTTGAAACACACGAATTCTTTTCAGCAGTTAAGGGTCCGGAATTTATGAAAAGGGTTTCAGGAACATGTGTTGCAAACCCTTCAAGATTAAAGGAAACACAAATTTATGGTTACAGTTTAATTGACAGTATGAAAGTAATTCTTGATGTTCCTGTACACGAATATATGAGAATTTACGGAAAGACTCCTGATCGCGCATTGATTTTCAGATTTGTTGGAAATGGAAGAAGTCCAATGATTGCAGTAAAGATTGGCCGATTCTCAACTGATATGAAGCCAAACATTGTCGTATTGCACGGCAATCTTGACCTAAAAAACGTCGACCCTGTTGCAATAAAAATTGCCGAATCAGAAAAAATTCCACTGATTGTGACAGAAAAAAGCATTGACGAAATCAGGGCCGAACTGAAAAAGTACGAGAGTTAAACTTTCACCAAAAAGGTAAACCTGTGCTTTTCAACTCCGGAACTGTCATTTCCCAAAAGCTTGCTTGAACTCTTTGTTTCGGCACCAAAATCTTTTTGCATTTGCCTCGCGGCAATCTGCGCAGCCTTCTTGCTTCCAACCTTTAAATCAAAGCCTGTTCTGTTCTTGGAAACATCTGTTACGACAGCAAGGCTGTTTCCCTTTCTCTGCTGTTCAACAAGTTTAATCAATTTTGGAAGAAGCTTTTTCGTAACAGCTGGATCATTTTCTTTTGACCTAAGCTGAAGTATTGCCTCATGATACTGGCTTGCCAGCCTCATGCAGGGATCACACTGAATAACTACTTGCTTAAGTGGAACAGATTGCTCAAAAAGCATAGGGATTTTGTCAACCATGCCTTTTACAACAACCTCTGCAACAAATCCTTCATCCTCTTCATTAACCACAACTGTTTTGCTTGCATCAGTTAAGCCCGTTGTTTTAATCTTTCTTTCAAGAGCCTGAGCCAAAAGCTTTTCGTCAAAGGGAAGCATTTTTCCCGAAATCCTTATTTTAGAACAGGACCTGCATTGTTCAAAAGAAAACTCTTTTGGAATTCCAACAGGATTGTTTTTTTTCAAAAAGCAGTCCTTACACAAACCTTTTACAAACTGAACATTTGTCTTGCCACAAATTGGACAAAAATCTTCACCCTTCATGGAAAATCACTTCCCAAGAAAAACGCCTTTTTCAAGGCCAAAATAAAGCACTGAATTCAGCACATATTGATAGGTTGTAAAGATTGCAATAAGGATTCTTACAAGAATAAAGATAAAGAAAACACCCATTTTTGGAGCCAGAAGGCTTGGGTCATTCATTCCAGCAATTACAAAGCCAAGAAGATAACTTACACCACTTATTGAAAAGGAGATAAGAAATGCCTTTGCAATGTCTCCCTTGTGCTTGAGCGAAGCCTTAACAGTCTGCCTTACAATCTTTAAAAAGTCAAAGTTTTCAAGGCTGCTAATTGGATAAAGCAGGTAGAAAAGAATAAAGACAATGAAAATTGAGAGGAACGCAGTAATTATTGCAATAAAGAAAAGGAAATCGTTCTCCAAAAGAACGGCTGAAATCATTATGAACAGGAAGGGAAACATTGCCACAAAGACAAGAACTGCAACTGCAAGCACTGCAGGAAAAATTGTTCCAAAGCGCCTGATTACCGAAAGAAATGCCTTGCTGAAATTTATTTCCCTTGCCTTGTAATATTGCTGTACAAGAACAGGGTACATTGGGTTTACGATAAATGAATCAATTACATAAACAAGGAAAGTGTAAACAAGAATAAAAATAAGGTTCAGCATTACTGTTATAAGCTGCTGGGCCTGCACGCGCGCAATGTCCTGCGGAGACATTATGTTTACCTCAAGCAAATAATAGGGTAGAAGAATGAAAATTGGAAAGAAAAAGAATGCAATCAAAATTTTTGGAATGAAAAAACGAGGACATCTTTTAAGCAAAATAAAACTGTCAATTAAAAGCCCTGCAAAACCCATTTCATTCACTCAATTCAATTTTCTTCCCTGCTTCAGGCACGATTACTTCAATACCTGTTTCTGCGTAAATCTTTTTGCCAAAAATCTTTATTACCTCTGGATCACCGTGCACCAGTAGAATCTTTTCAGGCTGCCATTTGGTTATTGCCCTCATCATTTCTGATTGCGAGGCATGGGCTGAAAAGTCAAACTTCTCAACCTTTCCCTTTACATTGTATACTTTACCGTCTATCTCAATCTTATTGGTTTCCATTAATATTCTTCCAGGAGTTTCTTCAACCTGGAAACCTGTTAGGAAAACATTGCTTCTTTCATCCTTGTAAATTCTCTTCAAGTAATTTAGGGCAGGACCTCCCTGCAGCATTCCGGCAGTGGTAACAATAACACTTGGCTGGTCAACCGCCTTTTTCCTGTCAGAATTGTTTCTAACCCAAATGGTTTTGTCCAAAGCCTTCTTTAAAGACCTTGGATTCTTTAGAAATTTTGGAAACTTTGTGGTTACGGCTGCAACCCTTTGACCCATTCCGTCAAGGTAAATTGGAGCATTTATTTTGTGCTCGTGCAAAACATCAATTATTTCCTGGCTTCTTCCAACCGCAAAGGCAGGCACCAAAGCCGTTCCGCCCCGGTCAAGAGTTTCCTGAACCTCTTCAATAAAAATTTGTTCACACTCTGCTCTTGGAGCGTGGTTTCGGTCACCGTAAGTTGATTCAATTGCAAGGTAATCAATTGGCCCAACGTTTAAGTCGGCTCCCTTGAAAAGCCTTGTTTCCTCAACCTTAAAATCACCGGTGTAAAGTAAAGACTTGTCTCCCATTGTAAACTTTGGCATTGCAGACCCCAGAATATGGCCTGCGTCAAAAAACTGCATTGCACAATTTTGAGTAATGTGCAAAGTTCTCTTGTAGTCAACAGGAAAAGTGAACTTGGTGGCGTCCTCAATCTCTTCCTTTGAAAAAGCACTGTCAATCCCTTCATAACCGGCAATTTTCAGAGTGTCAAACCAAAGAATTTTGCTAAGCTCAAGGGTTGGAAGAGTCATATATGTTAAAATGCTTGAGTTGACAAACAAGTCGGGCAAGGCGCCTGTGTGGTCAAGGTGAGCATGACTTAGAACAACCGCGTCCAAATTGGTTTCAACAGGCAAAGGATGCTCTGAACCGTCGGGAGTAAGCTTTAGACCGCGGTCGAGAACAATCTTTTCTCCAAAATCCAGGAGAAAACTGCTTCGTCCAACTTCATTGCAACCTCCGAGGCCAGTAAAAGAAATCTTTGTCATCTAAATCAGTTTTTCCTTGTAAAAATTATTTTACAACAATTGCCTTCGCAGGACAACTTGCTTCGCAGGCTCTGCATTGAATGCAATCATCTGGTCGCTTTACAACCGACTTATTGTTTTCCATTTCAAAAACATTTGTCGGACAGACCTGTGTGCAGGTTTTGCAGCCCGTGCATTTTTTTGCATCTACATACGGTATTTCAGTCAAGAAAATCACCTCTTTTTTTCAGCTATTGGTTCTTCTTTTTCAGCTACTGGTTCTTTTTTTTCAGCTTCCTGATTCATTTCAGCAAGCATTTTCTCAAATGTTATTTTGTCCATGCCATGCCCTAATGCACCCTGTTCAAGTGTTTCGTAAGCAGCCACATGGCAGCCAACACAGTGAAGGTCGTATTTGAGCATTATTGGCACTACCTCGGGGTATTTTTGGATTACTCCGCCCAAGGTTGTATCCTTTGAAATCTTTTCAGTCATAATACCAAAAAGAAAGCAAAAAGCCTTTTAAAGCCCCCTTACAGCCACTTCTTCAAAGAAAGGCTGAAGGATTTTTGCAAAATTCCTTAATTTTTCGGCTGCAAAAGGTTTTGTCCCCTCAAGGCCCTGGTCAAGTAATGGAACATCTGAATTAAACTGCTGTAGGAAAAAAGACTTGCTTCCCTTAAGCCATTCTCCAATTGAAATGAAATCTTGTTCTGAGTGAATGCCGGGCACAACAGTCATTCTGAATTCATAATCGATTTTTCCATTTTTTAAAAGGTCTACGCTTTCCTCAATTAGGGAAAGATCAATGCTTGTTCCAATTGCAACCTCATAATTGTACAATGCTCCCTTTATGTCCATTGCAACGTAATCCAAAAGATTTTTTTCAAGCAATTCCTTCAAAAGTTTTGGATTAGAGCCATTGGTGTCAAGCTTTACAAGCAAACCTGTTTCTTTAACTTTTTTACAAAAAGAAACAACGCCTGGATGAAGCAATGGTTCTCCTCCAGTGAGACAAATTCCGTCAATAAAACCTTTTCTTTCCTCAAAAAACTTAAACGCGTCTTCCTCTGACAATTCAAAGCCAGTATCTTTATCAAAGACAAGCTGTTTGTTGTAACAGAAAGGGCATTTGAAATTGCATTTTGGCAGAAAAAGAGTTGACGCAACCTTTCCAGGAAAGTCAACTAAGGTAGTTTTCTGCAATCCCTTAAAAACAAGCAAAAAGAAACACCTCCCCGGCAATTAATCCCATTTTGCCAGGGCTTTTTTTGTACTGTATGCTTTTCTTTCCTTAAACTCTTCTTTCTTTCCCAAGTTCCAGCTTTGAACCGGCCTTAGGTATCCAACTACTCTACTGTAGACTTCACACTGTGCATTGCATTTCTTCATTTTTTTTAGCCTCCTTTTGTTCGACATTA